>NZ_JBALOQ010000060.1:0-34197 GCF_036962705.1 Bacillus sp. JJ1562
TTTCACTAAACTGCCCCTATAGTTTAATAACTTCAACAAAAAAGTGCCTTAATCTTTCTTGGATTAACGCACCCGTTAGCGGAAAAACTATATCTTTACTGTTGCCGCTTTTTATCTAATAATTCCTCCCAATCTTCAAATGACAACTTTTCAGTAGTATGTTTTAATTCATTAGGAACTTCAATATAACACATCAATTCTAAGCTATTTCCATCTGGGTCATCAAAATAGACAGAAGCATTTCCCTGATGTGGTCTTACAAATGGCTCAATCGATTTTCTACTTCCAAACGGAACAGCCTCGACTTGGATGGATTCAAGCCATTTTATAGACTTTTTTAAATCCTCATAAGTAACTCGAAAAGCAATATGTCTTAAAGATGGGTGATATGAAGTCTGATACTCCTTTCCTTCCCACAATCCTATCCAACTTTTCCCTTCTTCTATCCAAAAGAAAGCAGTTTCTTCATCACGCCAAGCAAACTTTAAGCCTAATTTTTGGTAAAATTTAATTGACACTTCTAAACTTTTTACAGGTAAATGTGCTTCATATAATCCCTTTATTATTACTCCCACTCCTTTGATATGTATTTTTTCTTTAACTATCCTGCGACATTATTGTATTAAAGCACCCTATAGTTGAATAAAGAATTTTCAAGGTCATATCCCTTTTTAGTTAAATATGAAAGGAGCTGCTCTAGCGGTAACGGCAACCCCTATTTATCATATAACTTTTTATTATCATTTGATATATGAAGCGGATTCAAAAGATGTTCCATCCTATATTTTTTAAGGGATTAAAGCATGGTTTTCAACTGTGCTTCAAGTCGATCAAGTGTTTGACTAGCTCCCTCAATAGCTCCATACTCTTTAACTACATATTCCCTAATTTCTGTAGAAGGGAAGATTAATCGTTGTGTAAGTAATGTATTATTGTCGTCTTCAATGAAAGTTACGATAGTCTGAAATTGTACAGGATCACCCTCTATATCATCGGCAGATGTGTACACGAGACGCTCTGGCTTTACAATTTCCTGAAAGGTGATTTTATTTGGATATTCAACGCCATCTGGACCTTTCATAATAAATCTCCAAATACCACCTGGTTTCATTTCAAATTCAGAAGTCGTAATGGAAAAGCCTTTTGGTCCCCACCAGTTTTTTAGATGTTCTGGTTGGGTCCACGCTTTCCAGATTAGATCACGGGATGCAGTAAAAACTCGTTTTACAATAATTTCTTTACCTTCAACTTCTACGTTCGTTTGTTTATTTGTATTCATTTTTAAATCCTCCATTAATTTTTTAGATTTAAGTTTCTCCCATAATCATCCCATCATAAGTAAGAGTATGAGCCATACTCTCCATTACCTTCCAAGAAGAATCAGCTTTCATATGGCCTGAATATTCCTAAGGTAATCCGAGACCTTCGCTCATGAAATATTCAACTGATCACTTCGTCTGCCTTCCTCGATAAATACATTTAAATGTTGAACATATTCTGTACATATAAATCTTATTTTATTTGGCTTAGATATCCTTCTAGACGGTTCCAAGTTTCGGTTATACCTTGTTCCATACCCATGTCAATAACGGTCTTGAGAGCCTCAGCGGAAATATATTCTCCCCGATTAATTAGTTTTGTCTTACCGTCCATATCGATGAATTCCAACGTGACTTCGGTTGAAGGCAATTTCTCATCGATATTGCCCTCCGCATCTGAAAAATAATCTGTATAGATAATTAACTCCGGTACGGTAATAGCCTTGTAGATTCCTTTCCCCCAAGATTCCATACCATAAAATTGTCCTTGATTCCGATCAACACATTTCATGCAATAGTGCCAAACACCACCTGGCCTGAAGTCGACATTACAAACCGGTAGTTCCCAGCCTTTTGGTCCCCACCAATTTTTGAGATGCTCAGGCTCTTTAAACATAGTGAATACGAGGTCACACGGTGCATTGAATATGCGCTCTAGAATTAGCACTCGATCATTCTCTACTCTCGTAATCATTCTATTTTTTGACATACAACTCTCCCCCAATTGAAGTAGTATTGGAAGTACTAAGGGTTAGATACAGCAGTCTGTAGTTATCCCATGTTTATTTCCTTTCCATAACGGCGAAATAATTATCCTCATCGTCAGCAAAATTAAATACTTTTCCTGAAGGCATATCAACGATATCCCCGACCTTGACATTTTTACTTTTTAAGTCTGAATGTAATTGATCGGCATTGTCAGTAAAGAACATCAAAGAAGGAGTACCCAAATTTAATTCTGGTTCCATTTGAGCAATGAATTCTTTATTGTGAATAACGATACTTGTTCCCGCATTTTCAGGGGTCACTTCAATCCATCTCATACCTTGACCGTTATCTTCTTCTGCAACTACCTTAAAACCTGCTTTTTCCGTCCAAAAATCACGAGCTTGATCTTGATTTTTGACGTACAACATAACTTGACCTAAATTACGAATCATTCATTTCACTCCTTAAAATTTTTTTACATTAATTCAATGTGTTTTTGCCCTGCAATGCATTTAGATAATCGTCTAACCTATCCATCCTGTCTTCCCACAATCGCCTGTAAGAGTTTAGCCACTTATCCAACTCTTGAAATGGTTCCGGTTTTATCCTATAAATTCGGCGATTAGCTATCGGCTGAACCTCGACTAGCCCAGCGTCACAGAGCACGCGAAGATGCTTGGAGGTTTGCGGTTGTTTCAATTCTAACTTCTCTGCTATTTCGCCAACTGGAAGCGGTCCTTTTAGCAGTAGGTCAACGATATCAAGGCGGTTGGGCTCAGCCAGGGCACTGAAGGTATGCGGGTTCATGTTGAATCATCTCCCAACTTTAGTTTTTACTTAAAAATAATTTTCTCGTACTCCCAGGCTTCAGATATTAAAGCCTATCATGTAATTTCTATCTTTATTAAAATATATCCAACTAGGAATATTCTTGTCAAGGAATATTGATAACAAAATAAAAAATAACTTTAAAATCGGTCGTTACGGATACCTTAATTAATATACTTCTCCATTTTGAAGAAATGCCCTCTCTAACACATATCAAGCTTATATTGATATTGAATTAACCTGCTCAGTTATAAAAAAACGTCTCTTCCCGTTGAAGAAGCTAACCCAGATATAGGACAAACAATTATAATAAACAAACCAATCTCTCCCAAATAAAAAGAATGTGGTAAATTAAATAAGAATCGCCTTTTGTAAAGAGGTGGTTATTTTGGACATATTTTTGTCACATACTTTTTATCTTCTTTTGACTTATTTTGTCGAAGGTCTTTTATTTATGTAAAGAATTTTGCATAATATTGTTTGTGTTTGTTTTAAGCAAAGCTTTAAATTAATAAAGAGGTGTAAAAATTGTTACAAGAAAGTACACAACTTAATAGGGAATCTCTTATTTTATCAATAGTCCAAAAAAGGGATGAAATGATTCGTCTTGCTACGTTAAATGGTATGTTAAACAGCGAGACAATTAAATGTAGTCAAGAACTCGATAGATTATTAAATGCTTTTAAAAAGTTTCAAATTCATTAATTTACTTAGAGGTGTCCTACGTCAGCAAGCAAATTTATTACAATAGTGACACCATTTTTTTCTCACCTCAATATTCTAATTTGCTTTTTTTACTCATTTCAATACCTCCTTTATGACAGTATTTCACCAAAAAACCTATTCTCTTTATTGAAGTAATCTGCCCCTTTAGTTTAATAACTTCAACTAAAAAGTGCGTTAATCCTTCTTGGATCAACCTACCCTTTAATTTAATAAATGATATAGTGCAAAAATAATTGGAACCCAATACTTTTTTAAAAATATCGAACAATTGACGATATAATATTTATAGGAGGCGGAACAATTGAGTAAAGAAACAATAAATGTAATTATTCTTGTTTTAGGTTTGATATTAGTGGCATTATCTAGATTTCCTATTATGTCTCAAACAATAGCAATGATAATTGGGTTGATTGGAGCAGCCACAATTATACTCGCAACTGTTCTATTGTTTAAATATAAAAAGAAAAAGAAATAGATTATGGAGTTTCAAAAGGGAAACATCTAGAAAACTTTGTTCAATGTAATGTGATAAATAAGTTATAGGAAAGTAATGACTCGATTTACTATATTGAGTCATTTTTTTAATTTACAAAATCATCTACAAAAACATAAAAAATTTGGTTATATTCTGATTTAACTAACCTGCCCCGTTAGCCATCCATGAAGCGAACAAATCATCACTTCACCACAGAGAATGAAAATATCCTAAGATGTCTATAATGGTTCTTAACACAGTTTATCAATCTATAGATCAATGAATAGCAACTCTCTTTTTTTTTACGAATTAGGGAGGGTCTACTTTGATGTTGTCTCTTTTTGTAATTAGAGAAGTTTATTTTCATGGTAGTTGAACAAGCAGTAACGTTTATATCGTGAATCTAGATAACCTAATTGTATCATATGTTTCCATATTTTGTATTAAATTCCCTTTAATCATCAAGTCATTCATAGTAATAGGATTCCTTTGATGTTGAATGGATTCTAACACCTGAAACCAAGCAAGGTAATTATTCAGATATTTAGTTGCAACTCCATTAAAACGTTGTATCCATCCTTTAAGCCTTCGGTGATAATTGTTAACGTTCTGGATATGGTACAGACCCATTGTGGGAACCTTACCATCAGACTTGAATTGATAAATATCCATCCCTTTTTCAGCAGCATATGTTTTAAAGGCACGCCAAGAATCGGTGCATAAAACATTTTCATTTGAAAGTTTATGTCCGATAGCCTTGTCTAACTGCTCTTTTGTTAATCGACCCATTCCCAATGTCTGCGAAAAAGTCATCTTTTCACGGTCTCTTGCGACTAAGACACAAACTTGTTCGTTGCTTATGCCCCGTTTGCGGGGTTTTCTGTCTTTTATCTTTCTTTGTCCTTTTTCTGAGTATAGAAAATAGGTCTCGTCCATTTCAACGATACCTTCAAAATTAGATATTTCCATTTGTATTAATGATGATAAGAGTTTGTGCCTCCAGTAAAACAATGTAACGTGAGTAACATTACCAACTAATTCAGCAGATTTACGAAGAGAATATCCCTCTATCATACATTCGATGAATTTAATCCATTGATTGAGATGGCGTGTTCGATATTGAGCAGTATTTGTTAGGTCAGTAAATGCCTTTTTACACGCTTTACAGCGATAACGTTGCTTTTCTACTTCATCGCCATCAACAATCGTTGAGTATGTGCCATACCGAACGATATGTTCTGATTCGCAGTCAGGACAATGATAACCGTTCTTATTTTTGCGTTCAGCTATTTCTTGCAGAACAGTTCCTGTCGAAGAAGATGCAGTAAGTGCATCAATTAAATACTCTCGTAGTCGGTGTTTTTCTGCTGGATTTAGTTTTTGAATGGCTTTAAGAATATCAGTTGCTCTCACGTTCATCACCAACTTTTATATAGTTAACCCTATTATAGAACATAAGTTCCCGTAAATCAAATTATCAACAACAGACTTTTACAGAGCCAATAATAAAAAATAAATTTATATAATATACCGTTTTATATGTTTCGTGGTCAAAATGTGGTCAAAAGGAACTGATGTCTCATAGTTATTCAGGGCATCAGTTTACTTTACTGTCTATATGCGATTTTACATCATGCCGCCCATTCATCAAGTAATAAAATAGAAGAAAATAGATTGATAGAATCATTGATTTAATGGGATTTTCAGATTGCATTTAAAATGTTCTAAAATAGAATAGAAAATGACTATGAGCAATTTTATGAGCAGTGGGTAAGGGCCTTTTCCTTACCCTGCTCCAAACAAACTATTTTTAAACCGTATTTTTTACGTTCTTTTATTTATATATTAAATATGAAGAAACTGGGAATATATAAACAAGGAGAAATAAATCAATCGGCCCCATTTGAAATTAATTAGTCCTCTTTATGCCCTAAAATAATCAATAATCCCCTCTACAATTCCCGTCGCTACTTTAGTTTGAAAAGCAGGAGTAATTATGTTGGCTTCATCCTCTGCATTTGAAATATACCCAAGTTCTAGTAACACAGCTGGCACCTTGTTTTCACTTAATACATAGTAATCTCCATAGGATACTCCACGATCTCGAGTGCTGAGATTCTGCATTAAAATATGCTCGTGAAAGCATTCTGCCATTCTCTTATCTCGCTTATTATAGTAATAAGTAGTCATTCCATATACATCATTTGTCTCAAAAGCATCATAATGAATGCTAATAAAAATATTTGCCTTGTTTTCTGTTGCTAACAATACTCGATCTTCAAGTTCGACATATTCGTCATCATCACGAGTTAGTATAACCTCTGCACCAGCCTCCTCTAAAGCAACCATTATTTTCTTAGTCGTCTCTAACGTGACTTGCTTCTCAAGTGTGCCGTGTTGCCCACTAGCTCCAATGTCATTGCCACCGTGCCCAGGATCAAGTACAATTCTTTTCCCTTCCAAAACTAGCTTTTCAGTCTTTGCTGTTTCAATTATTTCCCTTTTTTCTATATTTTTATTAACATCTTCATATTTAAAAACTTTTGTTGCAACAAATGCTAAAGATAAGATAGAAAAATAGATTAATAGTTTTCTTTTCATAGAAATATTCCTCACTAGAATAATTTTAAATACGATTATCAGAAAAAAAATTTATAGGAAAATGCTTCAGATCACTATACACTTCAAACTCATATCCCTGCTCTTTGAAAAAAGTGATAATCTTGGGGAGAAGCTTCAATGTTTGTTCCTTTTCATGCATTAGAATCACTTCCACATCCTCCGTCGTAGCTGTTTCTATAATGCTCAAAATTTTTTCTGGATCATTTTGATATTTCCAATCTTGTGAATCGATCGTCCAATCCCACACCTTTAATCCTTCCTTCATCACCTGTTTTTTTATCACTTCATCATTTAATCCAGGAATAGAACCATACGGAGGACGAACTAATTGTGGATCCGCTCCTGTTATAGAGTGGATAAGCTTTAATGTTTCTACCATTTCCGAGACAAACTTGCGCTTTTTGTATATTTCGGTATAATCATGTGTCATACTATGGGCACCAATATAATTACCTTCCACAAATGCTCGCTTTACATCTGATTCGAAGGGGGCCTTTTTTAAATTGTTTCCCTGCATAAAAAAGGTTGCCAGTATCCCATGCTCTTTTAATACATCAAGAAAAGCCCCAGTCCATTTAGTAGGTCCATCATCAAAAGTTAAGTAAACTATTTTATTTTTCCTTTGATATCCCTTCTCTACTTCTACTTCATTTTCATATGCAATCTCTTGCTTTTCTTCCGTCTTTTTATCTTCTTTCTCTTTTTCCGCAGCATTCTTTTTTCCAATATCCTTAGTTAAAGGACTAGCTTTTTCTACCGTTTTTGCCAAAGTTAAATTGTCCTCCACTGTTTTTATGGAATAAGAACCTTTTGAAAAATAATCAACTATCCAAAGACAAGAAACGACAAATAGAAGCGATATGAAAATCTTAAAGACCATTTTCAGCTTTCTTTTCTGACTTTTTTGTGGGATCTGCATATACATTCTCTCCTTTTCTTTCTCTCTACTAATAGAAGAACCCAGGGGGACGGTTCTGGTGACTTTTCCTAAATTGTATAAGATCGGAGAACACAGTTGGTTTGGCTTTCGCGAAAAAAACCGGGAGAACCGTCCCCCTGGATTTATTCCATATTTCTATGTTGTGTTCGGACAATGTGTAAATTACCAGCATCCATTTCGGCTACTGAATCACATAATTCGTCAATATCAATTTGATTGTGGCTAGCCAGTAGAATCGTTGTCCCCTGCTCACACAATTCTTTAATGAGAACTCGAATATGGGCAGCACTGTGCTTATCTAAACCGTTAAAGGGTTCATCCAAAATTAGTACAGACGGATTTTCCATAATCGCTTGAGCGATTCCAAGCCGCTGACGCATACCTAGTGAGTATTTTGCCACCGTTTTTTTTAGTTCAGGGTCTAAATCGACACGGCGTATTGATTCTTTTACTCCTTTCATTGTGACTATATTTCTAAGTGAAGCCAGAAGCATCAAATTTTTAACACCCGTAAGATTGGGTAAAAATCCAGGAGTTTCAATTATCATTCCTATGTCTGGTGGGAAGTCAACATCTTTTCCTATGGTTTTGCCATTTACCTGAATACTACCTGAATCTGGAGCGAGAAATCCGCAAATGCATTTCATCATAACCGTTTTTCCACTACCGTTGTTGCCAACAATACCATGAATTTTTCCTCGTTCAAATTCATAGGAGACTCCGTTTAATACGGTTTGATCTCCAAATTTTTTTGCAATGTTATCTACAGCAATAGCTATATCTTTCATTATCGCCCCTCCGTTCCTGTAAAGTTAAAGTTATAATTTCGGATACTTCGCAGGCAAAGCCAGAAGAGCAAAAGAATAAGCCCGCTAAAGATAGCGTAAGTTTGCCAAAGCCGTGGCAGCAGGTCGTAACCAAAGTTGTGCATGTAGTATGTTGCGTGATTGAGAGGCGAAAGCCAGCCTACTGCCACATTAGCTTTATATTGAAGGATATCCGGTAACTTGAATAGATCTTGAATTAAATCGGGCTTTAATAAATAACCAAACAAGGTAAATATAACCACCGCACTAACCCCAGCTACTGAGCCTTTTTTCAGATTCCCCCATAACATGATAAAAGCTAGAACCAATGCGTATAGCAGCATCAAAAAAAAAATATGAAACATGCACTCATACGGTCGGGATAAAGTAATTACTTTCACAAAGGATGGTAGGGCAATTTTCTCACCTGCTCCAGAATAGCCCAATAAAGCGGCTGTCTCACTCCAAATGTTTCCCGAAAAGGAATCGCCTATGCAGATCAGTGTTGTAGATAGCAGTACAAAGATCATATAAATGAGCGTTGAAAGAATTATGTACAATCCTTGACCCAATAAAAATATTTTGCGATTAATACGCAATAAAAACAATGGGGTAGCTGCTGTTAAAAATGGCATATCTGCAAATAAAAGCAATAGGAGAAGAGAGGCAAGCATGATGGAATCCGCATCACCAAACGTCCAGATAAAGGCTTCAACAAGTTGCATGGTTGTTTCATTTGCCGTCGCAAATTGAACGGCCTTGTCTGAAAGCATGAAGCACAGAATAAAAGCTAACGCAAAAGTGATTATAATGCGTGGATTCCATTTCCAGATTCTAAAATTATAGAGAGCAACGATCGAGATTTTTCTTATCTCAGACATTAGATAACCTCTTTTCTGCGAAAATATAGAATAAAACACTTAAAAAAATGGTTACCACTATCAGAACAAGCCGAACATAGAGCTCAACCTCCATCACTAACCACTTCTTAGGATCGATAATGACAAGGTTCGGAAAATAACGTTCATGAAGAATGATAAGCAAGTAATAAGTTACAAACGGTGAAGCATACGCCATATATCGACTGTTTGTGACCGAAGCCAAAAGTGTACCTAAAATTGACCAACAAGCACCATTGAGAAACAGTAAAATAAAAACTGTAAGCAACTTATACCCAGAATACAGCGGTACTTCGTTTGCCTCAGACACAAGTTCTGTTGGAAACAAAAGGCATGTTGTTACAATCCATGAGAAGAGTGCGCCCAAAAAGAGCGTTCCTCCTCCTGACAGGATAGCAGACATAATTTTCGCCTTAATATACGCTGGTTTTCCAGTGCGAGGCAGGTATGCCTTTATATAGCCGCTGCTAGTATCATCAAGAAAAGCGGTTGTTGCCGAAAGTACTGATAAGATAGGAACAGCAAACTGCACCAAACTAGATGTTTCTACTGCATGAAGGAAAACCAGATGGTGATTGCCTCGCGGTGCTGCCTGTTCAAACGCAGCTACCATTCCATCGGCGGAAGCAATCAGACATATCACGGTCATGAATGCAACGCCTATTATAAAAGGAAAGGAACAAACAACTCGTTTAAGTTCTGCAAAGGCTGTATTCATCGTTAGCTAATACTGCCATCGGTAGCGTTAATGGACATAATTAAAAAGTTGCTTTCTCTCCAAGAGCCATCAGCAGTGATATATTCGCCATAAAAATTCCAAACGGGCGTTAGCATAAATGCCCCCGGTTGATTTTTCACCCCTGTTTTGGAATAACCGAGAACGATAGAGGTAACCTTTAATTGCATAAACCCACTTGCAGCGGCATCGTTTGTATAACATAGCTTTATGCTTTCTTTGAATGCTTCTTGAATTTTGTCAAAACTGAGTAACGCGACGTTATCAATTTGCTTTTCACCTAACTCAAAGTACCCCTCCAAGTGAAACGTCCAAATACCGCTCGATGTCAGACCTATTGTGATTTTTTCATTAAAAATTGCAGGCCCATATTCTTCTCCTCGAACCGTTTTACTCATGAAACTTTGAGTATGGTTAATAATCTCATTTACTGTACGGGAAAAAGTAATAGTATAACCATATTGAGAGGGTGCTTTGTCAGAAACGCCTTCATAAAGTCCCGAAAATTCCGCACTCGAAAGCTGCATATCTTGGATACCAAGGCGATTCACTAATGCCGTAGCTTGTGCGATGGCTTCTTCTTGCGTTATCGTTCCATCTTTTTTCGAAATAGCCTCTGGGTTTGGTATAGGGAATATGCCATGATTAGCCGAAACAACCGTAATAGAGTTACCAAAGTTCTCATCTTTGCTTGCAACTATAATATTCATCGGTTTCCCATTTTTAGCTATACCTGTTCCATTAAATCCATAAGAACCATTACTATTCTTCAAACTGATATCTGTATTAACGGGCTGCTTATTGGAGTAATCTGGTGCAGTGGACAAAAGTTTTTCCAGGTCTTTGATCATGTTTTCAAAGATAGAAATACTATTTTTATCATTATCATTGGCCTTTAACTCGGAAATTTTCTTCTGATGGTTTGAAATTTCCTGTTGTATTTCCGCTTTTGTTTTCTGCCGATCGTTATCTGTTATTTTTGAACCTCCAAAAAACTCCTCAATAACCTTATCTACCACAGCTTGTGGCAGCGTTGAGTCTCTATTCCCGTGATAGATAGGGATCGTTTTAATCTCCGGCATCTGAATGGCAGCATTAATTGGAACGTTAATCTTGGCGGTTTCATAAGTCAAATCTTCCTGCCATTGAGTGGGATACTGATAGGTTTCGACACTATCTGTTTTTCCGGTAGCTTCGCTGAGGCTTTTCCCTTTCTGCACAACAATATCTTTGTCTGGTGTAGCCTGACAAGCGCCTAGAAGTATAGATAATAGGATGATTCCAGTTAGTCCTTGTTTTTTCATAAAAAATACCTCCCTGTTAAGATCGTATTTATCTTAACAGGGAGGTGTCTCAAAGATGTGTCAGGGTTTAGGATGTTTTAATAATAAGTTGGATAGTGTCTTTCTCAGACTCTTTTATTTTTTTCACGGTGATTCCTGATTGATAATTTTTAAAATAATAGACTGCTGATGAAGCATCAGACCAAAAGGATGGCGTTTCTGTTTTTTGATCAATACCAAGATAATCAACATATTTAGTAAGAATGGTGTGATTATCTCCTGAATCATCCTGTAAATCAGAACTATAAGTGGCTGTTAATCCCAGAACTTGGCCTGTTACTGCATTCAGATAGAGTTCCAGAGAATTTCTTTCATCCTCCGAGGTAAAGGTAATAAGCCAGTATCCCATTTTAAGAATATCTCCACCCTCGGAAACTATCTTAGTCCTGAATAAAGCTGTTTGGTTGTAAGCTCGATCCGCAAAAAACGAGGGGAGTATTTTTTCCGTACTGAACCTCTTAACTGTATTCACCGCAGCAGCGGTCGCCTCCTGTAACGATAGTTGGCCAGTTTTCGGGGCATCATTCTGCCAATCTTTATTTCGATCATAATTTTTAGAAATCGTAAAAATCTCCGCCACAGTCAGCATCTTCTTATCTGTTGCCGAAATAGGTTCAGAAGATTGTTGCGGTGCCACACTGCTGTTATTCTTGTCGGAATCATCTTTCGACGTTCCAGCTATTTCCGGGTCTTGCATGGTTTTATCCAACTGAATATCGATACTTCCAGCTTCGGACATACTCTTTATTTGCTGATAATGGAGCAGGAAAGAGGGAAGCTTCATTCCACCAAACACTAAGAGCAGGATGAACAATAGTATGAGTGGAACTGAATATTTTCTCATGATTCTTCATCTCCTTGTATTGGCAGAGTTACCGTAACGATTGTCCCGACATGTTCCGTACTTTTAAATGTAAGCGAAGCACCGTGCAGCTTTGCAATTCTGCTCACAAGCGATAATCCAAGCCCAACACCACGCTGCTGTCTCGAACGTGACTTATCAACCATATAAAAAGCTTCTGTAATTCTGTCTATGTCAGTCTCGGGAATGCCCCGGCCATTATCAGATACAGCTATACAATAATGATCTTTGGTGATCTGCCCGTTTAATTTAATCATTTTTGCGTCCGCTTTGATGGCATTATCCAGTAAGTTCAGCAGCAGCGTTTTAAATAAATCATACTCAACGCGAATATAGGCATCCTCAATCGTAAGGAGTAGCTTACTCTTCTTCTCTGCTAAAAGAGGAGTAAGGGTTTCTGTGATATTTTGTAGCAGATCGTTGGCCGGTAATTCCTCAAGCACAAAATCCTGCTTGTCCAATACGATAAGATCCATTAGTTTTATCGAAAGCTCCTCCAGACGTAAACCTTCTTCGACAATATATTGTGCAGCGTGCTTTATTTGGTCCATTGTCATATTTTTATGAGCAATCATATCTGCATACCCAATAACAGAGGTTAACGGCGTTTTAAGCTCATGGGAAAAATTGGCTATAAACTCTTCCTTTTGAACAGCATTTTCAGTCAGTTTCCGAACACTGTCCTCAACGGCATCAACCATTATATTAAAGCTGTTACATAGTTCGCCTAATTCATCATTTGATTTACTATTTATCCGAACACTATAATCGCCTGCTGAAATGCGGGCTGTCGAACGTGTCATTTTTTTTATTGGCCGGACGAGGAGGATTGCATATACAAGTGCTATAATCGCCCCGATTGTGCAAACTATGCCATAGATCAGCGTATAAGCACTTTCCATCTGATTACGCTGGTCTATGATGGAGTTTATATTTGTACCGATCGCTATGCGAACCGGAGTTCCTTGGATTGTAAAATGCCCCATAACCGTTAAAATAAAGTCGTCTGCAGATTGTTGAATTTTATAATATAGTTTCTGATCGTTCATTTGTTGAAAGACAGAAAAGTCAAAGTCAGTGGGATAATTCGTATTCAATAGTTTCATATCCTCATAAAAAATAGCTAGCAAATGGTGTGAAGCATTGGGCTGGTAAGATTCAGGAAGTAAATTATTGAAAAAATCATCATTCCCTACTATTTTCGTATCTTCTCCGAGAATTTTGGATTCAATAATAAATTGCATCATTTGATACTGTACCAGAGCATTATTGATTTCCTTTTCTACAGCTTGTCGGTATGAGATGGATATTAACAGATAACCTGACAAGGCAAGAGAACTGCAAAGGAATAGCATGATAGCGATAAATACCTTGGAAAATAATCTCATCTCTTATACCTCAAGCCGGTAACCGATTCTAAATACGGTTTTAATGTGATCATCCCATTCCAACTTTTTTCGTAAGCGTTGGATATGTGTGTCAAGCGTTCGTGTCTCGCCTGTAAATTCATTTTCCCATACTTTCTCGTACAACCAGTCACGCTTGAGTGCCACATTCTTGTTTTGTATCAGTCGAACTAACAATTCAAACTCTTTTATAGTTAGCTCAACGGGATGCCCATCCTTTGTTACCTCACGAGCATTTATATCAATTGTTACTCCATGTAGTTCTACTTTTTTGTCACTTTTCCCAAAGCGCCTAAGAACTGCCTCAACTCGTGCCAGCAACTCTCCGATCTGAAAAGGCTTGGAGATATAATCATCAGCTCCAAGTTTCAATCCTCGGATACGATCGTTGATATCTGTTTTAGCAGTAATAAAGATGACTGGAGTTCCTAATGGCTGTATATAATCCAATAATTCATACCCATTAAATATTGGCAGCATAATGTCAAGTAAAATCAGGTCATAATCATTATTTTCAATGAAATCAGCAGCTGCTTTTCCATCAAAGGCACGTGTACAGTGATACCCATCGTCCCTCAAATTTACATAAATCAACTCATTGATTGCCACTTCATCCTCCACAATCAAAATACTTTGCAAAATGCTTCACTACCCTTTCTATGCTACAAATAAACATCAACTAAGTATAGCTTATAGTTGTATCATAGTTGTTAAATGCCCACCCCAAAAGCCAGGGGGTGCCAGGGGGACGGTTCTGGTGGCTTTTCCTAAGTTATATAAGTTCGTAGAACCACAGTTGGTTCGGTCTTCGAGAAAAAAACCGGGAGAACCGTCCCCCTGGCATTCATCACTTCTTGCTGAAGCCCGTGTTTCAATCGAACAAATCATGGATCGTTTAGGTCATACTGACGATCAAATATCTATCTAATACCTTAGGGCTAAACATATAGGTTGTCTCATCGACATTTACTGTACCTACAATATAAAGGTTTTGCGGTATTTCGATTTTATTTGGAATGTTATAAATTACTTTATCTGAGTCTGTGAATGTAAAATCCTCTTCTGATTCATGATGCAGTGTTATTTTTTCTTGTTTTATTTTCCCATCTTGCGAAACTCTTCTACTTTCTAAACAACTTAAAAAGTCTGAAAAATAATATTCTACCTTCGATAAATTCATCTCATCCAATATAACGAAGAAAGGATATTCAGGATGTCTTTCTGCACGTAGCATAGTTTTTAGTAGTTCGATAACTTCATACTTTTGTAAAATGGGGTTATATTACCCTAAAAGCCCACGATGATCTAACCAATCTGGTCGTACTGATAAGAAGCACCACTGCTTAGGTGTTCTTTTTTCAAAAGTTGAATGTTGAGCAATATCCACACCGACTATTAAATGTTTATCGGAAATTCTTTCTATTAGTTGATTTTGTTTGTCTTGCATTTTAAAATTCATAGTAGGGCTTCCTCCTTAAGAGTCTGAGTTAGAGTGGTGTCTATACTCATATCTTACTGAGGGGCTTTATTTTTTTCAAACCTGATATTTAACGATCTACAGGAATGCTAACCTGCCCCTTTAGTTTAAGTACATTTCTTCACAATGTTTATAATGATATTAACGTAAATTTCCACAAAAAACCATCTCACTTTTAGTGAATCAATAGAGGTGAGTTGGTTTTAATCAAACTTATTTACCATTAATCAATCTTTTTTACAAAGCCACACTAAACTAATTCCCTTCATGCTTTTGAAGTTACTAATTTGATAATCTTGGAATGCGGTCTACTTTCTCTTATTGTTCACTAAATAACCTTGTTCCATGGGCACAATTGTTGATATTACTTGTATATCTCCAGATTTTAGGTATTCCATTAATTCTTCAACATTAGAATGAGTTTTTTCTATTCTTAATTGACCACCATTGAGCTTTATCAAACAAAGTGGTTCACTGAGTTTTGATAATATCTCGAATATTTCCTCTCTGTTGAATTCCTTGTATACAAGAAAGTGATACAAAAACTTAGATGCAGCCTCTAGAGGCAGACATTCCACATTTTTAATAACCGCACTTTCGTCAAGTGAGCTTACCACATCCTCAGGATTATTTAATAGAAACTCGTAGGACTTTTTGGCAATCAGATCATTAATCTCAAATTGATGATGAAATTTGTTTATTAGATTTATAACAGATTTTTCAACATTACACTTTGCTATTAATGAGTTGAACAGCTCTTGATCCATTTTTATTTCATCAATCCAATCAATATGATTTACTAAATAATTTCCCGCTACTTCTATATCATCTTTTCGAAATACCTCAAACAGTTTTTTACTCCAAGGTATAGAATATTCATTAATTGATTCTCCAACATGATTAGTTGCACCGGATTTCCACAGTTGTAGTAAGTAAAGAATTAATAAATCTTTTTTGCTTGGCTCGATGGTCAATTCACTTATTATTTCGTTATCATACTTTAATTCAAAAATACTCATTACTGATTTGAATTCTCCATACTCTATTTGATGTATATAATCACGAATATATTGGTGTATGATATCCGCTTCTAGTTCATCCAATTCAACAATCATTTTAAACAAGTCTAAAGACCAAACTAGCTCACCATCTTTTATCAAGCTTGGAAGCTCTTCACTTGCATCATGGATATTTCCTTTTATGAAAGATACTTTATGTTGTACTGAATCAACCATCAAATATATTTCAACATTCCAAGAGAGTAACTCATGTTCAATCAATAATTCAATTACTTTTCTATCTACCTCGGCTCGTTCTTTTAAGGAAACTGGAAACTTCAGTCGAGCAACAAATTCCTCAATCATAGGATGCTTTTCTATATTGAGTTTCAATATTGGAATCACGAATAAATTGTACTTTTCTTCGTCTTTAAAATCTGTTTGTATACTTTCCGAACTATTTTCAATTAATTCTTTCCAGTGGTTTTCCGATAATAAAAGGTTCTCTTCATTGAACGTTTCTTCATTCTTCAAAAACACATTTCTACAAAACTCTATATTCTCCCAGGTTAATTTGAATTTATTCTCATTAAGCAGTATCCGAATTAATTCAAACGATTCTACTCTATTTAATACATTAATAACACCTGACCAATGACGAATTATTGATTCAACTAGAGACCTACTTATATCTATGTTAGGGTCAATCATGTGCTCAATAAATCTGACAAAAGTATCCTCTTCTTCATTGTAATCCTCTTGTTGAATAAGAACGTCAGTGATGAATGAATTTATATTATCGCTATCAAAACAATAATCATATATTTGTTCGTATTCTTCTATTATTTGTACAGAAATGTTTTTAGTACCAAGTATTTTCTTTAGGTTTTCCAGATTGATTTGATAACTATTTATCTTCACAATGTTTGTCAGGATTATCTCTTCTTTTACACCTGATAAGCTTGCAAACCTTATTCCTAATCCTTCTATAACATTAAATAGATTTTCGGAGTTTGTTAATTTCTCAACATCTAACTCATGGGAAACGAATTTACGTAAATTGCTTGTACTTTTGAGTTCAAGTTCTTTGATATTGCAATTCTCCAGAAGGATTATCACATAACTTTCTTTTTGTTCTTTTGAAACATTTGTATCTTCTACTACCTTCCATATGTCTATGCCGCTTTTCATAGATATCTGTAAAAACTTCCATATCAAGTTTTCTTTTGAAATTTCTTTCTTCAATCCTTCAATCAGCATCATGTAATCTTCAAAATGCGGTTCTAAATTATGAAAAAGGATATTAATTATTTTTGTTAATTTTTCAATATTGGTTTCATTGTTATTTTTCAACAAATATACAATAAAATCTAGATTTAAAACAGCTAAACTGTTAATATCATCAACCCTAATTTTTTCTGCTACTTTTCTTGAATTATTTAATCGCAAATGTAAATAGCCATTAGAGTATCCTAACTTAATCGCTTGTATGAACTCATTACCTTTTTTAGTTATGGAACCTTCTCGAAATACTGTTAAGTAATCTTCATAAAATTCATTCAACCAATTATTCCTAACAAGGTAATATAAGAGTTTTTTATTAGATAAATCAAGATGCAAATCAATACCGTCTTCTTTAATTAATCTATAGATGGATTTTATATAAACATTTTTTATTTTTTTCCTTATTTCATCAATTTCAGTTTGGATTTCCTCTTTTTTCTGTATACGATTTTGTTCAAAATCTCTGTATAATTCCAAGTAATTTACTGAGTTTATAGTTACAAATTCTTCTACATTAGTATATGTGTTCAGTAGAGTATCACCTTGAAATAAAGAAAATTCACCTTTCAAATGTTCCTTTAGAATATAGTCAAATATCCCTTGGCCATCCTGAACATATCTATCGCCGAACGATGTTGAGGAAAAAGAAAATAAATGATGTCTATATTGTACTATTCGTTTACCAGTAAGTTTTCGTTTCTGGGCAAATAACATTGCTATATCCTTTTGATCGGTTATTATGCTCCCCAAACCATTTATAGATTTGTTTTGCAGTTTTTGGATTTTTTCCTCTAATGACCTTATTATTTCTTCTTTTTTATTAAACACGTCAAAAACCAAACCTTTGTTTTCTAAAAGGTCGGAATAGTCTTTTGGGTATATATTTTTGTACACGATAAATGCAAATAGGTTATCGTAAGTAACACTCGAATTATGTAACCTTTGACGAAAAATTTCAAACTCATTACAGATATTAATCAATGTCCGCATATCATTAATAAATAGAGCAACGTCTTCAATTAATTTCCTACTAAGTTTTTGATTGCTCCAGTCATTGTTATATTCTCCTTCTTTTTCATTAGGTAAAAATTTCTCTAATTTTTCTAAGAGTATAGATTCTGCATTAGAACTATGCATTACATTTACTGCTGGAATAATAAAATCGAAGAATTTAGTTCGATTATAAATGGATTCTGTTTCATCTTCTCCGGTAAAAATATCATCTTTCAATGCATAAACAAATTTTATATTCTTATTTTTTAGGTGAATTGAACTATTTAACGCTGTATTAAGACTGCGTAGTCTCTCAAATATATTTATATCTTGAAAGCGATCTAAATCCTCAAAAATGATATATTGATATTTAGTTTTTTTGAACAAATATATGATCTCATCCAGATAATGATTAAATACAGTACTTCCATCCTTAAAGTTAAATTCGATACTTGTACTAGCAACACCAAATCTACTAATACCTAATTTCCTAAAAATTATTATCAAACAATAAACTGAAATACCATTGAAAATAATTATCAAACCTAATAGGAGAAGCCACAACCAGTTGGATTCAAAAAAAGCTAAAAATGATTCTGAAGATGAATAATACTGATTTAACCAGTTATTATTGACGATTAAGATTGTCAGCACAATCGTAAATAGCAAATAAAATAAAACTCCAAAAACATACCAAAAAGATAAGTCACTTATCTTTGTAAATTTTGAGTTTGGGATTTTATTGGGATTCACTTGATAAAACATTTGCTGTAAAATTTGCTGCTCTAGCAGGTTGTGTTCTTTTTGTGACGCTATTGGAGGTTTTTCATCAGTTTGAAATGTTGCAATAGATACTCGCATCATTTTTTTTGCTTCTTTTTCATTCTTTTCAAAGTAAGAGTCGATTATCGTAGTCTTACCTGCCCCATATCCCCCAGTGATCGCAATGTTCCTATTGTTTACATCCTTTAATGCATATTCCAAAGTTTCTAAATAAAACTCACTTCCCTCGTCTAACTCTTTTTTTGCTGCTAAACTTTCGTATTCTATTATTTGACTCAACACACACACCTTCTATTCATTGCGGTTAATTGAACTTGCTGATAAATTTTTGAGCTATTTTTTTCTGCCTTTTTTAATTTTTTTATTTCATCTGTTGTTCTACTTTCATCGAGGAACCCTAAACATAGCACACCTTACCTTCTATGTTACATATTTCCATTGTCCATCCAACCCTTTATACGACTCTTAATGCTATCTTTCGACATATAGTACAAAATACCTTCTAATTTTATAACAGGAGGAAAGATTGGAAGTGTAACAAACCTGGGATAATGTTGAAATCTACTTAAAGAGCTCGAAATTTCTGTATATTAAAACTTCGGGGAAGACAGTTGGTGTTGGTTTAGAATAAAGTTTGATTATAAATCACTCTAAATCCTTGATTTAACTGTATATAAAAAGCTGTCGTTTTGAATAAAGATTGATCAAAATGACAGCTTTCTTTTATTATTCATAACTGTTTTTATAAAAAAGATTGATTAATTTAAATCTCCTTATTCCACTAAAGCACCCGTTAGCTTAAGTACATATTTTCACAATACGATCAAAGCAAAGGCTGCTACAAAAAGACTAAACATTTCGTTTCTCATATTCGAAGGGTTCTTCACACGAGTAAATTTCATGGAAAAAACCTTTATACGGAATATCGTCCTCCAAGCATTTTATGAGATACGACAACTCCTCATCACACTCCGGTTCTTCACCATTGTTCCTCATTATCTCAAATGCATCTACAATACCTTCCATGAGCGTTACTTGGATAAATAAGGGCAACTTATCCAATATTGAATTTTCGATTCTGGTCTCGGATTTATATCCCTCGAGGACTGTTTCAAAATATTTATCCATGAACTTTTTCCGTTTACCGGGGTCTGGTTCAAATTGTATCCAGCCAACTCCTTGTGTCCAAAGACCTGCCAAATCAAACATATACCAAAAGTAACATGAATTATCGAAATCATATACGGTAATTTGCCCGGTATCAAAATCTATCGAATAATTCCCATCGTTGTAATCAAAATGGACCATACCGAAAGACTCACTGTTCCTGTCCAATCCTTTTAAGGTTTTAAGAAGTCCTAATAGCTTCTCCTTCAGAAAAGGTAACGAGTCGGGTATCAGTTTCTCGATATATTCAGCATTGTATTTGTCAAAAAAACTATACCGACTATGGACAGGACTATATCCTTTCGATAATTGGTGCAGTTTCCCCAGGGTTTTACCGCAATTATAATAATATTCGGTATTTGGAACACCTTCCCGATACCTATAATTATTTTCCACAAGCATTTTTCCCTTAGCCTTTTGAAACAGGCAGATAAAAAAGGTATGATTATTATGAGTTATCTCTTCCAGCAAATTCCCCTTCCGGGAATTGACTACATCCGAGACACTTCCGCCATGCTCAAATAAGTACCTAATATACTCAACTTCGCCCAGAAAATCTTCCCTACTTCTGTCATTTAAGAAGGCTATTCTGAGTATTTTTGCGTCAGCACCCTCTTTCTCACAGGTATAAACGACATTACGTCCTCCGGTATGTTCCTTAACCGGCTTGACTTCATAACCTTCCAACCTGTACAACTCTGATACTAATGGAAGTAAATATGCATTACCGATTTTAACAACCTCGTTATAAATCATAATCTCCTCCTAATTTTATAAACTGGTTAAAAGTATTCTATAAATTCTAACATATCCCTTTTTGCGATTGAAATAATTGTTCGACATATAATTTCTTATTGAGCTAAACTGCCCCTTTGGTTCAATAGCAGGTGTACCTACTTTGTTATTTGTCTCATCAAAGGATGAAACCGAAGACTTTCTATTAGAAACATCCTATCGTCCAGTAATTATGGAGAAATCACAGATGATTAATTTTGATGATGATTTAACGATTGATTATTCAAATTCAGTTAATAGTTTTCAGTTAAAAAGCCCACAGCAATTTATAAATGGAAGAATGTCATTTATTATGTAAAAGCAAATTGACATATAGAATTTAATCCATCATTAACAATAAATATACCTTATATTGGTAGGTTACCTAAATCCGAGGATGTTATAAAATCGTTAACACAGATTGGCAATCCTTTGGATTTTTTTATTGAAAGCCGATGAAAAAGCTTAATGTACAAGGATTGAAAAGTTTTGGGCAAAACAAAAAGACTGGACCACTATCAGATCCAGACCAATTTTTTGATTTCCGATTGAAAAAACTGGGTGAATAAAGATTGAATACATATTCGAATGCCCGTTGCTCTTCACGCTTCCTCTGCCGTTTGGAAACCACCTCTATCCAGAATCCAGCCGAGATAACTATGGAATCGGTTGTCTTTTATTATCTATTTATCTTTTATACTTAACGTCAGGCTTAGTATGAGGAGCTAATTGTATCACATTCGAAAATATTAGTGATATGATCAATCCCGAACCATGCTCTGATTTTACATCCAACTGAATTGCTAAATCATAAGCGTCTTGGTCACTAGGAAGAGTCCCATGCCTGTTACTTGTCTTGTATAAGTACCTCTCCTTCCAGTAAAGCTAAAGGGCAAGCTTTTTTCCTACTTTTTTTCTTTTATCAATTTCTCTATAAAACTGGAATTCATTTCTATTCGTTTTAGCGATATATAATGCTTTATCTGCATTTTTAATAAGTCTCCTACTATTATCTCCATCTTGAGGATACAAGGAGATTCCAATACTTGCAGTAGTTTTAAGTGTATGACCATTGATATAATATGGTTCCTGCAATACGTTATACAATCTTTCTGCTATTCGAGAAACATCGTCTACGTTTCCGATATCGTTAATCAGAATAAGAAATTCATCTCCCCCAATACGACCATGAACACTACTGTCTCTCATATTGTCTTCAAGTCTTTTGGCAAATTGCTTCAATAGTTCATCTCCAATTTCATGGCCAAATGTATCATTTACCTCTTTAAACTTATCTAAATCCATGTACATCAATGCAAGTTGTTCTCTATTATTACTTGCAACAGATATTGATTGCTCCATAATTTCAGTAAAGCCTCTCCTATTCTTAAGCCCTGTTAGAGGATCATGAAAAGCCATTGATTCCAGTTGTAATTCATATTTTTTCTTCTCAGTTATATCTCGGAACAGCAGCTGAACTACCGGCTCACCATTAAATACTATAGGAATTGCTGAGATTTCTACATAAAAAACTTTATAGTCATATCTAATAAACTTTTCAATAATAGGAGTTGGCTTGCTCGATTGGTTTCTGCTCATTACTTCCTCTAGCTTCTGTTCAATCCTTTCCTTTTGTTCGGAATAAATAAAATTCCACAAGGGTCTACCAATAATATCACCAGATTGTTCTTTACCTAGAAAATTTACACCAGTAGGGTTAACAAATACGATATGGTGTTTATTTTGAACGATAACCGCATCCGGAAGAAAATCTACAAGACTACGATAACAATTCTCACTTGCCTCGAGTTGTCTTTGGATTTCCATTTGCTCTGTAAAATCCTTATACATGCCAACAGCAAGAACATCACCTTTATTGATTGCACGATAGCTTGCTAAAATATCTAGAATTTCCCCATCCTTGCTTCTTCTTTTTGTCACACTATAGTTTATATTTTCACCATCTCTTAAAATGTTTAATAAATCCTGGTGCTGTTCCTTCGTCATATTTACAAAGAATGGTGGAGGAGTTACCCCTTCTATATCTTCAATTTCCCATCCTAATATATCAGTAAAGGTTGGATTAGCATGTAAAATCGCTCCATCCTGACCAATTGTAAAAATCGCATCATTTGTGTTTTGCCATATTAGTTCAAAAACTTGATCACCAACATTTTTTATGTTAACCATTAAATTGTTTTCCCCCCATATTAAGATGATCCTCGTTGTCTCTATTTCAACACTTATAAACGATGTGGTTTAGAAAAATAATATCCTTGTAATGCAGATACTTCTAATTTTCGAGCAATTTCCAAATCCTCTTTTGTCTCAATTCCTTCAAGAATAACAGTCGTTTTTGGAAAAGAATAAGATAATAAAAACGAAATTGTTTTTTGGTTTTTTTGTGATTTTGATAAACCTTTTAAATAGGAGCGATCTAGTTTAATAAACTCAGGATGTAACCTTGCAATATTCTTTATTGGATAATCGGATGGTGGAAGATCATCAAAGGCAATTCGAAATCCTTTAGATTTTAAAAACAGGATACCCTCCAAAAAAACCTCTTCTTCCCAAATTGATTCTTCGTGTTTTGATTCATTTATTTCAAACACAAGTCTTCCCCTGATATCGGGATACGTGATTAATAATTTCGTAATAAATTCCTTAAATTCTTGATGAACAATTGATGATGGAAAAACATTTACAAATAATAGATGATTTATTAAATACGCATTCGGATACTCTTTAATTGCATTTAAAATTGATTTTGTATCCAATTCATAAAGTAAACCATAGCCCCTAGCATTTTCAAAAATAAGCTCTGGGTTTATTTTTGGCGCGGTTCTTAAAAATGCTTCAAAGGCAAAGATAGTATCCTTTTTTGAGTTCCATAATGGTTGAAATTCAGTATAAAAAAATCCGTCATCAAGCCATGTTGAAATCTCCTTGAATGTAACCATACTGAAAAACCATCCCCCTAAACCAAATGAAATTTTACACACTTACATTGCAAAGTAATAAATATTTTTATGAAGTTTTTTTATATTAATTTTTTATTAAATAACCTGAATATCCTTTAATCGAGAATTTTTTTTCACACGATACGTTAAATAGCGCCCATCCATTTATGGCATTTCAATATTTATCAAAACTAACTGCACACTTTCTTTCGGGTCAACGGACTCATCCTTTGAAAAAAATCCCAGATAATCCTAAGCTTCTTTCCCGTTCTAAAAAAATGTCACGTTCTCGTATCCCTCTTCACTTAACGTGTCCTTCAGTAAGGCGCGTAAAACACCAGAATCTTCTGCAGCTAGATGTTGGGTTATGCTTTTTCCTTTAAACTCGGTCTTTTTTAGGAATATTTATCATTTTATTTAGAGATTCTATTTCATATTGATTAATTTAGTTATTTAATGATGGTTGTTCTTGCTGTGATTTTTTTGTAAGAGAAAAGGATAAGAGTAGCCCAACTAATACCATAATCCCCGCAATAATAAAGGCTGCACGCATCCCCTCTAACATCGCAATAGAAGGATTAATAGCATTCGATGCTTTAGAAAATGTGCCCATTACCGAAATAATAATTGCTGTACCAATAGAACCACCAACCATACGGATTGTGTTATTCATTGCTGTTCCATGTGCGATTAATTGATAAGGTAATGCATTAATTCCCGAAGTCATTAATGGGGTCATAAGAAGCGAGACACCTAACATTTTGATTGAAAAAATGACTGCAATAAAAGGAATCGAAGAAGCAATATCTATGTTCACATAAAGTATGGTAGCTACTAACATTAGGGCAAATCCGACAATAGACATTCCTCTAGCCCCAAGTTTATCAAAAATTTTTCCAGCGACTGGTGACATAGCCCCCGTTATAATAGCGCCTGGTAAAAGCATCATACCTGATTCAAGCGCTGTACCACCTCTTACATTTTGTACATATAACGGTAGAAGTGTCTCTACTCCAATCATTACCCCAAACATAAGAACGGATAAGATGGTTGTTACCGTAAACTCTTTAGATTGAAAGACACCAAAATTAAGCATCGGAGTTACTAGACGATTTTGTCTCCAAATAAATAAAACTAAGGTGACTGCCCCAATTAGGATTGCTACAATAACAGTTGGATCAGCCCAGCCAAAAGAACCAACCATACTAAACCCGTACAATAACCCGCCCCACCCTAATGTGGATAAAATAATGGATAAAATATCTACATTTACTTTTTTCTGTTCTGTTACGTTTTTCATTAAAAAGACTGCTAGGACTAGAACAAGAATGGAAATAGGCAGTACCGTATAAAACAAATATCTCCACGTAAAATTATCAATAATCCACCCTGATAAAGTCGGCCCAATCGCTGGTGCAAATCCGATCACAAGACCACTCATTCCCATTGCAGCCCCACGCTTTTCGGGAGGATAAATCGTCAGTAGCACCGTTTGCATTAATGGCATAAGAATTCCTGCCCCTACTGCCTGTATGATTCTGGCTAATAAGAGGATCGAAAAACTAGGGGCAACAGCTCCAAGAAATGTTCCAAGAATAAATATGCTTATGGCAAAAATTAAAAGAGCTTTACTACTGAATTTTTCAATTAAAAATGCAGTGACTGGGATCATGATTCCGTTCATTAACATAAATGCTGTTGTTACCCATTGTGCTTGATTCGGCTCAATCCCAAACTCCCCCATAATAGGTGGAATGGCAACAATCAGTAGGGTTTGGTTTAATAGTGTAACAAATGAAGCAGCAAGTAAAACGCCAACAATGATCCTACGATAAAATAAAATTGAGTTAGTTGCATTCAATGTTTCTCACTCCTTTTTCGAACTAATCGTTCTATTTATTAAATTAATTTACATTATGTTAAATAATTTGATGTTACTATAAATGTTAGTTATCAATAACTAACATTTATAGTAAAATTTTTTTACTTTTTTAATCCAAAACAAAAATTATGAATACTTGTTTTAATAAATGAATCTTTCCAATTATTTAAGAAATGGTTTTTATTTATAGTAATAGTTGAAAAATAACCGTACAAGGTGATTAAAAAAATCATAGCTTGCTCTTCAGCATTCGATTCTACCATTTTGTTTTTCACTTGCATAACCTTAAAGTACTCAGTAAGGTAATCTTTAAGTTGTAAAGTATTTTTTGAAATTAAATCCAACAACTCAGGCATAGTGTTTCTTTCCTGTATGGAGATTAGAAAAATCGGTTCATTCTTTTTCATCAGTGAAATATACGAATTAGCGATAAGTTCTAGATCTATTTCTAAGTCCCAAACAATTTCCGAATCAAATATCTTTTCAAAACGAGGAATATAAGAATAATTTTCTACAGCTGCTTCAAGTACACCTTTTTTTGTTTTGAACTGACGAAAGACAGTCATTTCACTTACTCCAGAAGTCAATGCAATATCTTTGATTGTTACAGATTTAAATCCCCTTTCTTGCATTAATTCAAGAGCAGCTTGAAGAATTCTCTTTGAAGTTTCTGTCATCTTATTGCCTCCAAATATCGTGTTAGTTAGAACTAACATGATATTACCTCAAGAATCTCTTTTAGTAAAGAATGATTTCAACCTTACCCCTGGAACACTAAATATTTCGTATATGTTTAACTAAAATGTATTCGACTTTGTATCAGTTGGTATTAGATTGTAGTATTAAAGCTTATTTTTTACGCGTGCGATTTTGTTCACGCTAAATAAATAAGGTAGCCCAGTTAATAAACTGAGCTATTTCCTATGTTATTTTAAGTTTTTACTGAACTAAAGGTGTGTTAGCGGAATAAGTTGCAACTTACTTTTCTTTTCCATGTCTTAATAATTCAATAATTTATAGCATAACCATAAGTCTTTTAAAGGTCAGAAATCATACCGCCATCTACTACAAATTGAGCTCCAGTTGAATAGCTAGAATCATCAGAAGCAAGATATACAACTAAATTAGACACTTCTTCTACTTCAGCTCTTCTTCTAAGTGGAATATCTTGTTCAAGTTGCTTAAGATATTCTTCAACATCTGGTTGGTCAGCCATAGGTGTTTTAATAATTCCTGGATGTACAGAATTTACACGGATGTTATATTGTCCAAGCTCAGTTGCAGCACCTTTTGTCATACCAGTTACAGCATGTTTAGATGCACTATATGCAATAGCAGTTGGTGCACTTACCAAGCCATCTACAGATGAAATATTAACAATAGAACCTACACCAGCTTTTTTCATAGAAGGCAATACTTTTTGCATTCCTAAGAATACTCCAAGCTCATCTACCTTAAATGTTAATTCAAAGTCTTTAACAGTTAGTTCCTCTAATGTTTTGAAGATACCGATTCCTGCGTTGTTTACTAACACGGTGATAGGACCAAATGCTTCTTCTGTTTTTGTTACAACTTCTATCCAGTTCTCTTCACTAGCAACATCTAATTTAAGGGCGATTGCATTTTCTCCTAATTCATCGGCTAGTTTTTGTGCACCTTCAAAGTTAAGGTCAGTAATCGCTACTTTCGCGCCTTCCTCCACGAATTTACGAGCATGCAAAGCACCCATACCTTGTGCTGCCCCTGTAATAATTGCTACTTTACTGTCTAATTTACCCATGATTTTTTACTCCAATTTTATATAATAGAATTTTAACAACTGTAAGGTAAAGTCAATGAATTTTATTTAATATAATAGCTATTTTGTTTTTAAAAGGCTCAATTATTCAATACCTCTTTAATTCATATTATTAAAGAATAGCTACCGGTATCTCAGGAAGAATCTGTTCACCATCAACAACTAATGCTTGTCCTTTAATAAATCTAGCTACTTTTTGTAGCAAAGAATACTACTGCGTTTCCAATATACTCGGTCTTCCAGGGTTTTGGCTGGAACAGCTGCTACAGCTGAAAAATTTAATTCAAGTAATTTGTTTCAGGTCATTTTTCAAAAATTTTCGATCCTTCGTCTGATCAGATTTTGTTGAAATATATTGGCATCACAATCAAGTTCTAAAGCGGAGTTTCCTCATTTTATTGCTTGTTTAGTTGAATATTTCCCTTTTATTCTTTAATGAATTCCTTCGTACTTCTCACTGTATCAATTGGACGAACTAATTTTTCTATCTCTGCACGTTTAGGCTCTAAAAATGGAGGTAAAGATAATTTTTCCCCAAGTGTTTCATAAGGTTCATCTCCCATAAAACCAGGACCATCTGTAGCAAATTCAAATAAAATTTGTGGTGCAACTCTTGCATATAAAGACTCAAAAAAGTGACGATTTACATAACCAGATGTAGAGAATCCAAAACTACTCAATCGCTCTATCCATTCATCTAAAACTGAGCGATCCTCTACCCGGAATGCCGCGTGGTGTACTGTGCCATAACCTTGTCGGGCCTGAGGAAGAATCGTATTATATTCTACAATGACTGAGGCACCATTGCCGCCTTCCCCTACTTCAAATAAATGGAATGATCCTTCTTTAGCAGTCTCTTTAAATAAAAAGACTTTTTCCAACATTTCTTTAAAGTAATCAAAGTGTGCAATACGAACAAAGACAGGTCCTAAACCAGTAATGGCATATTCCAGAGGAATTGGACCCCTTTGCCAAGGTGTACCTGATTCTACCCCTTTATTAAATTCATCTGAAATGAACTGATATTGTTGATCATCAAAATCAACGAAAGAGAGAGTTTTCTTACCAAATTGCTCTTTAATTCCAGTGTGCTTCACTTCAAGACGGTCAAAACGTTTTACCCAATACTCTAATGCTTCATCACTCGGTACACGGAAAGAGGTCTTTGAAATCTCGTTTGTACCGTGTACACCTTTCGGAACGCCAGGGAAGTCAAAGAAAGTCATATCTGTGCCTGCACTACCTTTATCATCGGCAAAGAATAAATGATAGGTTTGAATATCATCTTGATTAACTGTTTTTTTAACTAAACGCATACCTAAAACATAAGTAAAAAATTCATAGTTCTTTTCTGCACTACTTGTAATAGCTGTAACGTGGTGTATTCCTTTTAGTTGGTTCATTTTTATCCCTCCAAAAAAATTCAATTTAAGTTTAATGGTCGTAATTTTGCTTCGATCTTTTTTCGTTTCGGTTCCAAAAACGGTGGAAGTGCTAGTTTTTCTCCCAATGTTTCCATTGGTTCATCTGTTGCAAAACCTGGAATATCCGTTGATAATTCGAATAATATTCCATTGGGTTCCTTGAAATATAATGCCTTAAAGTAATATCGTTCCACTTTCCCTGAATTCGGTAACCTGTATTCTTTCAAACGCTCTGCCCATTGATCGTATTCATCCTCATTCGGAATACGGAAAGCAACATGGTGAACACCTCCACGACCTAAGCGGGCTCTTGGCAAATCTGGTCTCGTTTCAATATGAACTTCCGCACCACTGCCGCCTTCACCAGTTGTATAAATCAATATTTCTGCACGGTGTCCTACATGTGAACGATAAGAACCGGCAAATCGAAAACCCATTACTTCGGTTAAAATACCTATAGTTGGTTCTGCATTTGCGACTGTGAGTGTTACAGGTCCTAAACCAATAATGGCATGTTCAAATGGAATGTCATCCTTTTCCCATGGTATGCCAGCTCTCACACCTTTTTCACCGTTGTCGGCTACCAGGATTAAGCGAGTTCCCTCAAAATCACTAAAAGCCAATGTATCACGGTTTGCTCTTTTTTGAATATCATCATGTTGAACCCCATATTGTTTAAAACGTTCTTTCCAAAATAACAAAGAATTCGAATTTCTAACTCTTATTGATATAGTAGAAATATCTGAAGTTCCCCTGTGCGTTTGCCCAAGATGAGGAATGTCAAAGAACGTAATTTCAGTTCCTGGGGTCCCTTCCGCATCAGCATAAAAAAGATGATAGGATTCTGTATTATCTTGGTTAACCGTTTTCTTTACCAATCTCATTCCTAAAATTCTTGTATAAAATTCATAATTTTTTTCCGCTTTTCCTGTTAATATTGATACATGATGTAAACCTAATAATTTCATTTCATTTCACCCCTTTACTTGACCCATATATTTTTTTGCTTATCAATGGTAATAAATTCATTTATCTATAATCGAAGAATCCTTAAACTGAGATATTCATCTAAAAAAACACTATGATTAATTTATTTAAGTTCTATGAGTAATAAACATGCAAAGAACTAAAATCATTGGGAAAATTAAAATATTTCGATTATAAGAATCTCGAATACAAGATATTAATGAATTTTTTGCCAAGGATATTTAGAAATTCCTTGGCATATTTTTTTACAAAGCAAAAAGGTGAAGTTTTTTATTCACACATATACCTTGGATTAATTTATCTTGAATTCAAGATAACATTATTACATATATGATCATGTGTCAATACCTATTAACGTACAAAAAAACAACCCAATATATATATATATATATATATATATTGAGTTGCTTTAACTGATTTGCGATTTGCCTTTATCCTAGCCTTTTCTTGTTCCTTTGTAATTAAAATAAATTTTATCTTTTTATCTCGGATTAATACATCTTGAATTCAAGATATGTTACAATTATATTGTGAATCTTTCGTTACTTTTAGCTGTTCTTCTTGTTAAAATCATTTTGAGCACCGATATAACTTCCGAGTACATTTTGGTAACCTGGCAAATTATTAGCAAGTAGAGCTCCAAAACCTTCGCTATCGTTACGCCAATCGCGTTGCAATTCACTCGCTACGCTAAACCAGTTCGTGAGTTGCACTCCACCATGAGCCATGCGCATCAATGCTGCGTTCGCTACCTGTTTGCTTACAGTGCCGGAAGCATCAGTGACAGCGAATACTTCATATCCCGCATTCACAGCGGAAAGCGCTGGGTGTGCAACACAGACATCGGTAACTACGCCCGCAATGATAAGTTGCTTCTTGCCAGTCGCTTCGATAGCCTTGACAAAATCCTCGTTGTCCCAAGCATTGATTTGACCCGGGCGAGCAATCTTCGGTGCATCTGGAAACAGTTCAGTAATTTCTCGCATTAGTGGACCGTTAGGACCGTCCTCGAAGCTAGTAGTTAGGATAACAGGTAAATCAAAAAATTTGGCAGTATTAGCTAAAGCTAATACATTGTTCTTAAACTCGTCAACGCCGTAGTCGCGCACAAGTGAAGAGATAAGGCCTGTTTGATGGTCGACTAGAAGAACTGCAGCATCTTCCTTTGAAATACGAGAATATAGATCAGTCATTTTGTATTCCTCCTTGAATGAGTTAATTTTGTGTAGTGATTCCTACAAGACCTATAATAACAAAGAAATAAATTAATAAAGTGAAGATTATTGTGATGAATATTGTAAATGTTGGGATTATTTCTTTAGGAGAGGGAGATACGCATGGAACAATCACATTTTCTACCTATATTAAATAAGGATTTTTATATTTCAAAGGAAATTGAAAATAAACAATTTATTGATTGGTTTAAAAAACATAATAAAGATGATCAGAATATTACGAACCTAATACCCTTATATCAATTGCATAGCCACGATTTTTTTGAAATTTTAGTAGTTTTAGAGGGTGAATGTGAGTTTAATTGTGAAGGGATGACATATTCCTTAAGTAAAGGGGATGTTATGGTGATCCCTCCCTATACTGTTCATAGAGCTGTTATAAAGAATCCGAATCATTATAAGCGTATAGTCGTTAACATTTGTCAACATTTGATGTCAGATTTTGAATATAGTTCACACATTATGAAGGAGAATAAGGTTTATAAAAAAATGCAAGGCTCTCTATTACATCTAGATGCCGAACATTTTCAGCAAATAGTCTCTTTATTATTTGAAATAAGTGAAAAGGTAGAGAATGGAAAAGAAATTTATTCCTTTACATTACAGTATCTGCTGTTTCAGGTGCTTCAAATTATTTTCGATCCCTCTTGTAGTAGTCTAGACCTAAGTAAAAAAAAGGTATTAGACCAACGGTTGGCTTCAATACTAGAATATATCGAAGTTCATTTAATAAATACTGATTTAAGCTTAGAAAATGTGTCTCATTATTTCCATATGAATAAATTCCATTTTTCCAAATATTTTAAGAAAAAAATGAGTTTACCCTTTTATCGTTATGTGTTATTAAAACGTCTTTCCCTAGCTGTAATATTGATTAAACAAAATCAACATACTATAGAGCAAATTGCTTTGAAATGTGGTTTTAATGATTATTCCAGTTTTTACAGAAGTTTTAAAAAGGAATATAAAATTTCTCCCAAAAATCTACAAAAAAAATATATACATAATTTCAATGGTGATTGAAGAAAATGCAATAAAAATTTATTAAAGCATAAGCTTTCTTTGTCTAAAGAAATAAAACTCCCCCAAAAATTACTTCAAAGTAGTTATTGGGGTTTTTTAGTAAGATTTTAAAAAATTTGAATCTCCTTAACTTCACCAATAGGCTGTCTTAATAACCCTCATTCTTCAACTCTAGCACCCTTTAGTTGAACAAGAAAAGGACTAACTGTGAATTGGAATTATAACGTTTTATGAAATGAGCTTCCAATTCTTTTAATAATGGTTGTACAATTCAATAATTCAACTTGAAAATTTTCATGTTCTATCGTAATATGTTTAGGTAAAACGAAATTGTTACGATTTGTATTGAATGTTTATTATCAAAAATATTAAATGATAATGACTGGAGTACCATATCAGATCTACTTCCTAGTTACATGAAATATAATTTTGGTCATATAATCGGAATGATTACGATATACATCACTTTATAAACTAAATCGTAATGATTATGATTGAGAGGAGAAATTATGAAAACTAAACACTTTTTTGCATTACTGGTTATATTAACGACCACATTCTTATTTGGATGCACCTCAGAAAACAAAACAAGTACAAACGAAGTAAAGAACACGACGACTACAACGTCTGAACGTCTTAAAATCTTCACAACGGTTTTTCCATTACAGGACTTTACAGAAAAAATTGGGGGTGAACATGTAGAAGTTTTAAGTGTCTTCCCTACGGGGGCTGATGCTCACACATTTGAACCTACTTCAAAAAAAATGATAGAGGTTGCGGAAGCAGATGCTCTTATTTATATTGGTGCGGGTGTGGAAGGCTTTATTGATGCTGCAAATAAAACATTGCAAAATGAAAAGGTGCAACTGGTGAAGGCAACACAAAATATGGAACTATCTAAAGTACAAGACGAACAAGAAGAGAATCACCAAAGTGAGGCAGGAACTGAAAAAGGGCACAACGATAAGAACTCTGATTCGAATTCTGAAGAAAGCCACAGTCATGATGCTCATGAAGAACATGACGAGCATGAGGGGCATCACGACAGCGAATTAGATATAGCAGACCACCACCATCATCATGGCGACGTTGATCCACATGTTTGGTTAGATCCTTTAAAAGCTGTTGAATTAGCTGAGAGTATTCTTAATACACTTGAGGAATTAATGCCAGAGGCTAAAGAAGACTTTGAAAAAAACTTTGATGAACTTGTTAAAAACTTAGAAGCATTAGATCAAGAATTTGATGGCGTTGTTGAAAATTCTTCAAAGAAAGAAATCTTAGTTTCGCATGCAGCCTACGGGTACTGGGAGTCAAGGTACGGTATTAAACAAATAAGTGTTTCTGGCTTATCACCAACAAATGAGCCCACTCAAAAGGACTTAAAAAACATTATTAATACTGCTAAAAAACATAACATTAAGTTTGTTATTTTTGAGCAGAATCTAACTTCAAAAGTTTCAGAAATGGTAAAAAAAGAAATCAGTGCAGAAGCATTAACTCTTCATAACCTTGAATCAATAACAGAAGAGGACGAAAAAAATAGTGCTGATTACTTTAGCATTATGAGGCAAAATCTTGAGACATTGAAGAAAGCTTTAAATTAGTTCTAAAGCATAGGTCCTTTGTGACCTATGCTTTAATTTCCTACTTTATAGGAATCTTTTGGTTAAAACATTTATTAAGTTCCAAACTTATTACTTTAATTGACCTTCCTTGTTCAACTAGTCAAGTAGAAGAGA
>NZ_JBALOQ010000061.1:0-9644 GCF_036962705.1 Bacillus sp. JJ1562
ATTCGGACAGCCAAACCATTATTTCAGTGAACTGAGTCCGAATGAGCACCCAAATCGGACGCCAATCACTATTTTTCAACTCAACGAGTCCTAATGAACTCTCTCCTGCATTAACCCATTTAAAACTAATACATTACCCAATTTTGACCTACGTCAAAGATTATTTTTCCGCCCTCACTTACAATAAAGATGAGGATAAAAACTGCTGGCGCAATTGTGATAATTTTAATAATCATTGATGCTTTAATAAGCTGGTTTCCTTTGTATCTGGTATGTTATCCATGAGGGCAAGTGTTTTGAAAGGACTCCGTCTTGCCCAGCCATACAAAGAATAGAAATTGAAAATCAGTTATAACTGAACTATATACAAAGGAGAGAAGCTGAATGTCTTGTCATTCATGTAATCACGATGATCATATGAAAAATTCGTGCATTTCGAGGGTTCCGATTTTTAACCACTTAACTGAAAGTGAAATGGCTGAAATCTCACAAGTCGCAGTGAGCAAACGTCTCAAGAAAGGAGAGCTTTTATTCCATTCAGATGAGCTCTCAGAACATCTTTTTATTGTTCATAAAGGCTTGGTAAAAATGTACCGAATGACTGAAAATGGGAAAGAACAAATTATCCGATTTGTGGAAGAGGGTGACTTCATCGGCGAGCTTTCTCTCTTTTCAAAAACAATGACAACAAGCTTTGCTGAGGCAATGGAAGATACAGAGGTTTGTACCATACAGCAGCAGGACATTCATCAACTACTCCTAAGCTATCCAACCATTTCGTTAAAAATCCTGAAGGAATTCACGAGTAGACTCCATGAAACGGAATCACTCATTGAAAAATTAAACTCACAGGATGTGGAAAAGCGAGTCGCAGGCTATTTAGTTGAGCTAATTGAAGGCCATGATGAAGATTCGATGACGATTGAACTGCCGATTCGAAAAGGAGACCTTGCATCCTTTCTTGGAACCTCACAGGAAACACTCAGTCGCAGATTATCAGCATTTCAAAACCAAGGCCTCATTGAGTTAAAAGGGCAAAGAAAAATCATCATTAAACAACTAGAACAGCTTAGAAAGAAAGCTAACAATAGATAAACTACTATTTTATAAGGGTTCCCTTAATCAAGAGAGTCCTATTAGTTACTCGGCCTTCCGGAATAACCGGAAGGCTTTTAATATAATGAAACTAGGGGTTTGTCCAATATCTCGACGTCAATGTCCGATATCATGAAATTATTGTACGATAACCCAAGAGAAAATTCGAAATACAATTGACAATAACTAAACAGTGTTATAAAATTATCTTGAATTCAAGATAATTGAATGTAGGATAATATAGAAACGAATATTCCCATCTATTCTGTAAAAAAATAAATTAGATTATTTTAAAAGGAGATAAAAACTATGAAAACAGCAGGTATTCACCATATTACTGCAATTGTTGGGCATCCCCAAGAGAATGTTGACTTCTATGCGGGTGTTTTAGGGCTTCGTCTTGTGAAACAAACGGTCAATTTTGATGACCCAGGTACGTACCACTTTTATTTTGGTGATGACGTTGGAAATCCAGGCAGCATTATTACCTTTTTCCCATGGGCAAATGCATCTCAAGGAAAAATCGGCGATGGCCAAGTTGGGATTACCACCTACGTTATTCCAAAGGGAGCATTATCTTTTTGGGAATCAAGATTGACTAAATTCAATATCTCATATAAGAAAACAGAACGTTTTGGAGAACAATATCTCCAATTTGACGACATCCACGGACTGCAACTTGAACTTGTTGAACGAGAAGAAGGGGCAAACAGTAAGTGGGAATTTGGAGATATAACCTCTGATGTTGCCATTAAGGGCTTCGGTGGGGCGATTTTATTTTCCTCACAACCTGAAGAAACGGAAAAGCTTTTATCAATCATGGGTCTAGAGCACATTGGTGAGGAAGGCGATTTTATTCGCTTTAAAGCTGAAAGCAATATCGGAAATGTGATCGATGTAAAACGAATTCCTGGTGAAAAAGGAAGTTTGGGTGTCGGAACTGTTCACCATATTGCGTGGCGTGCGAAGGATGATGAGGAGCAATTAGAGTGGCAACAATACATTGCCAATCATGGCTATGGGGTAACAAGCGTACGCGACCGAAATTACTTTAATGCGATTTATTTTAGGGAGCACGGAGAACTTCTTTTTGAAATCGCAACAGATCCTCCAGGCTTTGGCATTGATGAAGAGTATGAGACAATGGGTAAAGAATTAAAGCTACCCCCACAATATGAACAACATCGTCAGAAGATAGAAAATGTCTTACTACCGTTTGAAGTAAGAAGTCTGGATTAAAAGGAGACTGAACATTGATTTCAATTGATCCAAGTAAAAGTTCTGAAAGGGACAATTATAAGCTGCTAATTGGAAGCATTACCCCAAGGCCAGTTGCATTTGTGACATCAAAATCGAAGACAGGTACGCTAAATGGAGCTCCTTTTAGTTATTTTAATATCGTGTCATCCAATCCACCCCTTATTTCATTATCGATCCAACGAAAAGAGGGAATCATGAAGGACACGGCTAGAAATATTACAGAAGGAAAAGAGTTTGTCGTTCATATTGTCGATGAGAGTAATGTAGAAAAAATCAATATTACCGCAGCAAGTCTTCCAGCCGATGAAAGTGAAATTGAGCTTGCCGGGCTAACACCAGTAGAAAGTACAAATATTAAAGTACCAGGGATTAAAGAAGCCAAAATCCGAATCGAATGTGTCTTAGAGCAGGCAATTGAATTAGGTGGACAGGAAATGCCGGGTTGTGATTTGCTCATCGGAAAAGTTGTCCAGTTTCATGTTGATGAGGAGCTATATAGCAATGGGCGGATTAATCAAGAAAAACTAGGGCCGGTAAGCCGATTGGCAGGCAATTATTATGCGAAAATAGGAGACGTGTTTGAAATAGAGAGACCAAAGTAATCATTTTTGGTCTCTCTTTTCCGTTTGGTTATTTTTAAGCATTTCCTCTAGCTGATTCACTTTTTCCTGTAGATTGTCAATATCCTGCTGCATCTGATTCTTATCTTGATCCGATTTATAATTTTCCACTTGTGATTGAAAATCGGTAGAAACATCTGTATTTAGCTGAATAATTGCTCCAATAGCCGACAAAGCGTCACCCGCAGTAGATAATACACTTCCGATTATACCTAGGATTGTACCGCTATTATTAGGTGGTTTATATTGAAAATTACCTAAAGTCGAGTTCGTTTTATTCACAATATTGTTGGCAGCAGAGGAGATAGCGGCATCCCTTTTATCCTTATTCATGAACACTCCCTCCATAAACTATAGGACAGGTCCATTGTCCTGAGTAAAATATGGTGGGACGAGGAACCTGTCCCTATGACCCTTTTCTATTATATTCACCCATGCAGGTAATGGTGTCGAGTTGATTTATCCCTTATTTGCCTTTAGGAATAAATTTTCGCGGCGTATAATTGATATCCTCCGAAGAATAAATGGCTACGATAAGTGTTCCTCCATTAACCTTTGCCCGAATTAATATCGGTTGATTGTATGTATTTTTAAAAAGAAAATCAGGTCCATACCAACTTACTGTTGCGTCGCGTCCTGGAGGTACATAACCAACACGTTTACTATGGGAATAGCGCTTAACGATTTCAACTCCGGCAAGATCGACGGCATTAAATAGGGTGGAAGACGTTTGGCAAATTCCACCTCCGATCCCTTCAATTAGTTCACCTCTTATGATTTCGGGAGCCGGTTGATATCCCCTGGCGGCGGTTCGTTTTCCAACGACTTGATTAAAGGAGAAGATTTCATTTTGAAAGAGCACATAACTATCAATAGCTGCGGCTGAAAGAGCAATATTTGTAGAACGTGCTTTACTAGATGAATTAAAATGCGTAACATACTGCCCAATCTGTTTTACCCGGATTGTGGATAAAAGCTCACTATCTACCCGCGGATATATTCGCTCAATGGGTACCTCAAGGTAATCCACTTTTCCAAAAAAATTAGAGTAGAATAACTTCGTAAATTTATCCTTATCTAATTTTACGCCAACATATTCCTGAACGATCTCTCCCGTTTTGCCTATCTTTGCGTCCCTTGCTTCCTCGTATACTTGTTCTTCTAAATAGGTTAGAAAATCTGTATATTTTTTCGTGTTCAACGTGGGAACACCGAGCAATGGAAGAGAATATTCTGCCCGATTCACTGTGGCAATCGGATTTCCTTTATAGGTTATGTACAAATTATCCTGAGGATGGAATTGCTGTACAGTAAAGAAAAGCATCATAGCCCAAAATAATTTCAGTGTCCCCACCACCTTTACGAAACATCATTTTTTATAGTATGGATGAATATTCGCAATTCCATTAATTATGGTAGAAAAATTTTTGAATTTAATATTGTAACAAAATGTTCAAATTCAAGAAAAACGTCTGTGATATGCATCACATCAGGGTTTGCAGGGTTTATGATAGGGTGATTTACATTTTACAAAAACTTCCTTCCCTTTTCTGTAACAATTTTTTGGGGTTCTTGATGTTATCATCATTTACACAGTGATAAAGATTTCAAAGAAATTATTATGCAAAATAAACCTTAGCTGCAGTTTTCACATATTACGAAAAAAACAAGTAGCTAAAAAATTTTTGACAACTTTGTGAAGTTATACACAATTTCAGTATGACGTACATAGTTGTTAAATAGAGCATTCATTCGGAAAGGAGTACTTTTATGAAAATCAAATGGTTTTTCTTATCAATGGTTATTACTATTGCCACAGTGTTAACAGGATGTGAACCATTAATGGTCCTAGACCCAAAAGGACCGCAAGCCGAGAGGCAAGCCCATGATATCCTACTTTCAATTGGAATCATGGCTATTGTAGTTATTGTCGTTTTCGTATTATTAACCTATATGCTCGTTAAATATCGAGCTTCAAAAATGCCAGAGGATTACGAGCCACCACATATTGAGGGAAATCCTTGGGTTGAAGCAATTTGTATCGGGATTCCAATCTTAATCGTTGGTTATCTTTCAGTTGTATCTGTTCAAAGTAACTACATTGTCGAGTCTGCACCAATAGGCTACGAAGACCAAGAGCCATTGGTGATTTATGCTTCGTCCTCAGACTGGAAATGGCATTTTAGCTACCCGGAAGAGGATATTGAAACAGTCAATTACCTATACATTCCAACAGACAGACCACTTGAATTCAGACTTTATTCTTACGGGCCAATTACAAGCTTTTGGATTCCACAGCTTGGCGGGCAAAAATACGCCATGGCCGACATGATTACGACTTTGCATCTTGCTGCTGATGAGCAGGGTGAATTAATGGGACGTAACGCAAACTTTAGTGGTAAAGGATTTGCGGAAAACACATTTAGCGTAAACGCCGTATCTCAAAAGGATTTTGAAGAATGGGTAGACGAGGTTAAAGAAACTGCGAAGCCGATAACTGAAGAAAAATTTGATGAGATTTTAGAACCAGGACACCTTGGTCAAATGACGTTTACTGGAACTCACCTTGAGTTCGCACCACCGCCAGAGCATAACCACGGATCAGGTGATGCCAAAGAAGATCATCAGGATCACGAGGAAGATCATACAGAGCATGAGAGTCATTAATTTTTAAATAAATTTTGAACGCCGAATTTTCACTTCAATTGAAAGGAGTAACAAACGGATGGAATTTTTTGAACGTTTTGCTATACCACATCCTAGTCCTGCCATCTATGCAGCGATGGTCGCAATTGGACTTACCGTAATCGGAATAGTCGCCGGTTTAACCTATTTTAAAAAATGGGGTTATCTATGGCGCGAATGGTTAACAACCGTTGACCATAAACGAATTGGTATCATGTATTTAATCTCCGCCTTAATCATGCTGTTCCGTGGTGGAGTGGATGCAGTTATGCTGCGTGCACAGCTAGCTACACCGGAAGCAAAGCTGTTAGACGCACAGCACTATAATGAAATATTTACAACACATGGTGTTATCATGATCATGTTCATGGCGATGCCATTTATCATTGGGTTTATGAACTACGTTGTACCTTTGCAAATCGGTGCGCGTGACGTGGCATTCCCACGTTTAAATGCGATTAGCTTCTGGCTCTTCTTTATGGGGGCTATGCTATTTAATATTTCCTTTGTAATTGGGGGATCACCTGATGCAGGATGGACTTCATATTTCCCACTTGCAGGTAATGATTTCAGTGCATCAGTAGGAACGAACTACTATATGATAGCATTACAGATTTCAGGTCTTGGTACAATGATGACAGGTATCAATATGATCACTACGATTTTAAAAATGAGAGCACCTGGTATGACATTGATGAAAATGCCAATGTTCACATGGTCTACTTTAATTGCTAACCTCATTATCGTAACAGTGTTTCCAATTTTAACAGTTTTGTTAGCAATGGGAACAATGGATCGTCTATTTGGAACACATTTCTTTGCTAGTACAAACGGTGGAATGGATATGCTTTGGGCTAACCTATTCTGGGTTTGGGGGCATCCAGAAGTATATATCTTAATCCTACCTGCGTTCGGTATTTACAGTGAGATCATTTCTACCTTCTCAGGAAGAAACCTATATGGTTACAAATCAATGGTTGGATCAATGGTCATCATCTCAGTACTTTCATGTCTAGTTTGGGCGCACCATTTCTTTACAATGGGGCAAGGGGCTGCATCGAACAGCTTCTTCTCAATTTCAACTATGTTGATTGCTGTTCCGACTGGTGTGAAAATCTTTAACTGGTTGTTTACATTATGGAAAGGTAAAATCCGAATGACAGTTCCAATGCTTTACTCAATTGGGTTTATTCCATTATTCACAATCGGTGGGGTAACCGGGGTAATGCTTGCGATGTCAGCTGCGGATTATCAGTACCATAATACAATGTTCTTAGTGGCACACTTCCATAATACAATTATTCCAGGTGTTGTATTTGCGATGCTTGCTGCACTCACATATTACTGGCCAAAAATGTTCGGATTTATGCTAAGTGAACGTATTGGAAAATGGACGTTCTGGGCACTTTCAATCGGATTTGTCCTTGCATTCTTCCCAATGTACATTTCAGGATTAGACGGTCAAGCTCGTCGTATGTACACATACTCTGAAAGTACTGGTTTTGGTCCATTGAACATGATTTCGTTCATCGGTGCGGGTATTATGGCAATTGGATTTGCTCTGATTGTGTATAACATTTACCACAGCATTCGCTACGCATCTAGAGATATCGGTAGTGACCCATGGGATGCACGTACACTAGAATGGGCAACACATACACCAGTTCCTGAGTATAACTTTGCATTTACTCCAAATGTAAACTCAAGCGAACCATTCTGGGATGACAAAAAGAAAAAGCATAAGCTTTTCCCAGGTAAAATTGAAAAAATTCACATGCCTAACAAAAGCGGGCTTCCATTTATCATGAGTAGCATTTTCTTCGTGTGGGGCTTCTCCTTCGTATTTGCAATGTGGACACTGTTGATTATTTCAACAATTGCTATCTTTGTATGTATGGCATACCGTTCATTTGAAAAGGATCCTGGACATTATATTCCAGTTGATAAAGTAAAAGAAACAGAAGAAAAACTTGGAGGTGCTAAACTATGAAACTAGGACATTCGCAACCTCTTGAATATAGTACGCACCATAACGAGTTAAATATTTTTGGTTTCTGGATTTTCATTGGTGCAGAAATCATGCTTTTCGCAACCTTGTTTACATCGTATTTTACATTAGAGAACCGCGTCGGAAGCGGTCCATCAGGTGCAGAGATTTTTGAAATCACACCTGTTTTAATCGAAACAATTTTACTTTTAACCAGTAGTTTTACAATTGGTCTTGCAGTTCATGCAATGCGCATAGGCAGAGTTAAGGCAATGATGAGCTTCTTCGTAATCACATTGATTCTAGGTTTAGCCTTCCTAGGTGTTGAAATCTATGAGTTTGTTCACTATGTCCATGTTGGAGCTGGTTTACAAACAAGTGCATTTACAGCGATGTTGCTAACAACTTTAGGAACACACGGAATTCACGTTACATTTGGACTATTTTGGGGAGCTATGATCCTTCTCCAAATAAGAAAAAGAGGCTTAACTGCAGAAACTGCTGGTAAATCGTTCATCTTTTCATTGTATTGGCACTTCCTAGATGTTGTCTGGATTTTCATCTTCAGCTTCATCTATTTGAAAGGAATGATGTAATATGAGAGAACTTTTTCCAGCTAAACAAATAATGGGTTTTGTCTTTTCATTGCTCCTTACAGTTATTGCTCTTGGAGTGTACTTCCTTGACCTATCCTTTGCAGTAGGCATAACTATACTCATTGTTACAGCATTTGTGCAAGCATTGGTGCAATTAATTGTATTCATGCATGCTGGTGAAACAAAGGATAAATGGGCAATTTACGCAAATGTCTATTTCATGATTTTTATTGCGTTAATTACAATCTTCGGTACACTATTCATACTAGTTTGGGATATGTCATAAAATTAAGAGTGTCTTTCGAGGCACTCTTTTTTTTGTGGAGAATAATCAGATTATTGTGTAATATAAAACATGAAAGGGGGAATGTAGATGAATGCTTCATTTTTACTGAGGTTCAAAGCTTTCATGATTGATTATATTTTGATTCTTGTGTATCTAGTTGTCCTTTTTATTATTAACGTATTTCTATTTCCAGGTTTGCAAGAATTCTTCAAGGGATCAGTAGTAGTTGCGCAATTTACAGGCTTTTTAATGGTGACTTTGCCTGTCTCCCTTTATTTTATTATTAGCGATTCAAAAATTGGTGGGCAGTCATTTGGAAAGAGAAAATCCGGTATAAGAGTGATTCGGAAAAACGAAGAAGCCGTGTCTTTACTGCAAATGGCTTTTCGAACACTCGTAAAGTTTTTACCTTGGGAGCTGTCACATTTTCTTGTTTATCGATTGATGTATTTGGGGGACATTGAATTTCCGTTCGCTTACACTTTAATTGGTGGACTCATCTATGCACTTATGATTTCATATATTTTGACATGTATTTTTACAAAGAAGAAACAATCTTTATATGATATCTTGGCGAAAACGTATGTGGTGAAGGTGCAATGAAGAGCATCTTTTTTTTGTTCAAAAATAAAAAGCTTAGCCGATTGAGTGGCTAAGCCTATAAGTAACCGAATGTTTGATTTATTCTTGTTTTGCCCCTTGTGCCTTCAACAATATTTCTTCAGATGCGATTAAAAATAGCCCCATTAAGAAGACAAAAATAGCTCCCATAACCGTACCGATACCAATTGGCGTTAATACGCTGGAACCGTTTGCAAAGAATCCTAGACAAAAAATAATGATACCGGCAATAAGCACTGTTCCCCCAAAATACTTAACAGCCTCAAGCATAGTAGATTTCATTTTTCCTCATCCTCCTACTATAAATTATTCACTTTGTTCACAAAATTGTCAAATACTTTTCACTAAATGTTCAAAAATTGTATTTTACGCTGTGGTGGGGGCTGGTAAAAGATACAGTGTTTCTTCAGGTACAAGCTCCAGCTCAAATCCTCCAAGCATGTACCGCAACAACGGTTTAGCAGTACAAGCTCCAGCTCAAATCCTCCAAGCAT
>NZ_JBALOQ010000061.1:9810-39477 GCF_036962705.1 Bacillus sp. JJ1562
ACAACGGTCTAGCAGTACAAGCTCCAGCTCAAAACCTCCAAACATGTACCGCAACAACGGTCTAACGTTGTAAGCTAGAGCCATTTGCCCTTAGGCTTTAGTATTCCCTTAGATAGATACATTTTCACTTCCCAAACCCAAAATGAGCAGTTTATAACGAAGCCGTCCAAAGAGCATCTAACAATTGTATGTGTTACCATAGTGAAAAATAACCTAAATGAGGTGTCAAAATGAAAATTGAGGTATGGTCTGACTTTGTATGTCCGTTCTGTTATGTAGGAAAGCGTCGCTTAGAAGAAGCACTTGCACAATTTCCAAATCGCGATCAAGTGGAAGTGGAATTTAAAAGCTTCGAATTAGACCCGAATGCAAAGCCATATTCAGGACAAAGTATTCATGAATTACTTGCTTCAAAATACGGTACAAGCGTTGCACAAGCCAAGCAAATGAACGAAAATGTTGGGCAGCAAGCTGCAGGAGTCGGGTTAAAATATAACTTTGATGAAATGAAATACACAAATACATTTGATGCACATCGGCTTGCAAAGTATGCTGCAACTGTAGGGAAAGAAAAAGAAATGACCGAGATTCTTCTTCACTCATATTTTGAAGAAGGAAAACTCATCAGTGACCATGAGATACTAGCTAACCTTGCAGAGTCTGTAGGTATTGACCGTCAGACAGTAGTCGACGTGTTGGCTGATGAAAAGAAATTTGCGAATGATGTACGAATTGACGAATCGATTGCTCAGCAAATTGGAGTTACCGGTGTTCCATTCTTCGTAATCAATCAAAAATATTCCATCTCTGGTGCGCAACCAACCTCAACTTTCCTTGGTGCCCTTCAGCAGGTTTGGAAAGAAGAAAATCCCGCATAGTAATCAAGTTCAGGCTAAATAGAATAACCTGGGGGCTGTCCGAAAAGTAATAGTTCAGCCAAAATCTTAGAAAAAATAAGAACCCAAGAATGTTGTTACATCAACATTCTTGGGTTTTTATTTTTAGCGAATTTATCCTTTAATACGACAGTAAAGAGTTTCTCTATTGTTAATAATATGAATGATTTTAATTTTCAAATAAATTATTGATTTCCATCTTTCTCTATAGTATGATTTACATGTAAAATCACATATCTGATTTTACATCACATATGTGATAGAGGAGGTAAGGAGATGTCAGTTAAGTCAGCAGAACGTGTTTTACAAATTTTCGACTTACTTTCACATCACTTGAATGGATTAACGATTAAAGAAATTAGTGAGTCTCTATCCTTTCCTCAAAGCAGTACCTCTGCATTAGTAAATACATTATATAAAAACAACTATTTATCGGTAGACTTTTTTAGAAAGTATAAGCTTGGTCCAAAATTAATTCAGCTTGGAGGTACAGCAAGAGATTCTTTAGATATTACAGCCCAAGGAATGCCGTTGTTGAAAAAATTAATGGAAGATGTGCAGGAAACTGTGTTTATGGCAGTTCTAGATAAAGGTGAACTTGTTTATGTAGCAAAGATAAATTGTAATCGGTCAATTCGTACAACTGCTGAACCTGGAAAGAGTAAGCCATTATATTGTACTGGTTTAGGAAAAGCGTTTCTAACATTCCTACCCGAAAATAGGAAACGTGAAATTCTAAGAGCAATCGAACTATACCCCATAACCCCAAAGACCATCACCAAGAAGGAGGAACTTTTGAAGCAATTAAATGAGTTCTCTATACAAGGCTATGCTATCGATGATGAGGAAAACGAAGAAGGACTGTACTGTTTAGCGGCACCTATCTTTAATGTGGATCAGATCATGGAAGCTGCAATCAGTGTTGCTGGACCGAAAGAGCGAATGCTGAGGCAAAAGGAAAATATTATTGAGAAACTACTTGAAATAGCGAGTAAGATTTCTAAAAACATAGGTTTTAAGTAGAACATCCTGGCTGAATGGTAAGGAAAAAGTAGGAACCTACATGAAGTTCATTATATGGTGTAGTACCATTTTAATAAAAACGGATAGCGTATATGTACAAATATTACTTCCACAGTTACTTTATCAATCAACATATACCATATAATGAAAGCGCTATCTAAAAATAATATTATTTGGTAGAAAAGGGGGAAAATGATGAAGAAAAGTTTGATTGGTTTCAAGAAGGCTGCAGGTTATTTAGCCTTAGCGGTAGGTATCAGTTCTGTCTTAGTAGGTTGTAGTGGTGGGGGTGAGAAGACATCTGAGCCAAATTCATCTGATGGAGGAGAAAAGAAAGTCCAAGAAATTAGAATAGTTGCTGCGAACCATCCTTGGACAGAATCTATTAAAAAGGAATTGCCAGCATTTGAGGAAGAGACTGGTATTAAAGTTAAAATTGATAGTTATTTTGAAGATCAGTTAACACAAAAAACATCAGTAGAATTTGCATCTAACTCAAAGAATATTGATGTTGTGATGTTTCGTCCACTTCAAGATGGAAAAATGTATCATAAAAGCGGCTACTTCGCAGATATAAGTAGCTATGTTTCAAAAGAAAATGATTATACAAAAGACTTTATACCGGCATCTTTAGGCAGTGTGAAGGATGGCGATAAATTATATGGATTGCCGCTAGTAACAGAAACTCAAGTGTTATATTATCGAAAAGATATTTTAGAAGAGGCTGGTTTAGAGGTTCCTAAAACATTGGAGGAACTAGAAGAACAGGTAAAACAGCTGCATGATCCTGACGGTGTCGCCGGCTTTGTATCTCGTGGAAAACGTGCTGCTGCTGTTACGCAATTCTCTAGTTTCTTATATGGATTCGGTGGAGATTTTATGGAGGACGAAAAATCTACTCTTACTTCACCAGAAGCAATTGAAGCTTTTAACTACTATGGTAACCTATTAAAAAATTATGGACCTATGGGAACACTAAATATGAGCTGGCCTGAGGCGATGGCAGTCTTCACACAAGGAAAAGCTGTATTCTATACAGATGCGTCTTCGCTATTTACCAATGCTACTGATCCTTCAAAATCACAGGTTGCCGATAAGGTAGGCTTTGCACCATTCCCTGCTGGACCAAAGGGTTCTAAGCCTTATAATGTAACATCTTGGGCACTTGGTATTGGAGCAAACTCAGAAAAGAAAGATGCAGCGTGGGAATTTATTAAATGGGCAGAAAGTGAAGAAATGGTAATGAAACTTCAAGCTGAGGGGAATCCAGGTGCACGTATTTCTGTTTGGAACTCTCCTGAAGGTACTGCAAAATTTCCTGAGGACTTAGCGGAAGCAATTGGCGTTAATGGAGGAGATAGCGCTGTTCCTTACGACAGACCAGTTGTAATTAATGTAGGTGCTGCTCGTGACGCTATTGGTGATGTTATTATAGCGGCAATTGAAGGCAAGGATGTAAAGGCAGCAGCTGAGAAAGCAGAGGCAGAATTCCAAAAAATTATAGACAGCGAAAAATAATAAAACCGATGTAACCTTATTTGAAGACGGCTTTCGGTTAGCAATCTAGTTTTGATTCTGGATGCTTTCGAAGGCCGTTTGTTGTAAAAAAGGTCAAGTAGATAGGCAAGGGGGAAGGACTATGACAAATTGGATTGATCGGAACATAAAATGGGTATTTACCATGCCTGCTGTCATATTTGTAGGGCTAATGATGGTCATGCCTGTTGGATATACACTTTGGCTAAGTTTTCACGAATGGAGTATGTCAAATGTAACACCACCCTTATGGATAGCTTTTCAGAATTATATTGATTTATTTAATGATGAGCTATTTATTAAATCTTTGAAACTAATGTTTTATTTTACAATTGTAGCCGTCACGGTAGAAACAATATTAGGTGTAGTTCTAGCAGTTCTAATGAATCAACATATTGTGGGAAAAGGAATTGTTAAAACCTTGTTTCTTCTTCCAATGGTTGCTACTCCCGTAGCGGTTGGACTCATTTGGGTCTTAATATACGAACCGAATATTGGGATTGCTAATGTTTTCTTGGAATTCTTGGGAATTCCGGGACAGGAATGGTTAACATCCCAGGAGTTAGTTATGCCATCCTTAATTCTTATAGATGTTTGGGAATGGACACCAATGATTGCCTTAATCGTATTAGCAGGACTCGTTTCCCTACCGAAAGATCCATTTGAAGCAGCAATGATTGATGGTGCTTCGACTTGGCAATCGTTTCGGAAAATTACGCTTCCTTTATTGAAGCCCACGCTTTATTCCGCGGTCCTTCTAAGAATGATAGATGCTCTAAAAACATTTGATATTATTTACGCAACAACACAGGGTGGGCCAGGAACCTCATCACAAACGATCAATATTTACGGTTACGTGCTAGGGTTTCAATATTTTAAGATAGGTCAGGCTTCCGCTTTACTCATGGTATTTTTCATGATTGTTCTATCCATTAGTATATTCACGATATTGTTACGAAAGAGATCGGGGGTTAACCTATGAGTCGAAACAAAAAGAAATTGATAAAAGGCACTTTGACACATATTTTGGTTTACTTTTCTCTATTTTTGTTTTTACTCCCTTTCCTTTGGATGGTACTTGCATCTTTTAAAACACAAGTGCAAATTCTTGATACATCAAAATTATTTGAGATTACAGCGAATTTCAGCAACTATAAAAGCGTATTTGGTGAATATGCCTTTCTTAGTTTTATTTGGAATAGCCTCATTGTGGGAATTGGTGCAACCTTCTTTGGGTTGATATTAGGTCTTCCAGCAGCATATGCAATCGCAAGGTATAAGCAGCAGGGGCTTGGATTGTTAATCCTTGTTGCAAGGATTGTCCCTGGCATTTCCTTTCTTATTCCTTGGTTTATCATCTTTTCAAAATTGAACTTAATTGATACGTATACATCCCTTATCCTAAGTCATATGCTTGTGACAATGCCATTTATCATATGGGTGATGATTCCATTTTTTGAAGGTTTGCCATACGAACTGGAAGAGTCAGCCCGAGTAGATGGCTGTACGATCCCGATGGCGTTTATTCGTGTAATGCTTCCTATCTCAGGGCCGGGCATTGTTACATCATCTATTTTAGCTTTTATTTTTTCTTGGAATAATTTTATGTTTTCTTTAATTCTTGCTGGTGAAAAAACAAAGACATTACCAATTGCTATTTTTAATTTTTTATCTTATTCAGAGATAAACTGGGGCGGTCTAATGGCGGCTTCCGTTATCATAACTGCACCAGTACTGATTATTGCTCTTTTTGCTCAAAGATACATTATTGCCGGACTAACTGGGGGAAGTGTGAAAGGATAAGCAAAAAACCAAAACAGGAGGTGGTGTAGAAGAATGAGTACCCCAACTTTAGAAAAAATAAAAATGTTGAAGCTTGTGGCCATTATTCGAAATAAGTCAGCAAAGGGCTTAGAAAATACAGTTAAAAGTCTTTACGAAGGTGGAATTCGTGCAATCGAAATAACGACGAATACTCCAGGGGCATTCAAGGGGATTGAATGGATAAAAGAAAACTATCCTGATGTCCTAGTTGGTGCTGGGACTGTCTTAGATTCGGAGACTGCTAGACTTGCAGTTTTATCAGGAGCGGAATTTATTCTATCCCCAACTTTAAAAAAGGAAACGATTGAAACAGCAAATCGTTATGACATCACTATAATCCCTGGGGTCTACACTCCAACAGAAATACTTACAGCTTATGAATACGGCGCAAAGATGGTCAAAATCTTTCCAATCCGCCAACTTGGCCCGAAATATATCCGCGATTTAATGGGTCCCCTGCCTTTTCTACAGGTAATGGCAGTTGGCGGAATTTCAATTGAAAATGCTGGTGACTTTATGAACGCAGGGGCAGTATCCCTAGGAATAGGTGGTTCACTTGTGGATGAAAAACTGGTCCAGCTAGGCGATTTTAAAGAAATTGAAAGGCGGGCAGCAAGCTTTGTTCAGCTTGTAAATAAAGTGGATAGATAATAGGAATTGACATGAATGGAGGCTTGAGATGTGAAAGTCATTTTAATAGACTCTGGAACAACAAACTCAAGGCTAAGATTAGTTGAAACCACAACAAACACAGTAATTGATTCTGAAAAAATAAGGGTTGGTGTAAGGGATTCAGCCATTTCAGGCAGTAATCACAATCTAAAGGTCCAAATAAAAGAAGGTATAGAAAGGTTGTTAATGAAAGCAAAATGTATGCCCGCTGATATTCATGTTATTGTTGCATCCGGAATGATTACCTCCAATCTAGGAATATATGAAGTCCCTCATATTCCTAGTCCCGCAGGGGTAAGACAATTCGCTGGTAATTCAGTAGTATGTAAGCTTGATGAATTTCTTTCCATTCCTTGTCTGTTTATCCCGGGAATGAAAAATGGAGCAAATGAAGTAGACGAAGATGATTTGCATTTTTCGATTAATGAGTTTGATGTGATGCGCGGAGAAGAAGTAGAATCATTTGGATTGCTCAAGCAGTTTCAGCATGAGGGAAAAGGGCTAATTGTGCTTCCTGGTTCACATACGAAATTTGTTTTCGTGGGTGAAAATAAGGAGTTATTGTATTGTTTATCTACCTTAGGAGGAGAGACTTTACAAGCTCTTCAGAAGGAAACGATACTCTCAAATTCGCTTGATTCTTGCCTTATCAAGGAAGTTGATCAAAAAATGCTTACATATGGCTTTGAAGCAGCAAAACAGTATGGACTCACTAGAAGTTTTTATCACATACGTCTTCTGGATTTATTTGCAAAATGTAACGCTAATCAACGGGCAAATTACCTCGCTGGTTCTGTTATTTTCAATGATCTACAAGCACTTTCGGGATTCGCGCTGAATGAAATAAAATGGGTAATTGTTGGAGGGATAAGTCCGTTAAGAAAGGCCTTTACCCACCTGTTAACCTATATAAATCAAGGATGGAAAATGATAGAGGCTGATGACCAACAAGTGGAAAATTCACTCATGGTTGGAGCTATGGAGATTTTATCAAACTATGGGTCTCTCAATGAATAACTTTATTTAAAGAAAAGAAATGAATTAATAGGAGGGGAAACATTTGAAGATTAGTGGATACGAGTTGTTTCAGGTTCCACCTCGATGGCTATTTTTAAAAATCGAAACGAATGAAGGAATCATTGGATGGGGTGAACCTGTTATAGAAGGAAGGGCATCGACTGTAAAGGCGTGTGTCGAGGAATTAATGGAATACTTGATTGGGAAAGATCCATTACGAATTGAAGATCATTGGAACATGTTATATCGGTCTGGTTTTTACCGAGGAGGACCGATTTTAATGAGTGCAATTGCTGGAATCGATCAGGCACTTTGGGACATTAAGGGGAAGTACTATCAAGCTCCTATCTTTCAACTGCTGGGTGGTGCATGCAGGGATTCGATAAAAGTATACTCATGGATTGGAGGCGACCGCCCGTCTGATGTTGGAGAAGAAGCGAGAAAAGTAGTTGATGCAGGGTTTACAGCTGTTAAAATGAATGGAACAGAAGAACTTCAGTACATAGATTCCTATGAAAAAATTGATCAGGCAATCGAACGAATTGCTGCTGTAAGGGAAGCTGTAGGAAATTATATAGGAATTGGGATTGATTTTCATGGTCGTGTACATAAACCTATGGCAAAAATATTAGCGAAGGAACTTGAGCAGTTCCGCCCAATGTTTATTGAGGAGCCAGTTTTGGCGGAAAATAATGAGGCCTTAAAAGAAATTGCCCAACACACGTCTATTCCAATTGCAACAGGAGAACGAATGTATTCACGCTGGGATTTTAAATCAGTGCTTGCAAGTGGCTATGTAGATATCATTCAGCCGGATTTATCACATGCAGGCGGTATTACCGAATGTAAAAAAATCGCTTCAATGGCAGAAGCTTATGATGTAGCACTTGCTCCCCATTGTCCATTAGGCCCAATTGCACTTGCAGCCTGTCTGCAAATTGATGCGACAGCACATAATGCGGTTATTCAAGAACAAAGTTTGGGGATTCATTATAATCAAGGGAACGACCTCTTAGATTATGTAGTGGATAAGTCTGTATTTGAATATAAAGATGGTTATGTTACTATCCCTCAAGGTCCTGGGTTAGGTATTGAAATCAATGAAGATTTTGTTCGAAAACAAGCTGATGTTGGTCACAATTGGAAAAATCCAGTTTGGCGCCATCAGGATGGAAGTATTGGAGAATGGTAGTTTTAGGCTCTAATTGAGAGAATTAAAATAAAGGAAGAATCAACGTAGAACGTTAGATTCTTCTTTTTTGTTCGCCAAGCTTGGATGCAATCCAGTTTACAAACGGTAACTTACATTGGGGTAAGAGCTTGGGAGTTATTCCCCCCTGCCACTGGGTAAATTTATACAAAAAAAGGTATTTAGCCTTCTATTGAGAATATATAGTATGGTACAAATAAAAGGGGGTGGTACGAATTACGATTCAATTTGACTTTGATATTAGCCTTGTCTCGATGATTAGTATGGGCATGATTGGCTTTTTTATCTACCGAATCTATAAAAAACAGGATATAAAACCAAAGGTTTGGAAAGAGGAAAATCCGGCATAGTAATCAAGGTGCAATTTGCGCAGACGAAAACTGTGAAAATTCAACAGATAAATAATATCAAAAAGTGCAGAACCAATACGGTTTTGCATTTTTTAATTACCTAAAAAAGGAATTGAGTACAACATTACGAATATATAGTAGGGTACAAGAAAAAGAGGTGATATCCATTATGTTTCCAGTTGAATTTGACATAGGTCTGATTTCTCTCATTTATTTATTAATAGGGTGGGCCATGATTACTTTTCTTGCTTATAGAATTCATATAAAGCAAGAAGTGAAAATCAAACATTGGAAAATGATCTTTGTAATATGGGTTGGACTTTTTTCATTTTCCTTCAATATGAATATGTTTCAAACAATCATAAAAATACCGATTTTACCGCTTGGTGTTTGGATTCTTTATTTTTTCTTAAGATCAAAAGAAGGCCGATGGGAGAGGTATCGCAGATTTGCGTGGTTGGGTTTCTTTGGAAACTTTATTTTTTTAGGACTGACGTTTTTAACGATTGGCTTTCAGCATGTACTGTATCCCCCTAACAATATATCAACCTATATTTCTAATGTGGATCATGCGACAATTATTAATACTCATACTTCCGCCGAGGACGTTATATTGCAAAAGGAAAAATTAATAAAAGAACGTTCTAACATGAAAATTACTGAATTTTTTAGTGATAAATGGTATGAGGAAACATATATGCTTGGTGAACCGAATACAAGAAAAGAACGTTTTCCTTACCAAGTGGTTGGAATACAAGGAAAATGGGGGAGCAATCTACAACCAACTATTTTCGTTGAAGAAGATGGGAAAGGTCTATTAATTGCAACTCCAAAAAAACAATATTATTTTCGCTCCAATGATTCATTTTTGGAAGGGGTGAAGCAAGAATGACAAGAAAACGAAAAATTCGATTGTTTGTTGTTATCGCTCTAGCTTTAAGTGTTGTAGCCATTGTATATTATTTTTACTTAGCAAAGCCAAGTGGCTTCCTATCATCAGAAGAGATTCTCGCAGATTTAAATAGATATTCCCCTGACTCCGAGGCTACTGAAATACTTGAAACGCTTGAAATTGATGATCGCCATGTATATGTACCGTTTATTACAGAGGATAATAAATATGGAACTGGCTTATGGATGTGGGAAAAACATAAGTGGGAGCTTGTGGCTGAAAGCGACAATGGTGCACCAAAAATGTTGAAGGTTGAAAGTAAAGACCCAGGAAGCTACAGGGTCTTTTGGAATATACATCCTGATGATCATCTAAGCTATGGAGAGTTGTATTATATTCGTGATCGAAATTATCGTATTTCAGAAGGAATAGATAACTATTACCCACGACTGCAAATGAAGACAATCCTTGATTTTGAGGAAAAACCATATGGGATTATTGAACTTCCGAATGAATGGCAGAAAGTCATGGAAACAACAATAAGAGGAGGAAGCCCAGCAGCCAGATTCATTTCTTTATGATTTTTACCCTGTGCTTCATGATGTATCTTTAGGATGGCTTCCATATAACAATGAACATGTAAGGCAAGATGCCAATAAATCTCATATTGGTGGAGGTTCATGGAGTGGTATTGATTTGCAGCCCGTCATGTATCTAGATGAGAAACAGCTTGAGTATATTAATGTGGAAGAATAAATAGGGTAAAGAATCAAACTAAAACGTTCCCTTATTAGGTGTAAGGAAAGGAGGCTCCATCTTATGTATATGCCCATAGCCATTCTATGTCTAATTTGGGGATATAATTTTGTTATCATGAAATTGGGAAACGGTGCTTTTCCTCCGGGAGAGTTTGCTGCATGGCGATTTTTGACCGGCTCCATTGTACTACTAGGACTGTGTTTTATAAAAAAAATACCACTACCAAGTAAATCAGATTTCAAGTGGTTCGTTTTATGTGGACTTCTACAAACCACTTACTTTAATATTGCTATTCAAGTATCACTTAATTACATTAGTGCAGGACTTACCTCTGTTCTGACCTACTCTATGCCACTTTTTCTATCAATCATGGCACATAGGTGGATTCCTGGTGAACGATTGACAGTAAAAAAGACGTTCGGGATTATGATAGGCATAGCTGGATTATTTCTCGCAATGAACATCCATTTTGGAGGATCTATTTGGATCGTGTTATTAGCACTGAGTTCTGCAATATCTTGGGCTATAGCTAGCTTGCTTTTTAAACTAAAATTAAAACATTGTGATACCGTTCAATTCACTACTTGGCAAATGACGATTGGGGCAATAGGTTTATTGGTATATACACTATCATTTGAAACTGGGGAATCACATTGGGGGTACATGCCGGCAGTTTATATTCTGTTTTCAGGAGTTGTTGCCTCCGCCCTTGCTTTTGTCATGTGGAACCATATTTTGAGGCGTACAGAAGCAAGCAAAGCATCGACTTCTCTATTGGTTGTACCTATCGTGGGAGTGATTTCAGGATACATATTTTTTGATGAAAACTTAAGCATCATTACTTTAGCGGGGATTTTACTTGTACTAGTTGGGATATGGATTGTAAATAGTAAAAGTACTCAAGAATCTCGAAGGAATGTATCGAGTGACCTTGAAAAAGCACTATAGGGTATACTAATAAGTAAGAATTGATATATAAAGGAGATTTTCATTATGGAAAAAGTAACACCATTTTTAATGTTTCAGGAAGGTAATGCAGAGGAAGCGATGAATTTTTATACGTCACTCATTGAGGATTCTGGGATTAAAAATATAGTTCGGTATGGAGCAAATGGACCAGGAGAAGAAGGGACTGTCATGCATGCAACTTTTACGTTAAAAGGACAAGAGTTTATGTGCATAGACAGTAATATTAAGCATCAGTTTACGTTCACCCCTTCATTTTCAATCTACTTAACTTGCAGTACGGAAGAAGAAATTGATACCATTTATCAAAAGCTAAAAGAAGGCGGGGGAGAACTAATGCCTTTAGGCAATTATGGTTTTAACCAAAAATTCGGCTGGCTGAATGACCGTTTCGGAGTTTCCTGGCAACTAAATCTAGCTTAAATTGACGGTTTAAACGCTTAGATGCTAATGTCTAAGCGTTTTTTGGTTACATTTTCTTCTATTTTTTTCTCGAAAAGCGCTATTTGTTGGAGTATAATATATTTGTTCAAAATGTAGGTTGTGGAACGGTGGCATTTTGAAGCAGTCAAAACTTACATTATAATTAAGATATGATTCAATAGTTGAAAGCGAGTGTTCTAGATGGGACGTAAATGGAACAATATTAAGGAAAAGAAAGCTTCCAAGGATGCGAATACAAGTAGAATCTACGCAAAATTTGGACGTGAAATCTATGTAGCAGCAAAACAAGGCGAGCCTGATCCTGAGTCAAACCAACATTTAAAAGTCGTTCTTGAGCGTGCAAAAACATACAGTGTACCAAAAGCAATCATTGACCGCGCGATTGAAAAAGCTAAGGGTGGTTCAGAGGAGAGTTACGATGAGCTCCGCTATGAAGGTTTTGGACCAAATGGATCAATGGTTATTGTGGATGCATTGACAAATAACGTTAACCGTACAGCATCTGATGTACGTGCTGCTTTTGGTAAAAATGGCGGAAACATGGGCGTCAGCGGTTCTGTAGCCTATATGTTTGATGCAACTGCTGTTTTCGGTGTTGATGGAAAAACGGCAGATGAGGTTTTAGAACTATTAATGGAAGCAGATGTAGATGTACGCGATATTCTTGAAGAAGATGATTCTGTTATCGTGTATGCGGAGCCGGAACAATTTCACGCAGTCCAAGAAGCCTTTAAAAATGCTGGAATTACTGAGTTTACAGTAGCTGAACTAACCATGCTTGCGCAAAGCGATGTAACCCTTCCAGATGATGCACAAGAAAAATTCGAAAAAATGATTGATGCATTAGAAGACCTAGAAGACGTACGTCAGGTATATCACAACGTAGACTTAGGTGAATAATCAACAAACACGCAGACCATTGGGACAGATCACTATCTCAATGGTCTGTTTTTTTTATGTGGGTCGGAGGAACAGGTCCACTGTCCCAGGCATCTAATTTTTTTTGAAAAAAATTTTTTGAACATTGAAACTTTCCGATTTTTAGAGCGTATTGTTTATATAGATTCCTTTAAAAAGGGGGAAGGTTATGTATCCAGGAGATGCGATGTTCAATGTTGTCCCAGTTCTTGTGATCATTGTTTTTATTATTGTGATTGGATTCTTTATTATTAATATGGGAAAGGGAATAAGTCAGTGGAAGAAGAATGAAGATTCACCCAAATTAAGTGTTCCTGCACTTGTAAAAACAAAGCGTACAGATGTTAGTAGACATACCCATCATCATACAGAGCCACATCACCACGATCATGTTACATCATCCACAAGTTACTTTGTGACATTTGAGTTTGAGAGTGGAGATCGTTCAGAGTTCAGGATTTCTGGTAGTGAATATGGTCAATTAGCTGAAGGGGACATGGGCAAGCTTACATTTCAAGGAACGCGATACTTAGGGTTTGAAAGAATGAAAGCATAAAGGATTTTGTTGATGATTCTAGAATAATAGAATAGAGGGGGAGTTAAAATGTCAGTAGAACAATTTTTAGAAGAGCAAAATAAAGCAATTCGAGAATTACATATTAATGGTGCAGAAGCTTCATGGATGGCAGCAACCACTGGGGAAGAGGAGTGGAATACAAAATCTGCAGAAGCAGAAACTGCATATAATGTCTATTTTTCAGATGCAGGGCGCTTTGAACAGGTAAAAAAATTCCTAGAGCAAACGGAGAATCCTGTTCAAAAACGCCAGCTTGAACTTTTATATTCACACATGCTTGAAAACCAACTTCCGGAAGACAAACTGACGGAAATGGTGCAGCTATCAACGGAATTAGTCGGCGTGTTTAACACATTCCGCGCGACATTGAATGGAAAGCAAGTATCGGAAAACGATGTACGTCAAATTTTAATCAAAAGCAACGATCTTGAATTAAGAGAACAAGCGTGGCATGCAAGTAAGCAAATCGCTAAAGAAGTCGAAGAAAAATTATTAACTCTAGTGAAAAAACGCAATGAGGCGGCACGTTCACTAGGCTTTGAAAACTTTCATCAAATGAGTTTCGAATCACAAGAGCTTGACCGTGAAGAAATCTTTTCGATTTTTACAAAGCTAAAGGAACTGTCCGATGAGCCATTCCGTCAAGTAAAACAGGAAATGGATGAAGAGCTTGCAGAACGATTTGGTATTAAGGTAGAGGACCTTCGCCCATGGCATTATGCGGATCCTTTTTTCCAAGAGGCACCACCTTCCAAGGAATTGGATCTAGATCCATTTTATGATGGGAAGAATCTTGAGGAATTGTCAACACAGACATTCGCAAAAATGGGTATGGATATAACGGATATGCTTCAAAAGAGTGACCTATATCCAAGAGAAAAGAAAAACCAGCATGCATTCTGTACTGATATTGATCGCGAGGGTGATGTGCGCGTATTAAGTAACAACTTGCCGTCTGATTATTGGTCCAACACGATGCTCCACGAGTATGGGCATGCTGTGTATTTTAAATATATCGATCGTAGTCTACCATTCTTATTGCGTAGTCCGGCACATACATTAACTACTGAGGCAATTGCGATGCTGTATGGTCGCTTCGGAAAAAATCCGGAATGGCTCCACCAGTTTTTAGGATTGGACCGAGAGCAGGTTAATGAGTTGAAACCACTAATTGAAAAATCTTTACGTCGTCAAATGCTGATTGCAGGTCGTTGGATTATGACTTTTGTGTTCTTTGAACGCGAGCTTTACGAAAATCCAGATCAAGATTTGAACCGTTTATGGTGGAAGCTTGTCAGTGAGATTCAATTATTGACACCACCCGAAAACCAGGATTATCCGCATTGGGCTGCGAAAATTCATTTTACGTTGGTGCCAGTGTATTATCAAAACTATTTACTAGGCGAACTAACAACCTCCCAGCTTCAGCGCTACATTGAGAAGAACATTTCAACTGACCTCTTTACGGAAGAAGTGGGCAAATTCTTGTTAAATGATTTCTTTAAGCCAGGTGCGTTATATAATTGGAATGAAAAAATCGAAAGAGCTACTGGTGAAAAACTAAATCCACAGCATTTTGTCGATCAGTTTGTAGCAATGAAATAAAGTGAAACTTCATTCATTGGGGACCTTATCCCCAATGAATTTTTATTCAACGAATCTGTTTTTTACTTGCAGTTAAAGACACATATAGTGAATTAAAAACATATGTATTTATATCTAAGATAGTTAGGGAGACTGTAGAGTGAGCGAAATTGATAAAAGAAACCGATTAGGTGAGGAACCATTTACTTATCAGATAACGAAAAAAGGAATGGTTATGATCTACTTTGAAGGAAAACAAATTAAAATGATAAAGGACCGGGAAGCTGAACGTCTTATTGCAAAGATTAAAGAAGTTGAAAATGATAAAACAAAAATACAATTATTGCTAGCTAAAATTACGGGTAACTTTAAACGTGGAAACGAGAAGCTCGGTAAAAATAAAAAGTAAATTAAGCCTCAACTTGAGTTAAGGCTTTTTTGTTCTAAAAATGTACAATTTTATTTCATGAAATGAATTATAGATCGGAACCTGTTAAGCTTTTCCTATGTTAAAATCAAAAGGAGGGTCTGGATGTTCTCTTTTTTTGGTGCGAAATGTGTAATTTGTAAAAGGAAAATAAAACCTTTGCGAAAGTATGTCGATGATAAAGGGAATACAATAAAGGTGTGCATTCCTTGCTCGGAATACGCTGAACGGCGTGCATACAAAATCAGAAGGTAAAGAAGGATGAAGCAGGTTGTATTTAACAGTCAAAGAAACAGCTGAATATTTATCAATATCAGAGGAGTTAGTGGAAAAACTCATTCAAGAAAAAAGGGTACGTGCGCTATTCGACGGGGAGCAGTACCTATTGTATAAAGACCAATTCAACACTACGATAGATCAGCTTGAAAAATACAAAAAACTCTACGAAGAATGGCTCAACGAACCAATCCCAGAGGATATCGACGTAAAGGATGAGGATTGAGAATTGAGACTTGGGTGGTGGGGCATGGGGACAGGTTCCGTGTCCCACCATATTTTTTCAGGGACAGTGTATGTCCCTTTGTTCCTAATACCCCTTCTTATAATCCACTACATTTTTTGGTAGCACTCCGCCTTGGGCATAGCTCTTCAAATTGGGGATAAAAATATCTTCAATCACACGCTTTGTATAATGTTCAGTTGAACCAGATGTATGGGGTGTCACAATAACATTTTCAAACTCCCACAGTGGGCTGTTCTCATCTAGTGGCTCTTTCGTGAAAACATCTAACCCGGCCCCGGCAATCTCACCGGAACGGAGTGCCTCAATCAAATCATCTTCAACTACAATCTCTCCGCGTCCAATATTAATGAAAAATGCAGACGGCTTCATTTGCATAAATTCAATAGCCCCGAATAAATGACGAGTCTCATTCGTCAAAGGTAATGTCACAACAACATAATCACATCTTGGTAGAACCTCTGACAATTGCTCTGTTGTATACATTTCATCGACGAAATCCTCATCTCGTCCAGAATGGCGAACACCCAGCACCGTCATGCCAAATGCTTTTGCAATCTTGGCAGTTTCCTTACCGATGTTTCCAACACCCATGATTCCAATTGTCTTTTCATGAATCTCAAGCTTCATGTCTGAATGATGCCATTTTTTCTCCTGCTGGTTTCTCACATATGTATGAATTTTTCTCGTCAATCCAAGCATCAAAGCAAAAATCGTTTCTGAAATCGGATAAGTATGAACCCCATTTGCGCTTGTAAGAAGAATATTTTTCTTTTCCATTTCTTCAAGAGGCATACTATTAACACCCGCACTCCAGCTTTGCAGCCAACAAAGATTAGAATCAGTAGATATGCAATGCTCCGCGATCTCCTTTTTCCAACCAACGATGACTTCAGCATCTTGTAAATGCTCCAACCAAACAGATGAATCACGTCCAGCAACAATCTCCCATTTGGGAACGATTGCTTGAATTTGCTCCAAATGGAACTGCTCAATATTTTGTGTAATAACTAGCTTTGACATGTTGTTCCCCCAATCCCAGAATTTATATAATTTTATAATAATATAGACTATCATGCTTTACCAGCAGGACATGGTAAACGTGTTACAAGTATTATTTCTAACCGTAAAGGATCTTGTTTTTCAAAGCTAATAAGAAAAAATCTATGTATTTTTTGTAGCCATCAGATTTATATTTTACAAAATTATTGAAATCTTCATAACAAATAAATATAATAAATGTATATTGTTTGGGTGATTATTGGGAGGGCTCTAATAAAGCCTTGTCATATAGTAAAAACTCAGTTCCACACTAGGGGACTGAGTTTTTTTAGTACCCAGGGAAAGGAGTAAAGTGTGCAAACACCCATCCAAAAGCCAATTGGAAATCAGGGTATGATTATCTGCCTTCTTGCTATTGGATATATCACTCTTGAATTGTTTCCCGTAGGAACGGTAAAAGCGATAGTATCTATCATGATAATTTCGGTCATCATCTGGATCCTGCCACGTATCCGGGGCTCCATCATGATTATTAGCCTCATACTTTTGATCGTTGGTATCATGTTTATGGTTTTCTACGGTGCAACAGTTCGGGAGTGGCTTGATGCTGCAAGAATTAATTTAACTCTTGTTGCTATTTTCCTGTTCACCCCACTTCTCGGGATTCCGGTGCGGACAGGTGGATATGTAAGTGCTCTTAAGCTGGTACTGTCAACGCGGATGAACAACCCTAATTTTTTCTTTGCCGGTTCAAGTCTGCTTTCTCACATCCTAGGTGTTGTCTTGAATATCGGTGCCATATCAATCATCCACGAGCTTTCAAAGGCTTCAGATATCAAAAACAATAAGATGATTGCTGCATGTATAAATAGGGGGTTTATTAGTACCATATTTTGGTCCCCGTATTTCTCTGCGATGGCTCTAATAACAAGTTCCCTTCCAGTAAAATGGGGCAATATTCTTTTTTATTCTCTCGGTCTTAGTGGCATCGCACTTATTGTGAGTTATTTATTTGAGAGACCCTATAGGTTGAAAAATGGTCCAGAACCAGAACAATCTGAAGGTGATACATCTGAATTGAAAAAGGCAAAAAGAAAAGTAGTGGAACTATTGTTTCTTCTCCTATTAATGATTTTAGGAGTCCTTTTCATGGAGAAATTGATAGAGTCAAGCATGACCTTTATCATATGTGTTTTTTCCGCCCTTTTTCCGCTCATTTGGTGTCTTCTAAAAAAAGAATGGAAAGAATATAAAGTTGAATTCAAGCAGCATGTTTTCACGGGGATTCCTAGGATGAAGAAAGAAATTGTCTTATTTTTAATTGCAGGATTTTTCAGCGGTGCTTTTGTTAAGACAGGCTGGAGCAATGAACTCGTTAATGGCCTAAATGCAGTATTTTCCGGGTTTACTATTGGAATTGCATATGCAATCGTTTTTTTAATAGTCCTTACAGCGGTAATAGGGCTGCATCCCATCGTTACTGTGACGATTATTGTAACGAGCATTGATCCGACTAAGCTTGGCATCACTTATGAGTTTTTTGCCATCCTGCTTCTTTCAGGGTGGGGGATTTCCAATACAGTAAGTCCTGCAACTGCAGTAAACAATCTTTTATCGGGGCTAATGAAAACTGATCTTTTTGAGGTTTCCGTTCGTTGGAATTTAAAGTATTCAATCGTCATGCTGATGATCATTCCGATTTATTTAAAATTTGTAGGAATTTAAAGGGGGATTTATTTTGTATAAAGTCGTATCATCATCACCAACATTTGGTAAGTATTCAAAACTTCCTATTAACTATCTTGAAAAGGAACAATGCACAGTCTCAATCCTTGATAAGGATACAGCCAATGATGAGGAAAGGCTAGCCATTGCGTTGAAAGAGGCAGATGCTTTAGTAGTAGGTGTTGAGAAAATTAGTAAGAGGGTAATAGATGCTGCAGAAAACCTAAAGGTGATTGCAAAGCATGGAGCAGGGGTAGACAATATCGACTTACAGGCAGCAAAGGAAAGAAACATATCCGTTGCATTCGCACCAGGAGCCAATAAGCATGCTGTAGCTGAATTAGCATTTGGTCTTCTTTTGTCCCTTGCACGTGAGATACCTCAGACAAACCGCAGGGTAATTAACGGAGAATGGCCAAGGGTGGTCGGAAGTGAATTATATGGTAAAACACTTGGTGTTGTCGGGACCGGAAGGATTGGAAAGGAAGTCATCAACAGGGCCAGTGGATTCAATATGGATATCCTAGCTTTTGACGTCTATCAGGATCAGGAATTACTAGAGTCAGGGGTAAAATATGAAAATATGGATGTGATTCTAGAAAAATCAGATTTTATTACCATTCATACAGATCTGAACGCACAATCGAAAAATTTGTTTAGTCATGAGGCTTTTAAAAAAATGAAAAAAAATGCTTACATCGTCAATACCGCAAGAGGTGGGATAATTGACGAAATGGCACTATATGATGCACTTATAAGTGGAGAAATTTCAGGTGCTGCGCTTGATGTTTTTGAAAATGAACCTACAGGTAACTCACCGCTGATTTCACTTCCTAACTTTATCGCGACCCCTCACATGGCGGGATATACGGCTGATGCCCTAGAAGAGGTTGGGATGATTACTGCAAGGAATATCATTAATGTTTTGAAAGGGGAAAAAGCAGATTTTGAGTTTGTATAAACGATAATAGAATCAGATTAGGGAGTTTAGTAGCATGCCAATTAAAACTTATTTGTTGTTATTGAATAATCCCTTTTTACAAGTTGGGACCCGATTGATTCAGAAAATAGTAGTCTCTTAAATTTTTTGTCGAGAAAACACTATTATCATATTGACAATAGAAAATATTATATGCTAAATTCAAACTATCGAAATATTAAAAAATATTATTCAGCTGAATATCTACTGGGGGACTACCATAAATAGCCTCTCAATTCATAGGTATGACTCAGCGGCATCCAAACTAAGTTTTAGGTTTGTTTGTCGTTGAGTTTTTTTGTTTAACTTTTTTAAAATGGCAGCCGCAAGGCTTCGCCATAAAAGGGAGAAACATAGCTGAATTACCAATAAACTTTCTGAATGTTTTGTGTTGACGGAATTCACTCTTTTTTGTAGTATAAATCATATATCATATATGATATATGATTTATACTAAGGGACGTGATAAAAATAAAAATGTATCGGACAAAAAAAGAAATGATTTACCAGATTCTTAGAGAAGAAATCCTGAACGGTAAATATAAATTTGGGGAAAAGTTAGTCATTAGCAGAATGGCCATTAGGTTTGAAAGCAGCGAAATCCCTGTCCGGGAAGCTATTAATCTATTAGAATCTGAAAAGTTAATAGAGTTCAAACCCCATGTGGGTGCTTTGGTCAGTACATTATCGGCTAAGGATATTCGGGAGATTTTTGAATTGCGTGTAGAATTGGAAGGGCTTGCAACGAGATTAGCGGTAGAAGCGTTGACGGAAGAAAACTTTTCAGAACTTAGAAAGATACTGGATGATTCCGTTCAAGCTTTTAAGGATAAGGATTATATCCGATTTGAAGAATTAAACGTAGCATTTCATAACAAAATTTATTCTGCTTGTAATAATCAGCTCTTAATTCGTACCATTGATGATCTGTGGAGCAACACCAAAAGATATCCTTCATTATTTAAAGGAAATGATGAACATATTCAGGCTTCAATCCATGAACATGAAGATATCTACAGGGCTTTATTGCGAAAAGACGGTATGCTTTCAGAAAGCTATATGATTAAACATAAAACACGTGCTGGTAGAGAAATTCTTCGGCTAACGCAACAAGAATTTTATGATAAACTCCATGATCGTCTTATTCCTAAGTCGAGCAATAGTATTTAAATCATTATTTTTAGATTGGAAACAAAAGAAATATATTCGGTTTGTAAAAAAAGATTTAAACTAATCATCTTGAAAGGAGGCGCATAATGAACATAAATATTGAACAGATCGACTAATTTCTCAATCCAAATTTTCAAAAAGCTGTAAGTGGGAGCTATTGTTCTCACTAATGATCTAATTCAAAATGAGAAACGCAACAAGGAATCGGATTCCAATGCAGGAACACCCGATTAACACTTTAAATAAATTGACGAAGGGATTAAATATATAATGAAAATAGTGCAATTTTTAGAAAGCGGTACCAAATCATACGGGGTGCTGAAAGAAGAGGTCGTCGTAAAAATTGAGGGAGACATTTTTGGTGAATATTTGGAGACAGAAGAAAGATACTCTCTTTCCGATGTAAAGCTACTCGCTCCGGTCGATCCAGGTAAAGTAGTAGCAATTGGTCTGAATTACAAAAAACACGCTGAAGAAGTGAACAAACCACTTCCGACAGAACCGATGATGTTTTTGGTATCCCCAACTGCCGTTATAGGACCAGGTGAGACAGTTGAACTTGTTAACCCTGAAAATCGTAATGATCATGAAGCTGAGATTGCAGTTGTTATTGGAAAAACTGCAGAGAATGTAAGTGTTGATGAAGCACTTCAATATGTATTTGGCTATACAATCTGCAATGATATATCGGACAGAGCACTTCAAAAGTTCGATGGGCAGTTTACAAGAGCAAAAAGTTTTTCAACCTATAAGCCACTTGGACCAGTCATTGTAACCGATATCAATCCGGATGACCGACCGATTACATTAAGGGTGAACGGTGAGGTAAGGCAAGATTCAAATACTAGTGATATGATCTTCTCAACAGCCGAAATCGTTTCATTTGTTTCTAATGTCATGAGACTTAATCCGGGGGATGTCATAATTACCGGGACACCATCAGGTGTATCACCGCTTTATGATGGTGACACGGTAGAGGTGGAAATCGAAGGGATAGGAGTTCTATCAAATCCAGTAGCTGTTAAGAATAGTGTAGCTTTACAAAACCAATAAGGATTAAGGGGGAAAATGCTTATGAAAAAGAGAAAATTGATGCTTCCATTCATGGCGGCTGCATTAGCAATAGGACTTTCTGGTTGCGCAAGTAATCAGGCGGGTGAGAAAACAGAAGTTGCTAGTGGATCTGCAAAATCTGATTACCCGACAAGAGCAGTCGAGATGATTGTCCCGTTTGCACCTGGAGGAACGACCGACAGTTCTGCAAGGGCAATAGCAAGTGTTGCAAACAAATACCTTCCAAACGGGCAGAGTGTAACCGTAGTCAATAAGGATGGGGGAGCGGGAACAATCGGTATGAATGAGGTAGCTCAGGCAAAAGGGGATGGATATACCATTGGAATGGCTACAATTGGCCCAATGACTATCAAGACTCATTCAAAAGAAGTTACTTATAAGCCTGAAGATTTTAAACCTATCATCCAAGTTGTCGCAACGCCAAACGTACTTGTCGTAAAATCTGATTCGGAAATAGAGACCTTCGAAGATTGGATGGAGTATGTAAAGGCTAACCCTAATAAGTTTACATTTGGGACGAGCGGCGCCGGCTTGACCCAGCATATCACGATGGAAAATCTTATGACAAAAACTGATGTGAAGGTTAAACATGTGCCTTTCCAAGGAGGGGCACCTGCTCTAACTGCTCTACTTGGAGGTAATCTTGAAGGAGCACTAGTTCAGACACCTGAAGCAATTCCTTATATAGAGGAAGGGACTCTTCGCCCAATCTGGATTTCTGGGACATTCAAGCCTGAAGAGTTAAAGGAAATTCCCCTTCTAACGGAAAAAGGCATTGATGTTAAAGGAGACGTCTGGACCGGCCTTGTAGCCCCAGCATCGGTTCCAGATGAAGTGGTGAAGGTGCTACATGATGCATTCAAACAGGCATTAGAAGACCCAGGTGTGCTTGAACAATTAAAGAAGATTGGAACAGAACCGGTATATAAGGATACTGAAGAATTTAAAAAAATCGTTCAGGATGACTATCAGTTAAACGGTGAGATTCTTGAAGCTATTGGTCTAAAATAACAACTAAGTAAGGTGGGCGGGATATTCCCGCTCTCCCTGTCTTATAAATGGGGTGACAAGATGCGAAACGCAGGTGTTTTAGCAGCAATCCTGATAATTATTTTTTCAAGTTTTTTTCTATACCATAGCACTACCTTGGATTATAAAGGACCACTTGGCTTAGGTCCCGGTTTTTTCCCTCTTTGGTTGAGCATCCTCCTTTTGTTCCTTTCAATCTTATATCTGATGATGAGTTTTAAAGAGATCATTGATATACGCGAGATTTTGCCAAAGGGAAAGGCATTGCTGGATTTCACGTTTATTCTCCTTTCCATGATCTTGTTTATCCTTCTAATAGAAAGAACAGGATTCGTCATCGCAGGAACGGTTTCCTTGATTGTACTTTTGTTTCGCACGTTTAAGTGGTATTTCACTCTTTCATTGTCCGTTGGAATCTCGCTTGCGATATTTATTATTTTCGCAAAAGGGTTGTCGATTCCATTCCCGGTCAATTCATTTGGGTGGTAAGGAGAGGAATTTATGGAAACTTTCGGTCTATTATTGAATGGTTTTTCTAATGCACTAACATGGGAAAACCTATTGTTTTGTATAATTGGAGTATCGGTTGGAATGTTTGTAGGCGTTATGCCGGGATTAGGGCCAGTTGCGGGGACAGCGATACTTATTCCACTCACCTTTGGCATGGATCCGACATCGGCGATAATTATGCTATCGGGAATTTACTACGGGGCAATGTACGGTGGTACGATTACATCTGTCCTAATTAATATCCCAGGTGAGGCAGCAAGTGTTATCACCTGTATCGATGGCCATCAGCTTGCAAAGCAGGGAAGAGCCGGCGTAGCCCTGGGCGTAGCCGCTATTGGTTCATTCGTAGGTGGAATTACCGCACTTATTGGACTTGCTTTTATTGGACCGCCTCTTGCAAGTTTTGCTTTGAGATTCGGTCCGCCTGAGTTCTTTGCACTCATGATTCTTGGTCTAATGATGCTGATTGGACTTATGGGGAAGTCTCTTGTAAAAGGTTTCATTGCCGCGGTTTTTGGTTTATTACTTGCTTTTGTTGGGATTGACCCGATTTCTGGAAGCTCCCGTTTCACTTTAGGCATCCCTGAGCTTTTTAGCGGAGTCGACTTTGTTATTGTGGCAATGGGGCTTTTTGGAATTTCTGAGATACTTTATAACGCTGATCAAGGGCAAACAGCAGAAAAACCCGCGAGAGTCAAAGGATTATTCCCACGGCGGGATGAATGGGGAGCTACCATAAAATCGATTGGGAGGGGAACAGGACTTGGAGTTTTAATCGGACTTGTACCTGGAGCAAACGCAGTGCTTTCATCCCTTGCCTCCTATTCTCTTGAAAAGAAGATCTCAAAAAAACCTGAGTCTTTTGGGAAAGGGGCTATTGAAGGGGTAGCGGGGCCAGAAACGGCAAACAATGCGACTAGTGGAAGTGCGCTTATCCCACTTTTTACTTTAGGGCTTCCCAGCTCTCCAACAGTTGCAGTTATACTTGGCGCATTTATCATGCACGGTCTTCAACCTGGTCCAAAGATTTTTAGGGAGAATTCAGACTTTGTATGGGCGGTAATTGCAAGTATGTTTATCGGGAATGTGATCCTTCTTATCATGAACCTTCCACTTGCAAATCTCTGGGCAAAAGTGGCGCAGGTCCCATATAAGATTCTTCTTCCGTTAATCATGATGTTCACGATGGTTGGTGCTTATACGGTAAAAAATAGTGTCTTTGATATCGGACTAATGTTAATTTTTGGCGTTATTGGCTACTTCATGAAAAAGCTTGATATCCCAATTGCGGCAACCGTTCTAACGCTTGTACTCGGAAGCCAAATTGAATCTTCTTTTCTGCAATCGATGGCCATCTCGGATGGAAATGCTGGAATCTTCTTCACAAGGCCGATTTCCGCTATCTTAATAGTCCTCACTGTCATTATCTTCCTTGGGACGTTAATTGCAGGGATTAAGAACAAAAAGAGTATGTTGGGCACCGATATGGAAATATAGGGGGAGATTCTATTGAAACTGGAGGGAAAAGTATCCCTAATCACGGGTTCTGCCCGTGGGCTTGGCTATATTATGGCTTTGCATCTGCTAAGGGAAGGTGCAGTTGTAGTAATCAATGATATTGATGAAGATTCAGTAAAAGAAGCTCTAACTTCTTTGAAAAAAGAAGGATATGAGGCCTTCGGGTTTGCTGCAGATGTTACGAATAAAGCGCAAGTTAATAGTATGGTTAATTATGTAATAGAAACCTTCGGAAAAATAGATGTTTTAGTTAACAACGCTGGCGGGGCTCTTCGGACTCCTAAAAGGTTTGAAGAGATCACGGAGGAACATTGGGATCTCGTCCTTGATGTCAATTTAAAGGGAACATTCCTTGTCTCACAAGCAGTTGTTTCCTATATGAAAGAAAATGGGGGAAGCATAATCAATCTCTCATCCATTGGAGGAAGGACTGCAAGTATTGTAACAGGTGTCTCTTATGCGGCAGCAAAGGCAGGCGTCGTTGGCTTTACCAGAAGGCTTGCAAAAGAATTAGGTCCTTTTGGAATCCGTGTGAACGCTATAGCTCCAGGTCTTGTCCTATCGGGAGAACGCCTGCAAGAGACGTGGGACACAATGGTAGAGGTTGAAAAGGAAGAAGTTCTTGATGCTATCCCATTAAGGCGCCTAGGAACCATAGATGAACAGGCGAAGGTGGTCAGTTTCCTTGCAAGTGATGAATCCTCTTATATGACTGGTGCTGTACTCGACGTAAACGGTGGTCGTTTCATGGGTTAAATTATTTAAAAGGTATTGAAGCCCCCAAAAAAGTATTTTATAATATTATTTAATAATATTAATTTTCAGACTGGGGGGTTTTCATGGAAACAAAAGATACAGTCCTGGTCACAGGCTTTGCACAAGGACCAAAAGGAACTACTGTTTATGAAACTTACAAGACAATAGGCGTTGTTCTCGTCATCAATACCAAAACAGGTGTGATTGAAGACGCGCAATTCACAGTAATTACCCAGTTAATGAATACTTATCTAAGTACCCTTGTTAAGGGATATGATACAAAACAGGGGATACAGCCTTTATTAGAAGATGTAAAGAAACATTGTTTTGCTCCTTCACAGGGGGCGGTAATTCAATCCATCCGTTCGGCATGGGACAGATATAATGAAATAAGACAGGTACAATTGTCAAAATAACTGGTTATCTATGGGGATAGTTAAAAGCTATCTCTTGAAGTAGGTAAAACCCAGTAACAGGAGATGACATCTCTTTGTTGCTGGGTTTTTTTATTTGTTTGAAAGGGGCGATGGTATGAAAGCGATTTTGATTGAGGATGAGACAAAAGATTTGTATATAGGAGAACATGGTGATCCATTTATTGGAGACGATGATTTGCGTGTAAGAGTGATGGCAACCGCCTTGAATCGGGCCGACCTCTTGCAGCGGAGGGGAAAATATCCACCTCCTTTAGGTGAGTCAGAAATTCTTGGCCTTGAAATTGCGGGAATCGTTGAGGAAACAGGAAAGAATGTGTCTGGCATTAAACAGGGTGATCGTATATATGCACTTCTCCCAGGAGGGGGATATGCAGAAAAGGCAAGGGTTCCTGCCGGTCTTGCTATTCCAATTCCTGATGGCCTCTCATTTGAGGAAGCGGCAGCAATTCCTGAGGCGTTCCTTACAGCATACCTGAATCTTTTTGAACTTGGAAAAATGAAACAGGGTGATTTCGTCCTGATCCATGCTGCGGCAAGCGGGGTGGGGACTGCAGCTATCCAGCTTGCACGAGAGGTAGGGGCCATTCCGATTGCTACGGCTGGCAGCAGCAAGAAACTTGAGGTTTGTCAAAGGTTAGGTGCAGAGTACGTTATCAATTACCATGAGGAATCATTTTCTGAAAGGGTGAGGGAAATTACTGATGGTAAGGGCGTAGATGTAATCCTTGATCCTGTTGGTGCTTCTTATTGGGATAAAAACCTTGAATCCATCTCCCTGGATGGAAGATGGGTTGTAATTGGCGGAATGGGTGGTTACGAAATCGAAAAGCTAAACCTGCGTACCTTGATGAGGAAAAGGGTATCCCTAATTGGCTCGACGCTTAGATCACGGACCATGGATGACAAAATTCGTCTGACAGATGCTTTTAGAAAGTTCGGAGAGAATCGGTTCAAAAATGGAGGGCTATTACCTGTAATCGATAGGATATTCGATTGGGAACAGGCGAACGAGGCCCATCTATATATGGAACAAAACAAAAATATCGGAAAAATTATTCTAAAAATAAATGAGGGGGAATCGAAGTGAAAATTGATTTAGAAGTGAATAAAGAGAAAAATGAAAAAAGAACATCAAAAGGCATCATCGACACCGACGTCCATCATGAGATTAAATCGACAAGGGATCTTCTTCCATACCTTTCAGACCACTGGAAAAGATACATTCGGGATTATGGATGGGTTCCTGAAAGAAGCATTCCATTTAATCAAATTAGGAAAGAGACTAAATACAGGATGGATACAAGGCCAAGCGACGGATCTACGCCAGGTTCAGACTATAACCTTTTAAAAGAACAGCTCCTTGATAAACACAATATGACCTATGCGGTGTTAACAGGTTGGTTCTATGAGGCAAGCGTAGCAAAGGGTTGGTACGAGTTTGCTGCGGCAAGGGCTTCTGCCTATAACGACTATACCATTGAGCATTGGCTAGCAAAGGATAAAAGATTACTAGGCAGCATCACTATTCCACAGGACCCTGTTGCTGCTGTAAGGGAAATCGAGCGCGTTGCCGATCACCCACAAATGGTTCAAGTCATGCTGCCTATAGCTGATTTTGCTTGGGGAGATCCGATGTACCATCCAATTTTTGAAGCGGCGAACAGACATGGATTGAAGGTTGCAATGCACCTCTCAGCGTCAATAACAGCTCAGGGTGGCGATTTTCTTCGATATTATGTGGCGTGGCGCTCTGTACATCCGCAAGCTTATATGACTCAAACCATCTCCCTAATTACAAACGGAGTGTTTGATAAATTCCCAGAGCTTCAGGTGGCCTTAGTAGAGGGAGGCTTCGAATGGGTGCCATTTATGATGCACAGGATGGATTCTGCTTATAAAGCATTAAGGGCTGAAACACCTTGGGTTAAGAGAATGCCGAGCGATTACTTCCGTGATAATATGAGGTTCACGACACAGCCATGGGATGATTTAACCCCAAAGGAATTCATGAACATTATTGATATGATGGGGTCAGAAGATATGATTATGTTTGCTTCCGACTATCCTCATTGGGACTTCGATCCACCAGAAAGAACAATACCAGGCGGAGTATCTGAAACACTTAAGAATAAAATCTTATTTGAGAACGCTCGTAATTTTTATGGGCTATAGGATAAGAAGGAAGGGTGAAGATGATGAAATACCAGGTATGTAGTATAGGTGAGCTTGAGAAGAACGGAAAGTATCCTTTTACGTTAAATGGCAAAGGAATTGTCCTTGTCCAATCAGAGGATGGAGGAGTATATGCTCTACGTGATGTTTGCCCTCATAAAGGCCCATGCCTTTCTGATGGCATGATAGACAAAGGATGCTCATCAAATGAGGTAGGGGAATATATCTTTGAAAAGGAAAAAGAAGTCTTACGATGCCCTTGGCATAGTTGGGAGTTTGATATTAAGACAGGCAAATCCCTTTTCGCACCGGATAAAATTAAAGTAAAAACATACGAAGTATTAGTTGAAGATGGTTTGGTTTTTATTAATGTATAAATAGGGCAGGGCAGTTATTTGCTTCCCCTTGTAATCTATGAAGAAGGAAGGCATAAAATATGGAGTTTAAAGTATCAACACTTAGTGAATTTTCGAACAATGTCCTAATGAAGGCGGGGGTTCCTTCCTATGAGGCTGATACAATTACAAGAACAATGATTGAAGCGGATTCAAGGGGAATACACAGTCATGGTCTGATGAGGCTTCCTATATATATTGAACGGATGCAGAAAGGTTTCATCAGAAAAGAGTCCAAAATCACTGTGGAAAAAGAAAACAAAGGGACAGCGGTCATTGACGGACACTTTTCTGCTGGCCAAGTAGTTGCAACAAAAGCCATGGATATGGCTATCGAAAAAGCAAACGAATACGGGATTGCTGCCGTTTCAGTTAAAAACTCGAACCATTTTGGAATTGCCGCTCACTATGCATTGAAGGCTGCTGAAAATGATATGATTGCTATTGTCATGAGCAATACTGCTCCTCTAATGCCTCCTACTGGGGGTGCTGAAAAGGTCTTGGGGAACAATCCACTAGCTATTGCAGCGCCATCAAGTGGGAATAATCCTGTCCTTTTAGACATGGCCTTATCGAATGTGGCACTTGGAAAAGTCTTGTTTGCTAAAAATAATGGAGTCGAAATCCCTGAAGGGTGGGGTACTGATAAAAACGGTATTCCAACAACTGACCCTGCGTCTGTTTTAGATGGGGGATTTATCCTGCCAGTAGGAGGGCCGAAAGGATTTGGGCTAGCCCTAATGGTAGAATTGTTAACTGGAGTCTTGTCAGGCGGAGATTTCTCAAAGATGATCCCGAGTATGTACGATACTACTAAAAAACAAAGCATATCACATTTAATGATAGCAATAAATATCTCATCATTCATGGATGTGAACACATTTAAAGACTTAAGTGAAACACTAGGGTCATATGTGAAAAATGCTGTAAAGGCCCCGGGAGTTTCCCAACTGTATCTCCCTGGAGAAATTGAGTTTGGTGTCGAGGAAAACCGGTTAAAATCAGGAATACCTATATCAGATGGGGTGCTTGAGGACTTAGCAAAACTAGCTAATACAATGAATGTAACACCTTTAACTGAAGTAATATAAAATAATATTATACATTTAATAGTAATTGATATGGACGACAATGAAACTATCAATCTAAACCATTCGCAGAAATCGTATACAATTCTTGAGTCACTTAGGTGGCTCTTTTTTGGTTTAAAGGGGGAATGTGAAATTGAAAGTTCACTATTTTCTAGTTAGTTGGAGATTGAGGGTGCTTTAGCAACAATGGAAGG
>NZ_JBALOQ010000062.1:0-1385 GCF_036962705.1 Bacillus sp. JJ1562
AGGTTCTCTTCTACTCGACTAGTGTAAGAATGGTCTCTGATTATTAATCATGAAATCAATCCATTTTCATGCAAGAGAAATTATTAACAAACAAAATACAGAAAAAATTTAATTACTATAAAATTAATAGGAAATTTATTTTTATATCCTATCCTTTTAATATAAATTGAAAGGAGAAGGATATGAAAAAATTATTTAAAGTATTAAAGCGACTTTTTTTGGGGTTTATTGTTTTTATATTACTTGTTTCCGTATCAGTTTTTGGATATCATCGTTATCAATTAAATAAAGAATTAGTAACAATGAACAGTAAGGGGACATTAGTTGAGTTTCAGAATAAAAAAATAAATGTATATAATGAGGGTATTGGTGAGAATACATTTGTATTCATGTCTGGATCAGGGATTGCTGCACCTGTTTATGAAATGAAAGGTCTATATAGCAAATTTTCAAAAGATAATAAGATTGCAGTTGTTGAAAGAGCTGGGTATGGATATAGTGATGTTTTTGACGATAATAGAGATATAGATACGATACTCGAACAAACTAGAAACGCTATTATTCAAAGTGGAAATAAACCTCCGTATATTTTAGTGCCACACTCTCTATCTGGGATAGAAGCTATTTACTGGGCACAAAAATACCCAAATGAAGTGAAGGCGATTATTGCCTTAGATATCGGTTTACCAGAGCAGTACGTAAACTATAAAATGGGGTTCCTTGATTCATTAACAATAAGAGGAATGAACCTTTTAACGAAAATGGGGTTTCATCGACTAGCTCCTTCTATTACGTATAATCCTGAAGTGATAGAGCAAACCTTCTTAACGGAACATGAAAAGGAAATGTATAAAGCAATATCGTATAATCAATTTTTTAATGATGATATGGAGCAAGAGCTTATACAGTCTTATAATAATAGTAAAAAATCAGTTAACCTACCGATACCAAAAGAAACGCCTATCTTATTTGTGGATGCGTATCTAGACAAAAATTCGAAATATGCAAAGCAAAATTATAAAGACTATAAGGAATTTGCAGAACAGCTCTTTATTTCAGATGTCATACAAATTAAGAGTACACATAGTATTTATTTATATTTTCCTGATGAGATATACAATCTTACTATGGATTTTATCAATAATAACAACGAGTTAAAAATGAACTGATCAAATGGAAGGTCTATGTAATGAATGGATATAATATTTTAATTATTGAAGATGATTTAATTATTGGGGATATGTTACAAAAGATTCTACTGAGAGAACAGTATAACGTATGTTGGAAGACAGAAGGAAAAGGCATTCTTGATATGATTGGTAAGATAGATTTAGTCATAATGGATGTCATGTTGCCAGGAGAAGACGGCTTTCAAATCTCAAAGA
>NZ_JBALOQ010000062.1:1401-7279 GCF_036962705.1 Bacillus sp. JJ1562
AAATATTCCCATTATTTTTTTATCTGCTCGCAATGATATCGATAGCAAACTAAAAGGTTTAACAATTGGTGAGGACTATATGATTAAACCTTTTGAACCTCGAGAGCTATTACTAAGAATTCAGAAAAAACTAGATAGTCAGTATGGTCAATTTACGCAAATCAAACATTTATTTATTGATGCAGAGTATACAAAAGTTTTCAATCATAACTTGCATAATGAGGTTATTCTTACGGCAATTGAACGGAAAATATTCTTCTACTTATATGAAAATCGGGATCGGATTTTAACTAAAGAACAATTCTTTGACTATTTATGGCAACTTGAAGATAGAAACCCTAATATCCTGAACGTGCATATCAAAAAAATTAGAACAAAAATCAATGATAAACAGGGTGAGATTATTCAAAATATATATGGAGAAGGGTATAGATTAAATACCTATATAAAGAAATGAAATTAAAAAGGAAATACCAGTTATTATTATTTTCCGCTATTATTAGTGTCCCGTTATTAATACTAATGATTAGTGTTCTAATGTCAGTGATTTATAATATTGTCTCAAAGAATAGCAACATTCCGTTCCATGAATCGTATGCCTATCCAACGATGCTGATTCTATTTTTAATGTCTTTCTTTATATTAGCTTTTTTGTTTTCGAGATCGATTAATTCACTTTTAAATAAAATAAATATTTTGAATAAGGCAATTCGGGAATTAGCTAGTGATGACAAAATAATTCCCAATAAAATAGAGGTTAATAGTGATGATGAAATAGGAGAATTAATTAGGTCAGTCAATCTATTAATTGAAAGAACAACATTTAGAGAATTAGAGCTTAAACAGCAGGGGGAAATAAACAGGGAACTTTTGACTAAATTAAGGCATGATATCAATACACCTTTAACAGCAATAAAATTACAATTGTTTTATTTAGAGGAAGAATTTAAGGATCAAGCACCAATATTAGAATCATTAAATAATCAAATTCAATATATTGCAGGTTTAACCAATGAATTTAATTTACAATCCACTGATACGTTGGAGAGTTCCTATGTTGTAAAAGATGAAGTAAATATAAACGCCTTATTAGAAAATATGGTGAATAAATGGAACTATTTATATAGTATACATAATATCCAACTAATATATAAACATGTAGATAATGATTTGGTATGGGTTAGCAATGGTCTGTGGCTCCAAAGACTATTTGATAACATTTTTCAAAATACGTTAAGACATTCAAAAGCTAATAAATTTGAGATAAGTATTGATAATCGTGTTGTTTCGCTCCGAGATAATGGAATTGGCTTCGATATGAATAATAAAGGTATGGGACTGGGATTAAAAATAATTGACGATATAGCTAAGACACTTAATATAAAATATACTATACACTCAAGTAATAAAGGGACTTTATTTTGTTTTACGATAGAAAACAATATATTTCTTAAATAAGAAGGTATCCTTTTTGGATTAAACCAGAATATTTAAACGGATTAGATTATAATAAAGAGAAGTGAAAACACAGATTGTGAATGATTCTACTTAAACTATAGGATGCAATAGTTTAATGGAGCAACCAGTTATAAAAACAAGTTGCTCCAATGGATTTGTTAGAAATATTTTTGATAAAACTCCTTCCTGAGACGACCACTTAACTCAGCATATATTCGAGTAGTTTCACTTTTCTCATGTCCCAACAAACTCTGTATCACTTCAATGGGTGCACCATTATTTAGTAAGTGGGTTGCATAACTGTGTCTCAGTTGATGCGGATGGATTACTTTATTAATACCTGCCCGTTTTGATATTCGTTTAATGATATATCGCATTTGTGCTTTGCTCATTCGATGAGGATGTCTTTCAGTTACAAAGATAGCTGTATCATTATCTTCTCGGCTTTCTATATATCGTTTGAGCCAAATGTCACATCGAATATTAAAATATACTTCTCTTTCCTTATCACCTTTCCCCTTAACGATGGCAGAATGATTAGACCAATTAATGCTATTTTTATCGAGTGTTACGATCTCACCAATTCTACAACCTGTTGAAAACATAAACTCAAATAAAGCTTTCTCCATAGGTGTAATGCAAGCTTCTCGAAGATGTTCAATCTCCCTTTCTGTTAAAAATTTTGGGATTCTTTTCCCAACCTTTGGCTCTTTAATTTTGGCTGCTGGATTTTTACTGATATGTCCTTGTTCATGTGTCCATCGAAAGAGCGATTTCATTGAACGAACACGATGAGCTAGTGAAGAGGGTTTTAATGTTTTGCTAGACTTGGAGAGGTAAGCTTTTAATTGCTCTGTTGAAAGTAAATCAATTTCTATATCTCCAAAATGACGAATTAGTAAGTTGACCTGAAGTTGATATGCTTTTAAAGTTTGTGGTGAAAATCCCTCTATTCGCTTATCCGATTCATACGTTTCCCATGCTTTTGATAATAACAAAATATATCTCTCCCTTTAAACTTCAATTCTTAAAGGAATTATTGACCTGATTCTAGAAATTTAAACGGAAGATACTATTAAACTATCGAAGCAGTTTAGTTTCATAAACAAACAGGAGGTTTATTGTGAAAAAAGGCTTAAAGAGGATAATAATTGTTACTATTCTCGGATTATGCGGATTATTGTTGTTTTATATTTTCTTTGGTCAGGGATATGTTTACGCTAAGAAATATGCAAACAGACTTTTAGAATATAAGTTACCTGAAAAAACAGAAGTCATTGAACAAGATTTTAGTTATGGAGTTCTATTTGGAGGTGGCCCACGGGGAAGTGGGGGTTATCCAACTCTTGTTACATACCAAAAGATTTCAACTAGACTAAGCGAAAAGGAAATTTTTGAACATTACAATACGAATGACTTCGAAATTTACTTCGAAGGTACAGAAGAGCTAAAGAAGAACAGCTATAACAAAATCTGGTACGAAGGATATATGAAAAGCGAAGATGTTTTGAGTTCAGAAGAGAATAATGAGGAACCAATTGAGGTTATTATTCAATATAGAACTGAATTTAGTTATCCCTTTTTCATAGACCTTTATTGAACTAATGCTGGCGTTTCATAAATAAGGGTCTCGCTCTCGCTGTTCCACTAACGGGGCAGGATTGTTTCATAAGAAAGTATAGGAAAGGGGAAGCATTTTATGACCCAGTATATTTATATTGCTTCACCAATGAGATTATCTAAAGGTTCATTCGGTTCAAATTCTGTATCTCCTGAACAACCGAATGTCTTTAGAAATCAATTAGATTTCATACATTTATATTTTGAAAATAATTACGATAGCAAATTAAAACGAAGATTTTCATATAGTCCACACTTCTCATACAATCATCAAGTGGCAGCTTACTCTAGTCACATTCCTTTAAATCTTCAATTAAAACGAACTGTGGAAGAAGAGAAATGTTTAACTATACTATATTCCTATCTTGAAGAAGCCATTCAAGCTAATGGGGTGGTAGAGTATTTTACTTGTTTGAGTGGTAAAGAAGACTTGGCACTTTCAAAAAAACGAAACGTTCATTGGCTGGACATAAAAAAACCTTATGACTTGGTTTTAGAGGACCGTGAGTTTTGGGAAATTACCTTTTAGAATCTAAACTCTTATTGCTTTAAAGGGTGCGATGTTCCAGGAAGGACTTCCGCCCTTTTTTGTTGAATTACTTCCTGAGATTAAATTCAGGAATTCTTTATTCGACTAACGGGGCAGAATAGTTAAACAATTTATTTGTCTTTGTGGTAAAATATGGAGAAAAATAATTGACATGAATACACATTGTAATATATATTTAATCATATCCTTAATTAAGGAGTTGTTTAATTGACTACGAAGGACACACTCAGCCTCATCTTCGCTGCGCTCGCCGATCCGACGCGCCGGAACATCCTAACCAGGCTGTCACAGAGGGCCGCGACAGTCGGGGAGGTCGCCGAGCTCTTCGAGATAAGCGCACCCGCGATCTCCCAGCACCTTAAAGTGCTGGAGCGAGCAGGGCTGATTGAACGCACAACAAACGCCCAGTGGCGGACCCTGACTATGCGTACCGAGCCTCTCGATGAGGTATCAGCCTGGGTCGAGAAGCACCGCCGTGAGTGGAATCAGCGCTTCGACGCACTGGAAGAACACCTCAAGACCATGATCACAAAGGAGGAACAATGAACATGTCAAATGATCACAAAGGAGGAACAACGAACATGCCCACATCTGAACCGGAGTTTACCATTACCCGCACCCTGAATGCCCGCCGCGAGCTCGTGTGGCGCGCTTGGACCGAGGATAAGCAACTCGCCGACTGGTTGCCTTCGACACCCCTAGAGACCATCTCCTTCGACGTTCGCGAAGGCGGACGCTACCGCTACACGATGGTCAACATCGAGACCAGCGAGGAGTATCCAACCGGAGGTGTGTTTCTCGAGGTCGTACCATACGAAAGGCTTGTTTTCACCTGGGGATATCCCGATGCTCCCGTCGAGAACTCCCCTGTCGTGACCCTAACCCTTATCGAACACGGCAACCGCACCGAGATGATTTTCCACCTGCGCGGATTCGCAGGTCACCCCGGCGATCAGTACGTGTACGACGGCTGGTCCGATGCACTCGACAATATTGTGAAAAAATATACTTAAACAAATGGGTGCGTTGATCCAAGAAGGATTAATGCACTTTTTTGTTGAAGTTATTTAACTAACGGGGCAGGTGTGCGGCCGAGCCTAGGTCGTATCATATAACGGGTGGGATTCCCGTCGAGTAAGAACTAGCCATTCACTCGTAGCGAGTCTTGGAGGGCTAAAGGTAACTTTAGTCTTTAAGCGTAGACAGTTAGGTGACGGGCCGAAAGCCAAATGGTTGAAGGGATAGAGCCCCATAATGTTAGTAAATCGAGAGGGCTGATGCTTTACCTGCAGCAGAAAGCAACATTTCATTCTTCGTATATGGCAAGAAGAATGAAACCTCTCTGGGGTCAGAGACCTTGGCACGTTACACATTGATATGATATGGCAACTCGGGAGACCCTATCGGTCTTTTCTTATTAGAAGAGTATGGTGTACAAGCGATACAAAGTAAGGAAACCAAACGCCGATATAGGGAGTCGGATAGCAGCGTAGTACCAATGAAGTTGGGTAATGCCGATGGAGGAAAGGCTAGCTACCAGTTATCACCCTTGCTAGGGACACATTTACTACACACAGAGGTAGGAATAATAAATGGAAAGAAGACTAGTAAGGATAGCAGAATTAGCAATATCTGATTCTAAAAGATTAGCTATATTTTGTGAATGGTAATTAGGAGGAGCCGTGTGCGTTAATTGCGCAAGCACGGTTCTGGGAGGGGGGAGAACACAATCTACCGTAAGGTAGAGAGGTTCTCTTCTACTCGACTAGTAGAAGTAGGAATTAACTTATTGTCTATATCACAGAAGGACGATAATGCAAAAAAAATGATTGATCAAGAATAAGAGATTATTAACATAAATGCAATCTTTTTCCAATAATGGTGAAATATACGTTACTATTATTTAAAGTATAACTTTTAATGGGAAAGGAGTTTTAAAGGTGAAAAAAGAAAGTGATCATTTATATTTCATCGATAATATAAAAATAGCTTTAATTATGCTTGTAGTAGCTCACCATGCTGGACAACCCTATGGACCAGGTGGTTGGTGGTATTTTTTGGATGATGAATCTATCAACTGGTTGGGCAGGTTTTTCTCTGTAAATGCAGCATTTTTTATGAGTATGTTTTTCTTTTTATCAGCCTATTTTCTCCCTCAATCAATCGCGAGAAAAGGGCCGGAACGGTTTTTAAAAGAACGGCTTATTAGAATTGGTATTCCATTACTACTGGGATTTCTCGTGATAATTC
>NZ_JBALOQ010000063.1:0-16175 GCF_036962705.1 Bacillus sp. JJ1562
GTAAAACTCATAGCATATTTTGTAACCTGTTCCCTGATTACGGAGACTGTTTTTCATCACAGTTTCCGTTTTTTATTTTATACATTTTTTATAACAGACAATGCTCTGCTCCGATAATATATTTTTAAATTTTGTTTAAGCAAAAAGGTACATAATATACAAAAATGAACTAAAATTTATCCAGTATTGTTACCTGTATGTTATCTTATAAATATCGCGTTAAAGGAAGTGAATTAGTGCAAATATTAAACCCAGCCATTCATTTTAACCGTATGAATTTTCATGCGGACAATAAACATATTTTAAAAAATATAACGGGTTCGTTTTATGAAGGAACTATAACGACCTTAGTTGGACCTTCTGGAGCAGGGAAGTCAACACTTTTAAAGCTTTGTAATGGTCTTTTGTCTCCAACATCCGGCGAAATTTACATAAAGGAAAAAGATATCCATACATACGATCCAGTTGTGTTACGACGTATTGTCGGAATTGCACTGCAAAATGCACCAATGGTAAACGGGACTGTGCTTAAGAATTTAGCTTTACCATTGATGCTACAAGGTAAAAAACTAGAGGAAAAAACAGCAAAGGATTTACTCGATGACGTTGGATTAGAAGAGGAATTTTTACATCGAGATGTTCGGGATTTATCAGGTGGACAGCGTCAAAAGGTATCTATTGCTCGAACGCTCGTGAATCATCCGAAAATCATGTTGTTAGATGAAATCACATCGGCACTTGATCGAGTCTCAAAGGCTGAAATCGAGGAACTTATTGTTAAAATCAACCAGAAGTATAAGGTAACCATAGTCTGGATTACCCATAATCTTCAACAAGCCATAGATATTGGAAATTATGTTTGGGCGTTAATGGAAGGAGAAGTTGTTGAAACTGGTAAGAGCACCTTATTAAAATCTCCAACTCATGAAAAAGTAAAACAATTTGTGAAGGGGGAGATGGCATGAGTACACTAGCATTAGCTATCGCTCTCATATTTGTTCTTATTCCGATTTTTTTATCGAAAACATTTAATCTAGGCTTGGAAAAAGACACCACAATTGCAGTTATCCGCTCAATCATTCAACTATTTGCAGTTGGCTATATTTTAAAATTTGTCTTTGAAACGGAAAGTCTCATTTATATTTTTCTAATGGTTGCTGTAATGATAATTGCTGCTACTCAAAATGCGAGAAAAAAGGGGAAAGCAATTAAAGGCATCACATGGAAAATCGCTGCAACCTTGGTGTTTATGGAGGTTCTCACACAGGCGATTCTATTAGGTTTTCACATTACACCTGCAACCGCCCAATATATCATTCCAATCAGCGGGATGGTCGTCGGAAATTCGATGGTGCTTGCGATTCTCTTTTTAAACAGGTTTACAGCTGAGGTGGATACGCATCAAGAGCAGACCGAGCTAATACTTTCCTTAGGCGGGACTCCTAAACAAGCGATTCACACCCAGCTTATTACATCAATTAAAGCGAGTATGATTCCAACGATCGAGAGTCAAAAAACAATCGGACTTGTTCAGCTTCCTGGGATGATGAGTGGGCAAATCATTGCAGGAGCAAGCCCAATCCAAGCCGTTCAATTTCAATTGTTAGTTCTCTTTTTACTCTTAACAACAGCTGCGGTAACAAGCATCATGCTTGGGTTTTTATCCTATCCAACACTATTCAACCAACGTATGCAATTTTTGAAAATGAGGTAGAATCAAAAATGCCTGAACCCACATAGCAACATGAAAGGGTTCAGGCATTTATTCTATTATTTAAACTGGCAACCTTCGAATCCTACTAGGTTCCCCAGATTATTTTCGCAATTCAATATATCACAAATTAATACTTAAACACATGTCGTCCAATCTTCACGGCAGTAGTCCTTGAATCCAACCAACGACTTGTGGCAATGGTAGGGTTATAGAAGAACAGAGCTTCTTTTGCAATAAATCTCATTTCAGTCAGTGCCGCTTGCACTGCTCTTTTCGACTCTTCGTCAGCTGGTTTATTGATAGCACCATTTTTTACAGGCTGGAACTGGCCACGCTGATAAATGACACCTTGAATCGTATCAGGGTATTTCGGGCTTTCTAAACGATTTAACACAACCGCTGCAACTGCAACTTTTCCTTCAAATGGCTCAGCTTGAGCCTCAGATCGGACAATTCTCGCTAATAAGTCTAACTCTTGGGCTGAAAAATTATAATTATTTGAAACATTCTTAACCTCTGCCACAACTTGCTCTGTTTTTACCGTTTCTTGCGGAACAACGACAACTTCTTCTTTTTTCTCAACATTTATACCTTCAAATAATCTTGGATCCGTATCGTTCATTACTTCCGTATTTATATTATCCCCGATAAGAATCAGGTCTAAATCTTCCACTTGAGGGTTCATCACTGCTAATTCATTCAAAGTCAATCCATTATTACGAGCGATTTCAGACATCGTGTCACCTTGTTTAACTGTATGCGCAAACGCATGATCCGCAAAAAATAGAGATGCTATAAAGATCGTTATTCCTAATAGTATTTTTTTCATAGTAATAGTCCTCCTAGTCAATTTTAGTACTGGGTAACTCTCTATGACTCATTACTATGAACCAAAAAAATAGATTAGTATTACAGTTTCGTTACAGGTAAGTTACATCATGTCTATCTTCCAAGAACTAATAGAAAAGAAAATGGTCCTCTTTTGATTAAGAGAACCATCCCCATTCAACTTTAAATACTTAATTGTAATAAATCTTCCAGAGTGTCAACCTTGTCCATTTTAAGAGATTTTACATCCAAATACTTTTCTGAGTTCGTGATCACAATAGGTGTAGTCGTTTCGTAACCTGCTGCTTTAATTTGCTCTATATCAAAGGTAATCAGTAGATCTCCACGCTTTACTCGGTCACCTTGCTTAACATGTGGTTGGTAATATTGACCTTTAAGCTTTACAGTATCAATACCGATGTAAATTAATATTTCAGCTCCATCCTCTGATGTAACCCCAATTGCATGCCCAGTTGGAAATTGAGTTGTTACAACACCATCTACTGGGGACAAGACTTTTCCATCTTCAGGTTCAATGGCGATCCCTTTTCCAACAGTTTCTGTTGCAAAAAGTGGATCTTTGATTGTAGCTAATGAAACCAATTTGCCTTGCAATGGACTGCTAATTTTCTCGGGTCTTACGATAATTTGATCAAAATTATCTTTCACTTTTTCTGTTTTTCCTTCAAAACCGAATAAATAGGTGAGTACAAAACCTAATGCAAACGCAACACCAATACCAATTAAAAATGGTAAAATAGGAGTGAAAGCAGGGATTGAAAGAACACTTGGAAGTACAAAATCATTCATTACAACACCTAGGCTTCCATTAATTGCTCCACCAATCGCTGCTGCGATTAAAACATAAACCATTGTTTTTTTGTATCGTAAAATAATTCCATAGTTAATCGCTTCCGTAGTTCCAGCTAATGCTCCTGGAACAATTCCGCTAGCAGCAACTGCTTTTAAATCTTTATCTCTTGTTTTCAAAAAGACAGCAATACCAATCCCAATTTGTGCAAATGGAGCTGCTGCAGCCATTCCGATAATTGGGTCAGGTCCTGATGCAAGGTTTGCAATTGCTAGTGGAATGATTGTCCAATGTAAACCTGCAATCGTTAAGAATGTCCAAGCACCACCAAGTACAGCTCCTGCTAATAAACCGCTTTTCTCACTTAAGAACGTGATCACTGTAGCCAAGCCTTCACCTAACATTGTCCCAATAGGTCCAAAGACAATAAGGGTTAAAGGCACCATTATGATAAGAGAAAGCAATGGATTTATAAATAATTGGATATCTTTATAGATAACTTTTTTCAAGAATCTTTCTAGCGCTGCGTACACAAAAATAGCGATAAAAATAGGGAAGACAGTTGACGAATAATCGGATAATAAAACAGGTATTCCAAAGAAATCAAGCGAGTCAACACCGTTTTCTAAAAGATGAACTATTTCAGGGCTTAAAATAGAGACCCCGATTACTCCTCCCACATAACCGTTCGCACCTAGTTTATTCGCAATGGCTATCCCGAGAAAAACAGGGAGGAAGTGGAACACAGCACCCGCGGCTGCAGATAAAATGATGTATGAACCGTTTTCATTTGATAGCCAACCAAGCATAACGAGTACGGATAACATCGCTTTCAAAAGGCCTGCTCCAGCAAGTATCCCAATAATAGGAGCAAAGCTTCCAGATATTACATCTAAAACCATAGATAATTTTGATTGCTTTTTATTCTCTGTTTTATGATTCATAGTAGTACCTCACAATATTCTAAGATTTGCAAGCGCTTTCGAAACGTTTGTTTTTTCATTTATGATATTAGTATTATAAATTCATCGCTATTCAATGTAGGATTATTTTGATAAAATCAGGATTTATGTTGGAGCAAATGCCATGGAATCATCTTTCCTATTATTAACACGGAACCTCGCAATGGATTAGGATGATTTTTACAAAAAATAGAAAAAAACGATTCCTTGGCTGGGATACCAAGGAATCGTCCTCATGAATTCTTATTTATTCGCAAATTCTTCTTTAATTTTCTCAAGTAATTTAGGCTCTGTTAAAATTTTGTAGCCTGTTAGTGCCATCGTTTTGGCCCCAAGGATCATCGCTTCTTTACCTTGGTTACTAAGGGCAGCTTCACGGAAACCGTGTGTGTGGCACGCAAATGGTTCATCACAAATTTTTACATATGGATGAATAGAAGGGACAACATGGCTTACATTACCCATATCAAGTGAACCACCTTCTGCACGTTCATGAATTTCTTCCGGATTAACTCCCAATTCAATTAATGTATCAGTAAAGACATCTGAAAAAGCTTCATTTGTAACCATGTCGTCATAAGAGAATTCATAAAATGACCATTCCATTGTTGCACCTGTTTGAAGGGCAGCACCTTGGGCACATTTTTTCACTTTTTCCACAAGCTCGTTCACATAATCACGAGAAGCAGCGCGAACATAGAATTGTGCCACAGCGTGATCAGGTACGATATTAGCAGCTTTTCCGCCTTCTGGGATAATCCCGTGAATACGTGCGTCTGGTGTAATATGCTGTCTTAATGCATTGATGCTGTTAAATGTTTGAATAACTGCATCTAGCGCATTAATTCCTTCATGTGGGGCTGCTGCTGCATGTGCGGCTTTCCCGAAAAATTCAAACTGAATTGCATCCATCGCAAGGGACGCACCGCTTTTTTCGTAATGACTAAGTGGGTGAACCATCATGGCAACATCAAGTTGGTCAAAAATTCCTTGCTCTGCCATTGTAACTTTACCACCTCTAGTTTCCTCAGCTGGCGTACCATACACAACCACTTTTCCACCAGTTTTATGAATAACCTTTGATAAACCAATTCCAGCCGCAATTCCCATTGTTCCGATTAGGTTATGTCCGCATGCATGACCCAATTCAGGTAGTGCATCATATTCAGACATGATTCCAATTGTCGCACCCGGTTTACCACTGTCAAATGTAGCCTCAAATGCAGTAGGGAGACCAGCTGTTCCAATTTCTACATTAAAATTATGTTTTTTAAGCTCATCCGTTAAAATTTTACAAGCTTTAAATTCTTCATGTCCAAGCTCTGGGTTTGCCCCAATATATGCACTAATTTCGTAAAAACGATCTTTATTTTCTTCGATAGCCGATAGTATTTCTGCTTTCATAATAACCCTGCTTTCTTTTAATACGTTTTCTACGGATTATTATAAATCAATATGTATAAAAATTCAATTAAACTCTTTGTCTATTATACTATTTTCATATAATAAAATAAATTTCTTGAAAAATAGGCACTAGCACATACAGTACAACCCATAGGCTCATATCATAACAGTGTACCGAAAAAGAAAGGGAGATGACACTATGCATTACGGATATCATGATCAATGTGGATTCCAAGATCACTGCGGATTTGGATATGGTGGATTTGGATATAATAACAGCTTTGTATTAATCGTTGTACTATTTATCTTATTGATAATTGTTGGTGCTTCTTTCGTACGCTAATAATATACAGAGATATGAATAAGGAGGTTCCTTTCACAAATAGTGAAGGGAGCTTTTTTTATGTTTATGATAATAATAATATGTAAACTAAGAATTTTAAATTAATGAGGTTTATCGTAAAAACATTATGTTAACTTTAATAATTTTTGAATAGATTTTTACCCACAATACAAATGATAAAAGGTATATGTCTTTATTGAGGTGAGGGTATGTTAAATCAATTTGAAGTCATCATTATCGGTGGGGGAATTGCTGGTTTGCAGGCAGCTATTCAACTGGGGAGGTACAAGCATAAAATTGTGGTGATTGATTCAAATGACGGTCGTTCCACAATCTGCAGAAACTACCACAATATTTTAGGCTGGCCAGAGGGAGTTAGTGGTGAAACATTAAGAAATCTAGGAAAAATCCATGCCGAACGTTACGGTGTTTCTTTTATTCAAAATGAAGTAATAAAAATTGAGAAAAATCATGATCCCTTTCAAATCCATTGTAAAGGTGGCGCTACATTTGCTGCAAAACGGTTGCTACTTGCAACTGGTGTGAAGGACAATATTCCTTCCATTAAAAACATTTATAAATGCCTAGGTTTAACCGTATATGTATGTCCAGACTGTGACGGCTATGAAGTGATTGATAAACATGTGATTGTGATTGGATCTGGAAAATCAGGAGCGAATATGGCGCTTACTCTATCATATTTTACAAGTGACATCACTTTCATCAATTATGATTGGAATAAGCTTGATAATGAAGTGATGAACATGTTGGAGCAAAAGGATATAACTCATATCCAAGATGAAGTGGAGGAAATTTTACTTGAAAAAGAAACCTCTGATTTTACCGGCGTACGTTTGAAAAGTGGAAATATCATTGACGGAGACCGTGGATTTTTAGGGTTTGCAGGAAATGAGGTTCGGTCAGAACTGGCAACACAGCTTGGCATAGAACGCCTGGAAAATAAACATATTATGGTTGATCCAAGAACAAAAATGACGAATATTAAGCATGTGTGGGCAGCTGGAGATATTGCCGTCCATTCCGAGCAAACGACAATCGCTATGGGGGATGGCATGCAGGCAGCCATCTGGATTCATAAAAGCCTTATGGATGAAAAAACCTGCGAATAACGAAATTATCATACTTTCTATACATATGATGTAGTAATAGGCTTTTTTATATTTTAGCGTTTATATTGTGATGAGGATGCAGGCTTAAGAAGGACGATTTGGTGACGAATTTGTTCTGTTCAGTATTTCATCAGGCAAATGAAGGACGTTTCAATTAAGATTTAGCGTTGTTATGTTCTTCATGGGACTTATGAAGGACATTTCAAACAAGATTTAGCGTTGTTTAGTCCTTCATCGGGCTTATGAAGTACATTTCAAACAAGATTTAGTGTTGTTTAGTTCTTCATCGGACTTATGAAGGACATTTCAATCAGGATTCCGCATTGTTTAGTCCTTCATGAAATGGGAATCATTTTCGTACGTCATGCTCGAACGAAAAATCCGCAAGTATGTACCGTAAACTTAATTTTCCGCATCACGCTCAAGCAAGAAAACCAAAACCATGTACTACAAACTGGATATTCCGAATCCTGCACGTAGGAATACTCTACATCCAGTGAACTGAAAGATCGGTTTTACACATCATGCCCACACAAAAAACACTCAACCATGTCCCGCAATCACAGCATGTCAACTGTGCAAAAAAGCTCAGCATTACCATTATGGCGAGGAGGGGTTCGTAATGGACGAAACCCGCTTGATTAAACCTCTATTGGATAAGGATTATCCGATGATTAGCCATGGGGATGGAATCTATTTATATGATACAAACGGAAAAAAATACATCGACGGCTCGTCTGGGGCCATCACGGCAAGTATCGGCCATGGCGTGAAGGAAATCATTGAAGAAATCGAAAAACAGGCTCACAAAATATCATTTGTGTACAGGTCACAATTCACAAGTGAGCCCGCTGAAAAGTTAGCAAAAAAACTAAGTGACCTGGCAAAAGGCGGTGAATACTGGTCTTTTTTTGTGAACAGTGGCTCAGAGGCAACGGAAACCGCAATGAAAATTGCGATCCAATATTGGCAGGAAAAAGGCATTAAAGGGAAAAACAAAATTTTATCTCGCTGGATGAGCTATCACGGAATTACGATAGGTGCGCTCTCGATGTCGGGGCACACCGGAAGAAGAGCCCGCTTTGTTTCAATATTAGAGGACTTTCCGACTATTCAGCCGCCATATTGCTTCCGCTGTCCATTTCACACCACCTATCCAGCCTGCAACCATATGTGTGCAACAGAGTTGGAACAAGCGATCAACCGAATCGGTGCTGAACATATTGCCGCATTTATCGCGGAACCAATTATTGGTGCAGCTGGTGGTGCAATTGTTCCACCTGAAGGCTATTATCAAGTCATCAAAAAAATCTGTGAAAAGCATAATATTTTATTTATTGCTGATGAGGTGATGACTGGAATGGGACGCACTGGAAAAATGTTTGCCCTTGAACATTGGGATACACAGGCAGACATTATTGCCCTTGGAAAAGGGATGAGTGCGGGCTATACACCGGTTGCCGCAACCCTCGTCAGTGAAAAGGTGATGGAACCTATACAAAATGGATCAAAGCTCATCATGAGTGGACACACCTATAGCGCAAATCCTCAATCTGCAGCAGTCGCATTAGCAGTTGTCAATTACATCGAAACTAATAAACTCGTTGAAAAATCTGAGAAACAAGGAAAATATCTTATTACGAAACTACATGAATTACAAAAAATACATCCAATTATTGGTGATGTTCGTGGAAAAGGACTTATGTGTGGAATCGAATTTGTATCCGATATGATCACAAAGTTTCCATTTAAAAAAGAATTCGATTTAACATCGCTTATTGTTAGTCAGGGACAGAAAAATGGTCTCTTATTATATCCGGCTGCGGCTGGAATCGAGGGTGTTGGTGGAGACGCCATCCTTGTTGCCCCACCATTAACGATCACAAGAGAACAAATAGACGAACTAATTGAACTCCTAGATGTAACATTAAAGGACGTAGAAAATGATTTAAGGAATAAAGGTGTTATATCAGCATAACATGGAGGTGTTATAGATTGATTGAAAATCGCTACAAAAAGATTTCAACTCTAGAAGAGGCACTCACACATATCAATGATGGAACTACTGTTATGTTTGGGGGGTTTGGTGGGATTGGAAGCCCCCCAACCCTTATTGATGGTTTGCTTGATAAAAATGTTAGAGATTTGACTTTGATCGGAAATGATACAGGTTTTCCGAATATCGGAATTGGAAAACTCGTAAGCCGCGGTCATGCGAAAAAATGCATTGTTTCCCATATCGGATCAAATCCTGTTGCAGGCCAATTAATGACGGAAGGAAAAATGGAAATCGAATTTTCCCCACAAGGGACGCTTGCCGAACGAATCCGTGCAGGTGGAGTAGGGCTTGGTGGCATATTGGTAGACGTTGGAATTGATAATGAAATCGTATCAAATGGTAAACAAATCATCCCGGTGGATGGCACAAATTATCTATTAGAAAAGCCTCTCACTGCCGATGTTTCCATCATCTTTGCAAAAAAGTGCGACCCATTTGGAAACCTCGTATATGACAAAAGTGCACGCAATATGAACCCACTTGTCGCGATGGCGGGTAAATTCACGATTGCAGAGGTCGAGGAAATCGTACCACTCTCAGAGCTTGACCCTGAGGAAATCATTACGCCTGGTATTTATGTCGATATGATCATAGAAAGCAAAGGGGTGAATTGGAAATGGGTATGGGAGTAGATATTCGTAATCGCATTGCAAAGAGAGCTGCTCAGGAAATTAAGGATGGAATGATTGTGAACCTTGGAATTGGGATTCCTTCCCTCGTTCCAAATCACCTAGCTGAAGGTATAAACGTCATGGTTCATGCAGAAAACGGTATATTAGGAATTGGTCCAAGCCCAGATAAGGGTGAAGAGGATGAGAATATTTGCAATGCTGCTGGGTACCCGGTAACGACCGTCACAGGTTCTTCCTATTTTGATAGTTCAATTGCCTTTGGTATGATTCGTCGTGGTTATATTGATATAACGATTTTAGGATCACTTCAAGTAAGTGAAAAAGGCGACCTCGCAAACTGGATTGTTCCAGGCAAACGTGTACCAGGAATGGGCGGGGCAATGGAGCTTGCACAAAAAGCCAAGAAAGTCATTGTCTTAATGAATCATGTCGACAAGCATGGAAACTCCAAGATAGTAAAGGAATGTAGTCTGCCACTCACTTCGAAAAACTGTGTCAATCTCATCATCACCGATATGGCTGTTATTGAGGTGAGGGAGGATGGACTTCATCTACTTGAAGTAATGGCTCCTTTTACAGTGCAAGATGTCATCAATAATACAAGTGCCCAATTGAAATGGGACGAAACCATTTCACAAATATCCTAATTTAGGGAGGAGAATTGTTTGAGTGACAATAATGCAAGAGTTAAAACATGGATACAAGAAAATAAAAGTAAGGGCATCCGTCTATTAAAAAAACTGGTTCAAGAACCGAGTCTCCAAGGGAATGAAAGGTCTTCGCAGGCAATTGTCATTGAAAAATGCCGCCAACTTGGGATGGAAATTGACATCTGGGAGCCAAATGGTGCAGAACTATTAAAGCATCCCTATTTTGTGTCACCTCGAACCAATTTTATCGACAGTCCCAATGTTGTTGGTGTCCTCAAAGGTACAGGAGGCGGGAAATCCCTCCTATTAAATGGTCATATCGATGTCGTTCCAGAAGGCGATATCACGCAATGGGATGTGGACCCATATTCTGCAGAAGTGAAGGATGGAAAATTATACGGACGAGGCTCCACCGATATGAAGGGTGGGAATGTTGCCCTCCTTTTAGCCATACAAGCCATTAAGGAATCTGGTCTTCAATTAAAAGGAGACGTTATCTTTCAAAGCGTTATTGAAGAGGAAAGTGGTGGTGCTGGTACACTTGCGACCATTTTAAAAGGCTATAAAGCAGATGGGGCGATTATTCCTGAGCCAACAAATATGAAGATTTTTCCGAAACAGCAAGGCTCTTTATGGTTTAAAATTGACATTTATGGTCGGATTGCACATGGAGGCACGAGATATGAGGGTGTCAGTGCAATCGAAAAAACGATGACCGTTATCAATCATCTTTTAAAGCTGGAAATGGCCCGAAATGGTGCGATTAGTGACCCTTTATATAAAAATACACCAATTCCTATACCGATAAATATTGGAAAAATTCATGGTGGAACATGGCCATCCTCTGTTCCGGACATTGTCACAATCGAAGGACGAATGGGGGTAGCTCCAGAGGAAACAATTGACCACGCAAAAGCCGAAATGCAACAATGGCTTGAAAAATTATCTGAAATTGATAAATGGTTCCAAGACCATCCCGTTGAACTTGAGTGGTTTGGAGCACGTTGGGTGCCAGGCATGATTGATCCCGAACATGAACTTATGAATCTATTAAAAAATAGCTTTAAAGAGGTAAAGGGTGAGGAACCCATCATCGAAGCATCACCTTGGGGTACGGACGGTGGGCTTTTAACAGCGGTTGGCAATATCCCAACGATTGTCTTTGGGCCAGGAACAACAGAGGTTGCCCATTACCCAAATGAGTATATTGAGCTTGAACGAATGTTTGAAACTGCAGAAATCATTGCCTATACAATTTTACAATGGTGTGAAGCTTCAGAAGATTAATGATATGATAGTAGAAAAGATTTTGAGGAGGTTTGATGTGTCAGGTCAGAAGTACAGTGAACAAAAACAAATAAACGCCGCTACATATCAAGCAAACATTATTATAGATTACTTTAATCGAAGGCTTCGAGTGTTAGAATATCGTGGCAATCTTTTTTCTCTTTTAGAAGGGGTTAATAAGCTAGCAGTACAGAATTCCTTTGAAAAAATTATTTGTATGGCTATGCGAGAGGACCTCATTGATTTCATGGCTCAAGGTTTTATGATTGAAGCAATGATTCAAAAATATTTTAATGGCAGTGATGCCTATTTTGTCACGAAATATTTTACAAATGAACGACGAAATAGTGAAAAATGGATGGAAGAAGAAAAAATTATCACTGACATCCTTAAAAATCCGCAAGAAAACAAACCAACAGTTACCCATTTTTTTATCCGCAAAGCAACACATGAAGACTCAGAACAACTGGCAGAATTATATGATACAGTGTTTCAAATTTATCCAACTCCATTAAACAACCCAGAGTATATTCAGCAAGCGATGAAGGATACGACGATTTTTTATGTAGTCGAGGACAACGGTGTAATTGTAAGTAGCGCATCAGCCGAAGTAAACACTATTTTTCACAATGCGGAACTCACAGACTGTGCGACCCTAGATGCATACCGGAAGCACGGTTTAATGAAAAAGCTCTTAGTTCAGCTAGAAAAAGAGCTTATAAACAATGGAATCTATTGTGCCTACTCAATTGCGAGGGCACTTTCATATGGTATGAACAAAAGCTTTTACCAGTTAGGATACTCATATACTGGCAGACTTACAAACAATTGTTATATTTTTGATAAGATTGAAGATATGAATGTGTGGGTGAAAGATTTATCCAAGGGGTGATATGCCGATTTTTCGGCATCAAATGCCGGAATTTCATCAAGTGATAGGAGGTGGGGATGCATGCAAATCGGTGAAGAACTAGTCATCGCCATTTTAGATAGTATTGATGAAGCCATTCATGTGGTAAATGAAGAAGGAATCTCCATCTTCTATAATCAGGTTGCAGCAGAGCATGATGGGATGAGCCGGGAGGAGGTTCTTGGAAAGCATCTTCTAGAGGTTTTTCCCTCCTTAAATGAAGATTCTAGCACATTATTAAAGGTCATACGCACAAGGCAGCCGATTTTTCATCTCCCCCAAACCTATAAAAATAAATGGGGAAAGCTGATCGATACGGTGAATACAACACTTCCGATTAAAATAAATGGTACCTTCATTGGCGCCGTGGAAATTGGAAAGGATTACTCAAAGATCAAAGATCTATCCAATAAATTAATGGACCTTCAATCAAAGGTTCGCGGTATCTCGAAAAAGCCAAATGAGATTTACGGAGCAAAATACACCTTTCATGATACCCTGACGAAAAATGAGCGCTTCAAACATGTGAAGCAACAAGCGACAAAGGTTGCGAATTCTTCATCAACAGTTTTAGTATACGGGGAAACTGGGACCGGAAAGGAGCTCCTAGTTCAAGCGATTCATAATGAATCACCTCGTAGACAAGCTCCATTTATTGCACAAAATTGTGCAGCTTTACCTGAAAGCTTATTAGAGAGCATATTATTTGGAACGGTAAAAGGTAGCTATACAGGTGCAGTTGATCGAGCGGGGTTATTTGAAATTGCCCATGGTGGGACGCTTTTTTTAGACGAAATCAATTCGATGCCGCTTGAACTCCAATCAAGATTACTTCGAGTTCTTGAAGATGGAATGGTGCGCCGAATTGGCAGTTCGAAAGCGCTGCAAGTTGATGTCCGCGTGATTGTTGCTTTAAATAAATATCCGTTGGATTGTGTAAAGGCGGGTGAATTGCGCCCGGATTTGTATTATCGATTAAATGTTTTTTCACTTGAGATTCCGCCATTACGTGAACGAATTGGGGATATCCCGTATTTAGTGGATCATTTTATTGGACTCTATAACCACAGCTTTCAAAAAAACATTTCAAAAGTAGACGATGAGGTTCTTGAACTTTTTACTAGCTACAGCTGGCCTGGAAATGTCCGGGAGTTAAAGCATATTATTGAGCACGCGATGATCATGGCCGAAGGTTCGATCCTCACAAAGGAATTACTACCAAATCATCTTGTCGTTTCTTCGGCTATAGCCTCGACACTAGCGTTAAGGCCACTGAGAGAAGCTGTACAAGAAACGGAAAACAGCTTAATCGAAGCCGCAATGAAAAAATCAGGTGGGAACATCAACCAAGCCGCAAAACTTCTTGAAATCCCACGTCAAACTTTACAATACAAATTACAAAAGAAAAATCAATAGCCCATTTTTATCGAAAACTCCTTTCTACTGTTATTTTGGCATGCTACTTGCAAGTTAAATACAATAGGGAGGAGATTTTTATGCATATGAACTTATATAAGCCTAAGCGTCATTGGAAGGACATTGAATTATGGAAAGATGTAACAGAGGAGCAATGGAATGATTGGATTTGGCAATTAACCAATACAATCCGTACGATAGATGATTTGCGCAAGGTAATTAACTTAACTCCAGAGGAAGAAGAGGGAGTCTTAATTTCTACGAAGACGATTCCTTTAAATATAACGCCATATTACGCTTCGTTAATGAATCCTGATGACCCACGCTGCCCGATTAGGATGCAGTCTGTGCCAATTGGGAAAGAAATCTACAAGACAAAATACGATTTAGAGGATCCACTTGAAGAAGACGAGGATTCACCAGTGCCTGGACTTACTCATCGTTATCCAGACCGCGTCCTATTCCTTGTCACAAACCAGTGCTCGATGTATTGCCGCTATTGTACGAGAAGACGGTTTTCCGGCCAAATCGGCATGGGGGTGCCGAAAAAACAACTAGATGCTGCAATCGGCTATATCGCGAACACTCCTGAAGTCCGTGACGTCCTCATTTCCGGTGGTGACGGTCTACTGATCAATGACAACATCCTAGAGTACATTTTGAAAAATTTACGGGAGATTCCACACGTGGAAATCATTCGAATCGGAACGAGAGCACCTGTCGTGTTCCCGCAACGAATTACTGAAAACCTTTGCAATATTTTAAAGAAATATCATCCAGTTTGGTTAAATACACATTTCAATACCTCAATTGAAATTACGGAAGAAGCAAAAAAAGCGTGTGAAATGCTGGTAAATTCAGGGGTTCCGGTCGGAAACCAAGCTGTTATTTTAGCTGGTATTAACGACAGCGTCGAAATCATGAAAAAGCTGATGCACGATTTAGTGAAGATTAGAGTTCGTCCTTATTATATTTATCAATGTGATTTATCTGAAGGAATTGGCCACTTTAGAGCGCCAGTTTCAAAGGGCTTAGAAATCATCGAAGGGCTACGCGGGCATACTTCAGGGTATGCAGTTCCAACGTTTGTCGTCGATGCTCCTGGTGGCGGCGGAAAAATTGCTGTGCAACCAAATTATCTGCTTTCACAAAGTCCTGAAAAAGTGGTGCTGCGAAACTTTGAGGGAGTTATTACAACATATCCAGAGCCAGAAAACTATGTCTCTGGCCGTGCAGATGCATACTTTACTGAGCATGTTGGCTCACTTGAAGACAAAAAATCAACTGCAGGCATAGCAGGTCTTCTCGGTGACGGCTTTAACCTTGTCCCAGAAGGAATCAATCGAATTTCTCGTAGAAAGAAATACAATGAAGACCCATCCCACAGTACATTAAAAGACAAACGTGATAAACGTGATGAGCTAAAAGAGAAAAAATATCAATCGACTTTGAAAAAAATGCAGGGCGGTAAAGAAGAAGAAGCCTCAAGCTAAATCGTTAGGAGATGTTATTGTTGAATTGTATGTGGTGTGAATCGGAAAAAGCGCATGAAGATACAAACAGTGTGTTTTGGGAGCTTCCGGACGGTACACGCGCTATCGAAATTACGGAAACACCTAGTATCAAATGCGAAGGATGCGGCATGGAGTATCAAGAAGAAAGCATAATCAAAGAAATTGAAGATCAGCTATTCTTAGTAGATACAAAGAAAATTGGGGATAAGATAACGTTTAAAGGGTTAATGGAACTACCTAGATTATTGAAGAGAAATTATTTTGATTTTTCTTCTTAGAATTACTTTAGGTGTAAAGGCACTCAGTGATGAGTGCCTTTTTGTCGTATAAAACATTCCTAATAATTATTATATTAAGTAATAATCTATAATTCGTCTCTAGCAATCGTCCAAAATAATTTAATAGAAGAAATGTAATAGGAATTTAGTATGATATCATGATTAAATTGATCGAATTTATTAGTCTATAATAATAGAAAAGGATATAAATAATGTTCTTTTGGCAAAAGTAAATAT
>NZ_JBALOQ010000064.1:0-1188 GCF_036962705.1 Bacillus sp. JJ1562
TTTTTCAGTGCCCTCATATTTTGCCGGGGTCATCTTCTTTAATCCCCACTGATAACGATGATTATTGTACTCCTGCATATAAGAGTCTACTATTTGTTTTAACTCACCAAGACTATTACATTCTTTATAATCGACTTCATCTTTAAAGTGACCAAAAAATGATTCCATTGGAGCATTATCCCAACAATTTCCCTTACGGGACATTGATTGTGTTATACCTAGTTTCTTTATCTTGTCTTGAAAGACTGGATTGGTATAATGAACCCCTTGATCTGAATGGATAATTGCATCAGGGTGGAACTGATTTTCCATAGCTTCTTTCAGTTTGTCTAATGTTTTATAAACAATATCCATATCTAAAGAAGTGGATAAATAATGTGCTAGTATTTCATTGGTACTACCATCTTTAACACAAGATAAATAGGCTTTTTGACCATTAGAATAATAAAGATAAGTAATATCAGTTAACAATACTTTTCCTGGTTCTTCTTGGTTGAATTTACGATTTAAGTGATTAGGGCATGTTCTATGTTCCTGAGTAGCTTTGATCATCTTTTTATATGGATTCGCTTTTCTAACCCTAGCAATAAGTCCGTATTTACGCATAAGCCTTCTAATTTTCTTGTGATTCATTACTATAAAATAATCGTTTTCTAAAATCATTTTGATTTGTAATGCCCCTACCTTTTCCTTCTTCTGTTGGAAGATAGACTTAATGTGTTTAATATCCATTTCATCTTGTTCATCTTTACGTTGACGAGTGGATGCAGCCTCAAGCCAAGCATAATATCCACTTCTACTAACTCCAGCTAATTTACATAAGAAACTCAATGAGTTCTTTAATTGTTGATTATGAATGGTTTGATGAATAAGTTGAAATTTCTCAGTTGGGGTTAAAAGCGTTTTTTGTTCATCGCCTGCCTCTCTAGTTCCTCTAGCTTTTTTAGAAAGTCATTCTCTGCTTCCAAAAATTTTATTCTAGCTTCTGCCATTTTGAGCTTTTCTTCAACCGATAGTTCACTTGAAGATGGTCGTCCTGTACTTCCCTTACCTCTCCGTTCTATTTTGAGACCAAATCCACCATGCTTCGTAATGGTCTTGCGCCACCTGTGTATGATTTTTCTGGGCTGTTCTCTACCAATAAGCAATAGGTTAAAACCATGATCAATAAAAATCTGAGAGGGCGAC
>NZ_JBALOQ010000065.1:0-11701 GCF_036962705.1 Bacillus sp. JJ1562
ATTAAACTGTCCATATTATGGGTTATAGTTCATCATTGAGATGGTCTTTTTTTAAGGAAACTAACCATCATGGACACAATTAGGTTTACCAGAACGCTCTTTGTATACCTTGGCAATTTGCCAAACTTCTTCTGAAATGGTCGGTTCATGCTGACCTTTAATAATATATGGATTAGGATTGATATTATTAAGTCTTTTTTCGTTCCAAACTCTTCATACCTTGTATCGAATGTCCCCTGCGTATACAGGGTTTGTTACAATTATTTTAATAGCATTTAATCAACGATACGATTTATTTGTATCAAATTTGAACAAGTAACAATAGAAAAAATCCCCCGAATGATGATTCAAGTTGTATTTCGTATATAGATAAAGCGAATTTATAAAACTATGCAAAAAATTGATTGGCATATGCTAATAAGCTTTCCTTTATGCCACTGAAATCTTGTTGTAAATTAAGAGATACAACAAAAATTTGATTACCTTTAATGTGATAAATATGGTTAGGTTGATTTAATGCGTTTGTTTTCGCATAAAGTAACATACCTGCAACCGTTTCATCCGGCTCTTTTTTCCAATTATTTATATATGTAAATATTTGATAAAGGTTACCGGATTTTTGTTTTGCAGCTCCACCTTCAAACCTTGCTACCATATTCTCAGAATAAAATTTCGCATCCACAATCAATGTTTTTTTATCTTTTTGAAGTACAAGGTCTGTTTGCATAATTGGTAATGCATCTGTGAATTCATCATCAACACTCCACTGAATTTGAGGATGGAATACATTATATTTCGTTTCACGTTTGAAAAATGCATAGATGAACTTTTCATATAAAGATGATAATCTTTGTTCGTCTTGAACCTCTTTCATCATTTGAGATATAGAGCTTTCATCAAATAATAACTGCTCATAAAGATATCGACACACGTCTACAATAAATTGATAACGAATGTTTTGGCGGTTATATCTAACGTTTTTCCATAGATTCAAATCTAGCTCTACATCTGATACCTCTATAAAATAGGGCAGCAGACTGTAAAACAATCTACGCATTTTTCGACTTATTTTATTTGAGCACGATAAGTAAACGAGAGTCGCTTTAATAATTTGATTCAACAATATATTTTCAGAGAAACCATCATAAACCACTGCAACTTTCTTATTTACCAATGTATTTTTCTTTATCGTAGAATTGATATCAATTTTCCCCTTAATAACATTGGAAGTCTCTTCAACAATTATATAATCTTTACTTAATCCTCCGCGAATCAAAACAGGTATACCAATCGATAAAATTTCTGCATAAAGCTCTTTGACGTTCTCAAATTTTTCTGTTCCGATTTGTTTATACTCGGAAAGATTTAACGTTTGATATGCATAGGAAAGCATGTAGTATATATTACGAATGGGAATATTATTATTTCTCTCCATAGTAACAACCTCTTAGTCGTTCAGCCCAATCGTTTGCCTTCTGTTCATCATCAAACCAATACTCGAATAGCTGTGGAATAATTTCATATTCGATTACTTCCTCTACACGATTTACAGTATCTACTTTATAAGCATGACCTACAAAGTAGCTATGCCCAATTTGAAAGCCTGTCCCTAGCTCTTCAACAATTTGATTATTTAAGCTATTAATTTCATCAATGATACGATTTAAAGCTTCTGGATTATTTAATTCGTTTACATACGACTTAAATGTCTCATTTCGGAACGCCGGTTTAATTTCAAAAAACGAAAATCTTCTTCTAAGTGCGTAGTCTAATAAAGCTAAACTTCTATCTGCCGTATTCATCATTCCAATTATGTATAAATTCGATGGCACAGAAAACTTATCATTAGAATAAAGGAGATTAATTTGCTCGCCTCGCTTATCCGCTTCGATAAGCATCATTAATTCCCCAAATATTTTACTCATATTCCCACGATTAATTTCATCAATAATAAAGAAGTAGTCTCGTTCTGGATCTCGTGCTGCTTTTCTAGCAAACTTCACAAACGGACCTTGTTTCAGCTCAAACCCATCTCCTTCAGCTTTTGGACGGAACCCTTCAATGAAGTCCTCATAACTATAGCTTTGGTGGAACTGAACCATATGGATACGCGTTTCATCTTTTTCTTCCATCATTACATACGCTAAACGTTTGGCAATAAACGTTTTACCTACTCCCGGTGCACCTTTCAAAATAAGATTCTTCTTATTTTCAAGTAAAGAAATTAGACGTACAAGCTCCTTCTTCTCGATAAAAACATCCGAAAGAAATTCATCCATTGTAAAGGATTCATTTTCTTGTACAGTAGGCTTAGATTCAATAAAACGAATGTAGTAGTCAATTGAACTTCCCGATACGCCTTTATATTTTTTGTAGGATTCATCTGATACAACGACATCTTTCAACCGTTTTAGTTGCTCAATATCTGTTTCACCAAAAATTGAAGCATCAAAATGGTGCTCTATATCCTTTAACGCACTTACTTTTTGCGTAACTGTTTTATCATTCAAGCTATCTCCTGTATCAGTAACTTGATTGGATAACCAATTTCGAAATTCATTTACTTCAGCAATTTTTGGATCAATAAAATCTTCATTCATTACTTGATCAATTTCTTGAATAAAATTTGGATAAGGATTTAGACATGTTAACGTTTTTTGAGCAAAAGACTGATGTAGTTCCCACTTTCCAACTTGAAGCCAATCTACTTTTCTTCTATGTTTATACTCTGATACTTCATCATCGAAGTAGTAATCTCCCGTAACAACTCCGCGTGCGAGAATTTTCTTAATTCCTTCTTTCACATATACAATGTCGCCTGTTTGAATTTCACGATAGAAATCCCACACAGCCTTTGTATCATTGACAGGGCGCACTCCATCCGCTCTTTGCTCAGCTATTTTTCGTTCAACAGCTTCCTTTGAATCATAGTTTTTTAAATCCCCTAAATAGTCCCAACCAAGTGCAATCATCTTTTCTGCGTGGAACTGATCCCATAATCTCGAATATTCACCTGGTGAAATTACCCAATAATTAATGCTGTTATCAATTTCATCTTCTTGATTCGCAATTTTCTTCTCTTTTTTAGGATAAGTTAAAGTAGGATTTTCATCATAATATAAAAATATTAAATATGATCGCATTAAAACGCCCCAGTCAGGTATCCCACCTATATTATCAGGCTTACTTCTTACGCCGCGATTAAATTCATCTTCCGCATATTTTTTTCTAAATTGAATTCTTGTCGTACCAAACTTTTCTGGATACCGGGGTGTACTTTTACCAGTTACTAATCTCTCTATATCCTCATCACTTTGTTCCGTGATTTGTTGATAGATATTTTCATATTCCGAATATGATTGATAATCAAAAAAATTTTCCTTATAGCCGCTAGCTAATCCAAACTTTTCTAACAGGTGTCCAAGTTTTTCAAGATATGGCGTGTACCACATACCTGTTTTTTCACCTAAATTTTCTGTAACCCAAGCTTTATATTTTTCTTTTTGAGTATTCACAACATCATTCATAGCGTACCTCCAAAAAATTCTATTACCTTAAATTAATTGTACTACATTAAAAATGCTTTTACTTCCATTTTAATTCTCTAGCATATACTAGATGATAATATGCTCGAAACAAATCGTTTCAGAGGAAATTCTTATATTCATTAACTTATTTTAAACCATTATATTACCTTTCTTTGTATTCGATATTCAGAAAACGCAGTGGGTATCTTTTAAGAAAATCTAATACAAGAGTAATTAGAGGCTCTAAATCACGCAAGTTCTTAAGATTTTGAAAAACAGACACGTACTATTGAAGTTTATTAATATTATGTAATTCATAAATTATAGTTTTAATTATTAGAAGTTAAATCAAATAAGAATCCCACTAGAGCAGTTTTTACAATTCTAGTGGGATTCTTACCAAATCCGCGATAAGCACAGCCAATGTAAATATCATCTTCCACTTCTAATGCAAAATGCAATGATTGATTCATAAGCTGTTCCGCTAATACAAGATTGCCCGTCAACAAAGCCACATAACCTAGTTCATAACAATTTGCAGACAAAGTTAAAGGAGATTCAAATCAAATTCATGAAGTAACTTTGCCTCTAAATGAAACCATTTGTGCTTCATCAAAACAGCTAGGCATTCGCTCGATCATTCCTAATTGATGTACAGCTATACAATTATCCATCTTTTCACCATTATTTAAAGCGTTGATTAATTCTTTATAGTAACTTCGAGCCTCTTCATAATTATTTAGCGCTGCTTTCACATACCCTAATCCATGTAAAACTTGTACATATTCATTTGAGTTGGTGTCATTAATTTTTTCAAGACAACCATTATTTAACGCTTCTGCCTCATTCAATAATCCTTTATCAAATAGCTCAAACGCTCGGTTTAATTGTTCATTTAAAAGCGACAATGAAACCTCATTACTTTAAATTACATTCTCTTTTATCAACGAAAATATTTACTGCACAGTATGTGTCTACTACGTAATAACAGTGTTACTCAATCTAGAATTGCTGAAGAAAATCTTTCTCTTAAATCTTAGTTCAGATAATCTATGTTATCAGAACTCTATAAGATGGTTTCATATTTGGAGTGGATTTTTCATAGTAAATATAGAAGCTCAGTTCAAATTTGAACTGAGCTTTTTCCTCTCTATTTTTGTTTTGATCTTAAACTATAGCTCTTGTTAGTGAAAAATAATTATATTTTCACCATACAAATTTAGATGATAAGACCATTAACTTCAGGTTTTCCTGTACAGGCACCTTCGCAAATTGTTATAAATCGTCCAACGAGGAAAATGTTCTTTCGTTCATTTATTTTGCCTCAAAGTTCTAGGGGCTTACTCACCTACCATACCGTCCCCATCACGATCGTCCATATATGGGTATAACCAATGATCACTCGTTATTGGCATCCTAAAACCCGCTGCTTTTGCTTCTTTAATCGTCACTTGTCCATTACCGTTTGTATCAACACTAGAAATATCACCGTTTGTGTTTGGGCTAGTTGAATTTGCGTTTGAACTAGTTGACTTGGAAGAATCACCTGTTAAACCGAGTGATGCGTTTACTTCATCAGGGTTCACATTGTCAAATGTATCAACAATAACGTTGCCCATTAAAGTATAGGTATACTGATAACTTGAAGGAATTTGCGTTTTCGTATTCGGATATGTGATAATTGCTTCAAAATTAGTAGCTCCACCTGCCCTACGGATAGCGTCTTCCATATAAGCTTGATCACCATGTCGGTTGAGCGTACTATCTTGTGGGGTAATATTATAAGCATTCGATACCCCTCCGAGAGAATCAGCAATGATATGTCCTTCATCTAAAACGTCACTTTCGACACCAGGAACCTTTGCCTCATCAGAATAGTATCTGCCAGACGATAATACAGGTTCGTTACTGTCATCCTGTAGAATGATTTCGTCAGCAACGACACGGACTAGTTGCCCGTATTCATTAGTGAATGCCCAATATTCACGGTCCCCATAACCAATGTCAACTACGACGTTAGGTTCACGATATCCAGACAAATCACCACCATCAACTTCAATAAGTTTGTATCCTGAGAACAATTCATTATTTGGTTGGCTTGGTGTTTCCTCTACTACTGGTTCATCAACAACCGTAGTGATAACTTCTTCTTTTTCACTATTATTTGTATTAATTGTAGTTACTTCTTGTGGATCTGTTGCTACATCTGTAATGGATGCATCTTCTACGTTGGTACAACCAAACATAAAGATGATGGTTAAAAGTAAGAATAAATAGTTCATTTTCTTTTTCATTTCATGACTCTCCTATAATAGTTTCATACTGTTCATTCTAAAAATCTCGGAATGATAACATAGATTAACACTGTTAACATATTGTTAATAGTACATTCAAAGATTATTTCTATCAACTATTATTAAATTTCAAAACCTGATTTATTCCTTCTGCTTTTCTGGCACTTACGACTCGAATCTACATTCGGAAATCAATTAATCATTCAGTTTAAGAAATGTTAAGGAAATAAAAAAATAATCCCATCTCATTATTTGAGAAAGGATTATTCATAATTCAATACCTTAGAAAGGCCTATAAGTGAAAATACACTGTCTTTTACAAGCAAAATTATCTTTATCTCTATCCATTTTAGGGTTATAGGCTGGAAGATCAGAAGCTACGCCATTTGGGTATTTCTTTCTTAGTTCAGTACAATTGGCAAAGTCCTCTGATCCTTCACTTGAGGCTGCAGCTGCTCCAGCTTCGGCCTTTGCTTTAGCTTCTGCTTCAGCCTTTCCTTTAAGCTTCTGCCTCTGCTTTCGCTTTGTCTTCAGAACTCATTTCCTCAATCTTATCCTCTGCTTTTGAGGTATTCGAACTTTCAGATGAACAAGCAACTAAGCTAAAAATTAAAAATAAAGCAAATAAACCTACTAAATACTTTTTCATATGCGAGTAACTTTAAAGAGAAAGGATTAGCTTATTATTTACTTCACTTAGTGACCATCCTAGGTTCTAAGTCCCAACAGCTTTACTTTGTCACGATGGAAACTCCACCATCAACAATGATATTTTGACCTGTTACAAAGGAAGATTCTTTAGAAAATAACCAGGTTACCACATCTGCCGCTTCGGAAGAGGTCCCCATTCTTCCTAGGGCATTCAGGCTGTTGTACTTTTCTTCTAACCAATCTGATTGCTCTTCAGTCAAGTTTTCAAATTTCCGTTCAATCATCGGAGTCCTAATTGCACCAGGTGTAATGGCATTAACTCGAATTCCTTTATTTCCATATTCTTGGGCGACTCCGCGGGTTAATGCCAGAATTCCACTTTTCCCAGCTGCATAGGCTGTCGTGTATGCCGAACAAATTAAGGCATCCAGGGATGATGTATTAACGATTGAACCACCACCATTTTCAATCATAGCTTGCAGCTCATACTTCATACACAACCAAACTCCTTTGATAGTAGACCCCATCATATGATCGAAGTCTTCTTCACTGAATTCATGTGTCAATGCAGGCGTACCTTCCGCATTTCCCGCATTATTAAATGCAAAGTCGATTCTTCCAAATGTGTTCACTGTTTCTTTTACCATCTGTTCTACTTCTATTCCTTTGCTTACATCAACTGATAGAAAAAGAACCTGTGGACTAATCTGTTTCAGTTTTTCTAGGGCTGAGTTTCCGCGTTCCCTATTACGACCTACAATGACAACTTTTCCCCCCTCATGAAGTAATCGTTCTGCTACTCCTAGTCCAATTCCAGAAGTTCCCCCGGTAATAAGCGCCACTTGATTTTCAAATTTCACACCATCCACCCCTTGTTTTTAGAACTATCTAAATTTTAACATAAAGGGAACTTGACAAGGAGCTTTATTTAATGGAATGCACATTAAAATAAAGGCTCTGTGACGGACTTTTCAGGGCTGTCATACTTTGGTTCGGTTTCATTTCAACATTCCTTTTTTGATACTATACATATCTTGAACGGTCACAATAACTCCATCCATATTGTTACCAGTAATCTCAATATATTGATCATTTGGGACGTTATTTGTCCTATACTTGGAAAGTGGCTAATATGAAATCTTGTATTTTCACCATCAATAGTAGTTTCGTTGTACTGCGTGACAAAGAGCTTTTTTTAGATGACAGTTCTTGTAAAACTAATGCTTTCGATTTATTTAAAAACCCACTTAATGCTATTCATTAAACAAATAAGAAGTTTTCAATGAAACCTAAATAGGAACCAGGATGACACTCGCTGATTCCTCCATAACGACCTAAGCCTTTTTCACAAATAATTCTAATAACTCCTTGGCACTATGTACTTCTTTATCTGGTTTATAGGTAGCATTAGTCGGTAAATCTTTCTTACGATGGTTCATCCAGATCGCTTGCCAGCCTGCTTGTTTTGCTCCGATAATATCTTTTTCAAAATTATCCCCGATATACACGGTTTTGGTTTGATCAAGGTCCAGTTTCTGCTCAATAAAATCAAATAATTCTCTTTTCGGTTTTGCATGACCAATCGTACCAGAAATAAACGTCATCTCTGCCGGAATCCACCGACTAAGGCCGAGCTGTTTAATTTTCATTGCTTGATGTTTTTCTTCACCATTTGTAAGAATCCCAAGCTGTTTCCCTTCTTTGTAAAGTACATTAAGTAGTTCTTCGACTTCCGGAAACAAGGTAATGTTTTTTTGTTCGGTAACATACGTTTCATGAAAAATAGTCGCTTTTTCCGTATCTATAGGGATGTTGAAATCCTCACAGGCAGCCATAATTCGCCCGGTTTGCCATTCAAATAGGGATATTACACCCGCTTCACTTTGATCAAATAAAATCTCACTATACTTACGACTAGCTCTATATAATTGATCGATTTCTTCGTCTGAAAATGGCTCTTGAAAAAGCTTCCTCACCGTTTTATGAAAAGATTGTGCTTGATCATATAGTGTATCATCGACATCAAAAATTATCGTATCCATTCTCATAGCCCTCCTTATATTATGATGATATCACTTATTTATCAACTAGAGAAAACAGAGAGCCAACTAACTACTCCCTTTATCTAATCAAACAAATAAGCAACAGCACCTACCCTAACGAGTAGGAAGGGTGCTGTTACTAGTTATTATAATAAAACTAATTACTTATGGTACTGTTCCCTACTATTAATACTAAACTATTTCCTTAACCAATCTGTACCGATTGTTGAGAATCAACCACCAACAAGAAAAAGCTGCCCATGTGACAGCTCTGATCTTCAACTCTTGCACCCGTTCTTTAAGTGTAATAACTCACAAACTATTTAACAGAACTCAATGTAACTACGACAATTTCTGGGCGATTAAAAACCCTTATCGGAATAATACTGTTTCCAAGTCCTCTATTTACAACCATTGTAGTGTTACCTGATTTGTATTTCCCAGATGTATACTTTGGAAATAATCCTTGGTCAGGAGCAATTAAACCACCCACGAAAGGAATTCTAAATTGTCCACCGTGAGCGTGGCCTGAAAAAACAACATCAAATCCATCTTCACTATAAAAAGAAAGCATTTCGGGTCTATGTGATAATAGAATTTGAAAATTATCTTCTCCTTCTATTTCCTCTATTGCATTCGTGAAATTTTCTTCCGTTTTGGCTCTTTCTACATTGGCTGGGTCATCAATTCCTGCAATTTGAATTTTGTCAGTACCAATGGTAATTTCCTCAACTGTATTTCTAATCACCTGTACACCGATGCTTTTTAATTTATCCTCTAATGTATTGAATTTCCCAGACCACCATTCGTGATTACCTGTCACATAATAAACTGGTGCAATTTGAACCAATCTTTCCATCAAAATTAGACTAGGCTTCTCATCATATCTGTCTGAATCTATTAAGTCACCTGTAAATACAATCAAATCTGGTTTTAACTTTTTCACCTTTTTAACTAAGACGCTTTGATCATTCCCAAAAGACTTACTGTGTAAATCAGAGAGTTGAACAATTTTATATTCATTAAATTTTTGTGGAAGCTTATCTGAGCTAATAATATACTCACTTGTTACAATTGAATTGTTTTGAAAATAAAAAAAGAAAATTAACAAAGCCGTTCCAATTAAAAAGTATAACCATTTCTTTTTAGTTTTTTTCTTCAACATTTACCTCCTCTATTTTTATCAATCAACTGAATTATTGTTAAACTATCCTGCACCGTTACTTGAATAAGGAAAAAGCGATCCTTCGATAGAAGACTCCCACTCCGTTAATTGAACAAAAATGTATTTCATAATGCAGTTATTTTTTTAATTTGAACACTATAAAGTCAGCACATCTAAAATCTTCTTCAAATGAAGGATATTTATTTAGCATTTCTTTTGATGGCATAGGTTCAACAATGCTCTCTAAATAAAAACCAGTTTTGATAAGAGTATTTATATAACTCGTTAATGTTCTATGGAAGAACAACATTTTTTCTTTATCACCTAAACCTTGTTCATACACACCTTCATAAAAATATTTATCTACGTTCCAGTGCAACTTTTCACCGCTATCCGTTCTCTCCCAACCACATTCTGGAGTAACAAAGCAAGGATGCAATATTGAAAAAATAAAATTGCCTCCTTCTACTAATAACCGATACATTTCTTGAAATGCTTTTTCATAATTAGAAAGATCTTGAATAACCATATTGGACACAATTAAATCAAAACTTTTATCTTCAAAAGTATTTAAGTCCTCACAGTTAACTTGTTTATAATCAATTAACAAATCATTTGGAGTTCTTTCTTTCGCAATTTCTATCATTCTTAGAGAATAATCAACCGCTGTAACAGTGGCACCAGACTTGTAAAACATCCTGCTTAAGTACCCTTCACCACATCCTGCATCTAAAACTTTTTTATTTTTTATATTCCCTATAAGTGAAAATAGAGTTGGGTTTAAGAATACCTCTTTATGAAGGTCTCCTTGTTCAGTATGATTTTTTGAATATGAATCTGCAAAAGCATCCCATCTCTTAATTGCTTCTTCAGTACCTACATTTTGCTTCATTTTTAAATACCCCCAATACCATTTTCAAATCCATTCCCCTTTATTTCTAAAACCTGCTTAGAGTATCCTGCTTTGTTACTTGAATAAAAAAAGCGATCATCTTATTGAAGAATCGCTGCCCTTTAGTTGAATAAAATTTATGTATCTTACAGTAATAAATTCATTATGAACTGTTCACCAATTGGCCCAACTTTTCTCTTGCCTGTATCTTGAAAACCAACTTTTTCATATAATTTCTGAGCAGCAATATTTTTGTGATTAACAGCTAAAACGATTTCATTACAGTTAGGAAATTCATCTAAAACAAACATCTTGAGTATATTCATAGCTTGTTTTGCATAACCTTTTCCTTGCTTCAAGTGGTTTATTGATAATGAGGTTAACAGCATAGCCTTCTGATTATTTGAATACTCGTTCACTCGGTCAGTTGAATGTAATAAAAAGAAGCCAACAGGTTCGTTGTCATTAAGAATAACAATAGGATGCTGTCCCTCTGTTACTTCAATATAATTTATTGGTAATGAAGTAAACTTTCCTTGTTCTTCTGGTAGTTGAAAAGAACTTAACAGATCCAAGTGTTCATTGGAAAAATGTTTTAACTCTATTAAATCGGCTTCTTCCATTTTGTTTTCCTCCTTTGGTTATTTACTGTTTTTCATCCAAACTTACATTTAATATATCAATAATTAATTAAACTGGTCTTTAGCATAGGAACCGAATGAGTTACCAAACTTATAACTCCTTCTTTCGTTAAAGCTACCCGTTAGCCACCCATGATCGCAAAAAATCAGCGATTCACCACAGAGAATGAAAATGGTTAGGAAGTGTCAATACTGATACTGACCTTGATCCAGTCAACCAATCCATAGCAATGAATTGCAGCACTCTCAATTTTTTTAAACACATGAGACGGGTTCTCTTTGGTATTGTTTTTTTTCGAGGTTGGAGGAGTTTATTTTCATGGTAGCTTAATAAGCAAATGTAATTATTCCCCCCTTATTCTCACTACTTTTTTGCTTCTATACAGCAGAAAGCACCTTTATTATGTATAACTATTTCTTTAAAGTTATTATTTCTCAAACTATTTTCTATCTCCTGATTATCCAGTAAATTAAAGTTTTGTGTTCGTT
>NZ_JBALOQ010000065.1:11744-12831 GCF_036962705.1 Bacillus sp. JJ1562
AGTTTTGTGTTCGTTTCATCTTTTTCATCTGAGGTTTATTCATTATGGATATATATAAGGTTCCATTGGGTTGTAACACCCGAAATGTCTCACTCAACCCTTTATTTAAATCATTCCAAAAGTAAATCGTGTGAACAGTATAAACCTTGTCAAAAATATCATTGTTAAAAGGCATATCCTCTATATTGGACTGTGTTATATCCATTAAACCAGTTTCAATAAAATTCTTGTTCAAGTTTCTTGCTTCTTTAACCATTTCTTTAGAAATATCGACTCCGTAATTCTTTCCATTAGTATTTTGATGTGCAACTCTATTTAAAGTGGAACCATTTCCGATGCCAACCTCTAAAATACTTTCATTTCCCTTAATGTTTAATAAACTTAATGTCCAATTATTTATTTCATAGTTTCCCTTTTCCATATACTTTCCAACCCATTTAGAGACGAAACCAGTAGGCTTTTTCAACTGATTTCCAAGCCATTCCTGAAACATAATACCTCCAATTGAATAAGTATTTTACTTCTTTAAATTACGAAAATAATTTTAAAAAGTTTCATTTTTGCACAAGCTTTTTATTTTACTAACCTGCACCATTGTGAGTAAAACTACTTCAGCTGGGTAGTATATGTTTGGGATGGTGTGCTTTCATCATCAGCATATTCCCCATTAAAAAACAAGGAAGTGAATAGATGAATCAGAGTAACGAACGCAATAACCTTGGTGGAAATGTAGAAGAAAGTGGCAACAATCAAGCTGGTAGTAATGATAATCAAGATGCGAGTGACTTTGGTGAAGCAGTAGGAACTTTTAATGGAGCCGTTACGGGTGCTATGATAGGTGCTCCATTTGGATTATTTGGCGCTGTAATAGGCGGTGTTTCAGGCGGTGCTATTGGTAACCAGATCCTAGAGGGGGCTGAAGTCGATGACAAAACAGCTTCCAAAAACCGTGATGAGAACAATAATAAATCTATAAATAAGTAGCAGGCACTTTACAAAAATGTATTTGTGTTAAGCTCACCAAAAAAGGACCGTCAAAAAGACAGTCTTTTTTTTTCACTAAAGCACCCGTTAGAATTCCTGTAGA
>NZ_JBALOQ010000066.1:0-3381 GCF_036962705.1 Bacillus sp. JJ1562
GCACAACTGCCCCGTTAGTCGAATAAGAAAAAGTGGCGCTTATTCAACAATCGCGCCCGTTTGTGGAAGATTGATAAAAAATCAAGTTTTTTAGATTCCCGGAATTAGGATAGTATTATCCGTTCCATCTACTGTACTATGGAAAGCATAAATAGGTTGATAATAGCCTTTGGAATCCAAATAGTAGCTTACCTCAATTTTATGGATATGCAAGGTTTTTATCATTTTATTTTCGGAGTAAAAATTAATTTTCCCATCTAAAATTTCTTTATATGCTTCTTGTTCGCTTTTTATTTGAACATCCCTGACCTTTTCATAGGTTAATAATTGATTCTCAATTCTTTTCACAGTATTATCGTTATAATAACTTACCGATAAAGAACCATCTATTAGCTGATTTCCCCTTACTTTTTTATCAACGGTCCACTTATAACTACCCGTTTCGACTTTTTGAAAATGCGCGTCTTTGGGAATATCTATGCCGAATTTTGTTGCGTTTTCTTTTAAAGCTCCTTCATCTACATCTTTCGGTTCTTTATCCTCGTCAAAACTTGAAAAGTCGGTATAACTGTAACTTCCATCTAAGTTTTGAAACCATATATTATGAGACCTATTTTCTCCGATCCAATAAACACCTTCATTCTGATAGTAAATGACCTCCATATTCGATGTATCAAGTTGTATTCTTTTCGAAAAATCTTTGACAAATTTATCAGCAGAAGCCTTTGTATAGCTTGATGCTTTATAAACTGGGACTGTAATTCTATTATCATTTAACTGGACATCAATAGTGGTTGTTGCTTGTGCCATATCAGTTCTATGAATTGGAACAATGGATAGATTTCCAAACTCCTTCAAATAGTAGTATGCAAACATACTTCCAGATAGGATAACCACTAGCAATAAAGGTGAAAAGTAGAAAAAGGATCGCATTATTCCCTTTTCTTTTACGATAAGGAGGCCCATGATAATACCAAATCCAATTATGGCCCCCAGTAGATTATTAATTAAATCGTCAAATTCAAAAATACCATATCCTGTTATTAACTGGACACTTTCAATGGAAAGAGTAAATAACGCTGCCATCCCAATAGTCCATACAGCTTTTTGAAAACGTGAATGTAATATTGGGAGAAAAATCCCTAACGGTACAAACATGAATATATTTAAGTACACGAACTGCCAATGCCTTACACTAAAACTATACCAAGCTTCTCGATACGAAGTAAAAAAAGATAAATCCATCCCGCCCTGATAGTTTTGACCTCTATTCAAAAAGGTTACGCCTATAACCATGATGACATAACTAATAAACAAACCCACAAGAAATAGTTGATACTTTGGAAGGCTTTTCTTCCCTCCAAAAAATTTTTTATAAACAATGAAATACATTAGAAAAAAGATAATTCCTAAAACAATTACGGCTATTAATGCCAGAAAAAAGTACTCTTTGAATATACTGATGATTTCTTCTAACCTCATTCTCTATCTCCCTCATACAAAACCAATATATGTTAATCTCTTACATTAACTTTTATTTCTTTACTATATCTCTTCTAAAAATTTTCCAAAATATAATATTCAATTTGGCTACCCAATGTTGCTCCATTACATGGGCCGATTGTTGAACACAATTTAAACATCTATCTTCAACTGCCCCGTTAGTGCAATATCAACTCCAATTTAAGGAGATTGAATGTTGTCAATTAATTTACTCGCTTGGTTCAAAAAATATTGCTTATCAACACTAACTTGTATCCCCACTCCAAATCCAGCATCTCGAAGTTTTACTCGTAATTTTTCGAAGCTTTGTTTATCTTCTTCTGATAATGTGGAAAAATTATATTTTTCATCAATTGGATATTGGGACAGTTCACCGTATAAACCATTTAAAATGATAGTTCTTTCATCATTTGAAAGGTTTCCTAAATGTTCAGCAGTTGCTATACTAAGTTCTATCCCATTCAATACATCACCTAATACGGTTGTAACCATGTTTGGTTCTGACCAATTATTTTCCATTTGTGTACCAATAGAACCTTCCAGTTCGATTAACTTAATTTGCACTTCTGTAAGAAATAATAGTTCTTTCGCATTTTTCATTTTTGTGTGCCCTGATATAACATTCCAAAGTAACAATAGATTTAATACTAATAAAGTTCCAATAACTATTTTTACTATTTTATTCAATATTCTCCCCCACGGAATTATTTCACCATATATTTCCTACAAACTACGAGTTTTCCTACCTTCTGGTAAGAAAATTGGTACAGGAAAAATGGCATAGTACCTTCTTAAACTCTTCTGCTTCTTTAATAATCCTTCACATCTTACTTGCATATTTCACTAACTAGTTACAATAACGCGTTGTTTTCTTTATTTTTCGGTCCTAGCCTATTACAATTTTGAGATGAGGCTTTGAATTCCTTTATTCTTTGCATCAAACTTTAATGAATCTTTCAGAGGTAACTAATTATTATGCCGTTTGTTAACTTCAATCTTAATGAACTCCGGCAAATAGCTGGGAGTACATCCTTTTGCTACTATTTCATCTTTGTAAAGACCCGTTTTCTCACCAAGTTTAATACAACGTGTACGATTCTTTTCATCATAAACGCCTATCCAGCCTGCGGTGAAATTCATAGCCCATTGAACTTCCGGTTCTTCCTGCGTAATAGTAGCTTCTAATGCAGATAGCAAGTTTGCGGTGTTATCAGGCGGTGTTTGTCCAGTCCATCTCAATCGCCCTTGATAATACCAGAAGGCTCGCCTTTGAAGAGCAGAAGGACTATTTTCCCATGACTCCATCAAAGCAATTTTCTTCTTGTCTTTGGTGAGCTGATTAGCCATTAACCAATCCATTAAGTTATTTCGCTCATCAAAAGTGTGAGTCTGCATATCCTTATCAAGCTTATTTAGCACATCTTGTGAAAGAAGTTTTTTGTCCATAATTAAGATTGCTAATAGTCTGGACAAAAACTCTTCGGTTGACCATAGTTCCATAGCTAGGTCGTGATCTTTTTTAATGTCCTTCGCGATTTTTCGTAAGTCGCCTAGCTTAGTTTTACTATTCATCTGTGATAGAATGTTTTCTGCTTGTGAAGAGCGTTTTATTTCTGTACCTTTATTTTCATTCATTTTATACAACTCCTTTATTAAAACACTGTTTCATAATACTAGTCGAGTAGAAGAGAACCTCTCTACCTTACGGTAGATTGTGTTCTCCCCCCTCCCAGAACCGTGCTTGCGCTATTAACGCACACGGCTCCTCCTAGTTACCATTCACAAAATATAGCTATTCTTTAAAAATTAGATATTGCTAATTCTGCTATCCTTACTAGTCTTGTTTCCACTTATCATTCCTACCTCTGTGTGTAGTAA
>NZ_JBALOQ010000067.1:0-2236 GCF_036962705.1 Bacillus sp. JJ1562
GTTAAGTAACGGATCTTCAAATAAACTTGTTTCGTTAGAAGGAAATCATTATCTTCATTGGACTCGTTATAAAGAGATGAGCAAATATGTTAATGAATTCATAGAAACACATGTAAGTGACTAAATGGAATAATTGGAATTCCGCTTATTTAATGCTTCAACTAACAGTGTTAATTGGGAAGCAAGATAAATAAAGAACCTCCTTGGAGGTACTTTATTTATCGGGGATCATCATCAATACTATTTAACAGAGCCAAAAGAAAAGTAATATTATATTCGTTGTTCTTACTGTACTAACGGGTGCTTTACTCCAACAAGAGTAAAGCTCTTTTCTTGTTCAACTATAGGGGCAGGTTAGTTTAACAAAGATTCCCAAATATTTTTCGGTGTGGTATTGTAATACTAGAGATGAAACAAAGGAGAATCATAAATGGCAACTATCCTATAAACTTTTAAAAAATAAAATATTTCATATTCCCTAATATGGGAGAAATATGTCTATTTTATCAGTTTTAGGGCGTGCTATGTAAATTTAATATTCATCTCTTTAGGTGCGTCCTTCATTAATAGGAGGATAATTATGCAAAATTTAAATGGAAAAATAGCTATAGTAACAGGGGCAAGTCGCTCAACAAGTATAGGGCCAGCAATTTGTCTCTCTTTTGCAAAAGCTGGAGCTGATGTTTTCTTTACACATTGGACTAAATTTGATGAAATTGAGGGAAATGGAATGGAAATTGATTTCCCAAATGTCCTTTGTGAAAAGATAAAGAGTTTTGGAGTAAGAGCGGAACATATGACATTAGATCTTAGTTTATTAGAATCTCCAATAAAGCTATTAGAAGCAGTTGAAGAAACTCTTGGAACAGCTAATGTATTAGTCAATAATGCAACCTATGAATCTCCAACAAACTTTCGTGACTTTAATACAGAAATTTTAGATAAACACTATAAGGTAAATAATAGTGGTACATTAATGTTATCGGTTGAATTTGCTAAAAGATATGAAAAAGTATTCGAAAAAAAAAAAGATGGTCGTATTATAAATCTTGTTTCTGGTGGACCTGATCCAAATAATTTAGCTTATATTGCTACAAAGGGAATGATTATAGCGATAACAGAGCCATTGTCCGTAGCACTTGCTCCTGTTGGAATAACTGTAAATTCTATTAATCCAGGACCAACTGATTCAGGCTGGATGAAGGACGATATTAAGAACTACTTACTGCCTCAATTTCCTGCTGGTCGTATAGGAAAGCCGGAAGATGCAGCAAAAGTTATTACATTTCTAGCTAGTGACGATTCTTACTGGTTAACAGGTCAAACAATTAGGTGTGAAGGTGGCTTTTTAGGTAAATAAGTTCTTAAGGAAAGGGGTTGCTAGGGCGATCCCTTTCTTAGTTGAAATAGTTGGAAAAGCAATCCTGTAATAATGAAACTGTATAAAATGAAAAGTTTGTGAATAAATGTACTTAAACAAACGGGTAGCGATAGTTGAAGATTAGAGCTGTCATAAGGGCAGCTTTTTCTTGTTGAACTAAAGGGGCAGGTGTGCGGCCGAGCCTAGGTCGTATCATATAACGGGTGGGATTCCCGTCGAGTAAGAACTAGCCATTCACTCGTAGCGAGTCTTGGAGGGCTAAAGGTAACTTTAGTCTTTAAGCGTAGACAGTTAGGTGACGGGCCGAAAGCCAAATGGTTGAAGGGATAGAGCCCCATAATGTTAGTAAATCGAGAGGGCTGATGCTTTACCTGCAGCAGAAAGCAACATTTCATTCTTCGTATATGGCAAGAAGAATGAAACCTCTCTGGGGTCAGAGACCTTGGCACGTTACACATTGATATGATACGGCAACTCGGGAGACCCTATCGGTCTTTTCTTGTTAGAAGAGTATGGTGTACAAGCGATACAAAGTAAGGAAACCAAATGCCGATTAGGGAGTCGGATAGCAGCGTAGTACCAATGAAGTTGGGTAATGCCGATGGAGGAAAGGCTAGCTACCAGTTATCACCCTTACTAGGGACACATTTACTACACACAGAGGTAGGAATAATAAGTGGAAACAAGACTAGTAAGGATAGCAGAATTAGCAATATCTGATTCTAAAAGAATAGCTATATTTTGTGAATGATAACTAGGAGGAGCCGTGTGCGTTAATTGCGCAAGCACGGTTCTGTGAGGGGGGAGGAATACAATCTACCGCAAGGTAGAGAGATTCCCCTCTACTCGACTAGT
>NZ_JBALOQ010000068.1:0-18009 GCF_036962705.1 Bacillus sp. JJ1562
ATAAAGAAAACTTACATTTATTCAAATACAGCTACTAAGCGTCCTTTTACTTCATGATTTTTCAGTTTTTCTATACCTTTGTCGACTTCTTCAAACGGGATTGTGATAAGAGTTGGATTCATTTTTCCAGTAGCGAAGCAATCATATACACCTTTTAAGTCTTCCACTGATCCACCATTGCTTCCTAAAAGCTTAATTTCTTTTGTAATCATTAAGTAAGTATTGATATTAGATTCTAATTTACCCATACCAACAATTACAACTGTTCCTTTTGGTCTTACAGCTTCCAGTGCGTCAGAAGTTGTTTGTCCAAAACCAGCAAAGTCAACAATAACGTCACATTCTGCTTCTTTCATATCTAGAACAGTATCGAATACTTTATGAGCTCCTAGTTCTTCAGCAAGCTTTCGAGCCCCTTCAGAAACATCTGTAGCGTACACTTCGCAACCTTTAATTAGTGCCATTTGTAGAGCAAATTGACCAAGACCACCGATTCCGATGATTCCTAATTTTGTACCTTCTTTAGCTTGTCCAATACTGAAAAGAGCACGATAAGCTGTGATCCCTGCATCTGTAGAAGCTGCCCCTTCTTCAAAGGAAACGCCTTCAGGAATGATTACGCATTGATCTGCAGGAACACGCACTTTTTCTGCATACCCGCCGTCATAGTTATAACCAGCAGTTACTTTTGTTTCTCTATTCATTGGGTTAGCCCCAACACGGTCTCCAACTTTAATATTTTCTACACCTTCACCCACTTCAATAACAACCCCAGCAAACTCATGCCCCATAATAACAGGACCATTTGGGAAAAGTGGCATCCAACCTGGATCTTGTAATGCTGCAACGTCTGAATGGCATAAACCAGCAGCTTTCACGTCTATCACAACGTGACCTGGAATCGCTTTCGGATCTTCTTTTTCAATCAATTCTAGTGGTTTATTTGTACCTGAAAATAGCCAACCTCTCATACTATCTCCTCCAAATTGTTCAAATCTTATTATTTGTTAACTTCCCTAATAATTCTAGCTACATTTATAGTTTACTAGGTTTCTCTTTCTGTATACCATCCGCAATATTTGCTATAATGTTGAGGAAACCAACACTTCCATCGAATCTGTCTAGTAGGAGAGGAATATGATGAAATCCAATTCCAACCAAGCGATGCGGACAAAGAATTTCTTAAAAAAGGCATTTATTGAAATGGTACATAAAAAGGGATTTAGCGCTGTTACGGTAAAGGACATCGTTGATCATGCGCAATATAATCGAACAACCTATTATGTGTATTATCAAAACATATATGAGCTTGTTGAAGAGTTAATGGATGAAATGTTCGAAGCAATTCAGTATTACAGCATGTCTAAATACCAAAGTGATAGTCGGGTAAAAGTAATAGAGTTAACAACAAGCTCCTTCGATTTGTTGTATTATATTTACGATCACCGTGATTACTTTACATTATTACTATTAGAAGATACCTTGCCACACATTCACCAGCAACTGCCTGAAGCGATATTTAATTTATTGAAAAATAAATTTGATATTCAATACGACGTGTCATCTGTTGATGATTACTGCCAAAAGCGTTATATGGCATATGGTACGGCGGGGTTAATTAAGGACTGGATTGCGCAGGATTTTGATGTTACACCCGGTGAAATGACAGATCGTCTCATACGTATTTTTAATACCTTTGCAAGAGGGTTTGTTATAAAAGAAATCGACACTTAACAAACATTAGAAATATGTATTTTCATCTGTTGCGTGAATAGATAATTATTAATTCGCGAAATTTTTCCTCTATACAATTTTCCTTTTCATACCAATATCGATAAGGTTACGTGTCAAGTTACTTTAATAAACATAGTCAAACAATTTACTCTTCACACTTTGTTAAAAGAATTTGTTTTTTTATAATGGCAATTGTTATTCAATAACCTATATAAAAGTACTAAAGACCTTGTTAAATAAAGAAAGTGACTTTGCCAATTCATACGACATTTCTTATGTCATCATTTAAAATTAGTTGGGAGATACACTCACCTTAACAAGCAAAAAAGAACGGGTTCCACCAAGATCGGAACTCGTTCTTTTAATATAATTATGATAACTCCAACCACGCAACCGCTTCGCAATGTTCAAAGTGTATGTGGCAACACAGGCGTTACCAACCCTTGTAACGGCCACCATCATACTGAATATTTAATTAATAATTGTTCATTACTTTACTCAGAAAATTACGGAATTAACTGTAAAAATGATACCACAAAATAGCGGAAGAAAAACTTCTCTTCTTTCGGTTTTTACTTTTTTAAAATTTGTTCACTCCTCATCCAGTAAGTTGACAGCAATTTCATCCTTCTACCTTATTCGTTCTTACCAGCGTAAAGAAAGCGATAAACCCGATGAGTGAAGTAGTAAATATGATAGCTCCCATCGGAACAGCCGAGGTTTCATTAATGCCAGCAAGCGGAGAAAAAATCGCTCCAAGCAGCAGCGGGAGCATGCCTAATACGGCACTTGCACTTCCGGCACGGTTCCCCTGATTGGCCATCCCCAAGGTAAAGGTGCTTGTCATAATCATCCCTATGGTGATCATGTATATAAAAATCAATATGACAAGTGACGCTAACGGACCTTTAATAATTGTCATAATCAGCAGGAGGAGAGTCGCCATCAGCGCAATCGTAACGGCTGCCTGAAGCAGTTTTTTCTCTGGGATGATCTCACTGAATCGTCCGATAATAAAACTCCCCGTAATAATTGCTATTCCATTAATCCCAAATAGAACACTGAATATTTGGGGAGATACCCCGTAAATATCCTGATATACAAAAGGAGTCCCTGATACATAGGCGAAACTTCCACCATGTACAAATCCGACAACTATTGCATAACCAATAAAAGAACGGTCTTTCAATAAACTGCCCATCGTCATAATCGATGAAGAAATAGAACTTGGAATACGATTTTCCGGTGGCAATGTTTCCTTTAATTTCATGGCAACGATAATCACAATCAAAAGTCCAATAAATGCTAAAAAGTAAAAAATGGTTTGCCAGCTTGCTGATGGAAAAGCCAGGATTGCTCCACCAAACAGAGGCGCGATTATTGGTGCAACAGCATTAATGACCATTAATAGTGAGAAAAATTTCGTAAGCTCTTTGCCACTGAATACATCACGTACTACAGCTCGAGAAAGGACAACCCCAGCTGATGCGGTAAATCCCTGTAAAAAACGTGCTGTGATCAGTGTTGTCATATTGGGCGCAAATGCACAGAGAATAGAAGCTATTGCAAACAAAGTAGTAGCAATTAACAACGGTTTTTTCCTGCCGTGTGCATCACTAATCGACCCGACAACTAATTGTCCAATCGCTAGCCCGATTAAACATGCGGTTAAACTAAGCTGTACCTGCGTAGCGCCAGCCCCAAAATCCTGAGAAATCTCGGGAAAGCTAGGCAAATACATGTCTATATTAAACGGCCCCAAAAAAGCAAGGAACCCAAGTAAAAGTGCTAACCCCAAACGTGTTTTTCCCTTTGGATTATGCAATCGAGGCTCTTGTATTTCTTGATGTTGTTCGAGGTAAATAAGTCATCTCTCCTAATCTGTAATATTATAAAAAGGCACAACGAGCTTTTTATTACATTCGTTATCGTTATTTTGCTATTTTAACAGATATTTTGGATCATAGCTTTACCAATGCCTGGCTATAATTCAATTCGCAACTGCCTTAGACTGAGCCCATTTTATAAAAGAGAACGGACATATATGCAACTGTTCTACTTTTTTTGGTCATGAAGCATTTCTTTTAGCTGTCTTAATAGCTTTATTCCCTTTTCCACGGTAATTCAAAACAATAATCCCGATCGCAACCATGGCAATAGCCACTAGAATATACAAATTTAATTTTTCACCGGGTATGAAAATAGCAGACAGTATCGTTCCAGAAACCGGTACAATAAACTTATAAATTGTAATTTCACCTGCATGATTATACTTTAACAACGAATACCAGAGACCAAACGCAACAGCCGAGAGTACAGCAGAGTATATTAATAATCCCCATCCAATTGGTGTAAAAATGATTGATCCGGTTTGCATCATCGGTAGACCAATAATAAGCATGACAAGTCCACCAAGACTCAACTGCCATCCCGTAATTGCAAATGGATCAATGCCAGTTGTTAGTTCCTTGGCCATAATTGTTGCAATCGCACCAGTGAGTCCTGCAAGAATCATATATCCTTCTCCATCCCACTGAAAACTCATTTTAAGCTCTTGCCCCCAGTTTGCCACCACAATTCCAGAGAAACCAGCAATTAGCCCAATTGATTTCTTCCAAGTTAATCTATCATTTTTATAATAGTAGTGAGCTAGTATAACTGTGAAAAAAGTTCCAACAGTCGATAAAATTGCCCCCTGCATACCTGACACTTTTGCCAATCCGTTATAGAAGAAAAAGTATTGTAGGGCTGTTTGAATCACACCCAGTAAAAGGAGAATAAGAAAACTCCTTTTCGAAACCAATATTCTTTTCGGCTTTATAAGTAATAAAAATCCTAAAACCAGCAAACCCGCAAATAAAAAACGTATTCCCGCAAATACAACCTTAGCTATTACATCATCGGCGGTCATTTGCAGTTCTTCATAACTCACCTTTAGAACAGGAAAGGCACTCCCCCACAAAAGCGAACAAAAAATTGCAACCCCGATAACTGACCATTTCTTCTGAAAAATCCATCTCATGGTGTCAACTCCTAAAAAATCTTTCAACAAATAAGTATATATCTTATTGCATTGTTGCGATTTTGGCAATGAATGTGTTGTGGGAGTGTCAAGGGAACATCGTATTGTAAGAGTGCCTAGCACTTCCCGTTTTTTTGTTTCACAGAATGCCCCATGGAGATAGAAGATGCCTGACAAACAGTGTAGTATAACCTCTTAAACACTGTTGTCAGGCATAATTAGTTTATTTTCCTTTGTAACTTAGCAATAAAACACACTCCACATGTGTAGAGTGTATCTCGCAACACATGTGTGCTGGTGAGTTTTATGATGATATATATAACCAAGAAAAATTGTACAACGTTTATGCCTGTACTACTTACATTAAATTTATTCAAACTACATCCCAGATAAAGAGAGGTGACCTTTGATTGGTTATAGATTATTTGTCTATCAAAATGCATCGCATTTTGCACACTAAATTGCAGCTCTACATACTTTCAGGTTTTAACCCTTACAAACCACACTACATTTTGATATTAAAATTATCTTTGTAATAACACCAAAATAGAAGAACAAATTGCACCTCAAATCATCGTCCATTTTAATGTTTTATACTTCTAAATCCACAGGTTAGGGCTTTACAGTTATGGGTTTTTACGTAAAAGGAACCTTTACCTATAGGTTAATAGTTCCAATATAATTTTTATCATTTATGTCTTCCTTATCTAAATAAGGTAAATTATAATTTTCGTTTGATACATATATACGAACTTTTCCTGCTAAGCAATCAAATGTAATATCCCCGGCCATATTTTGTGTAATTGTATTATAGTCAGTGTAATAATGAATGTGTTCCGCAGGAGCCTCACCAATAACAATCATTTTTGGATCTAGGATTTTCAATAAATCTTTAGGTACCTGCCCACTTTTTCTTCCGTGGTGTGGCGCAAATAGGATATCAACTTTTGGCCAATCGACTTCCTCTTTAATCTTTTCCATGAAATCTGTTTCTAGGTCACCCATCCATAATGCAGTAACTCCATTTTCCAAACTGTATTTTATTATAGCTGAAATATTATTTGGACTCTCTCCATTTTTAGCCTTTTCCAATTGTTCAATGAAATCTTCGTTGTCCACATCTGGCCAAAGGATGTTAATACCCGAGCTACCTCTTTTATCATCTGATTGATTCATCCATTTCCTACTAGCTCCCTTTTTAATATAAAAGGCTTTGTCTGAATCTCTTAGTTCACAGTATTTATCAAAGTCAATCGTATCATCTTTTTTAGTAGCTTTGTTTTCAACACAATAAAAATTTACAATACCCATCTTTTCATCAAGATACTCTAACCCTAGTATATGATCCTCGTCTGGATGAGTGGAGATAAACCTTTTAATATCCTTTCCTTCAGACTCTGAAATAATTTCATTTACAATGTCTTCTTTTTTATGATCTAAAAGAAAACAATCAATAATAGTAAAATTATCACTATTATGCTTGATATAATACGTGTCTCCATTACCTGCTGCAAATGATTTTATTATACTCATCTCACACTCTCCCATTCTATTGATTATTATCGTTTTCATCACATACTTCTAGTAAAGTTCGAGCGTATGCTTTTGCTTTTGAATGTACAGTTTCTTTAGTTATCAATAGTATAAATATTATTACGAAAGCAGTTACACAAACTGATAACCATACAGTAGGTGGAATCATTTTATAATCAAAACTATATCTTGTATAAACGAGTAACGCTGTGGCAATTAAAACTATGGAATTAATGATGACTCCCCTTAGTTTTAAAGCCCAAAAATTACGCATAAAACCATAGCTAATGTTCTCGCGAAATAACAAACTATATTTCTGAGTATCTCTGGTTTTAGCTAAAAGCCATTTAACAGCAGATGCATATATGTTGTCAGCTTCTTTTGGGTTTGCTAATTCTTCTTCCGGTGTTGGAATTTTAAGGTTATGAATATGAGTTGTTAAATAGTGGTGATATCTAGCTTTGGTAATGGGATCAATCGTTGCATCCCTGTGACGGAGAAACCTTATACTAGGCATGCCATCCCATAAAGTAATTAAATTATCTTGTTTTTTCTTTCCTATTTCTCGAGCTAATTTACCTATATAATATGAAAAACCTAAAAAAAATATTGAACCCATAGCCATGGGTAAAAGTTCTCTAAAGTCTTCAAATAAACAGTAAACCGTAACAAACGTTGGAATAAGGATAATAAGTGCCGGATAAAGCCTTGCTGTACGTTCGTAAGGATTGAAGAAATCCTTTAGCATATCCATTTTCCTCCTCCTCTCTCTAGTATTATATTAATAAGATGATAGCCAAATATTTGAAGTAATTCATAATAATTCTAACTAATAAGACAAAAAATACAATAGGTATACCAGAAAATATGGAAAATTTGTAGAAATTTGTGTCTTTTGGATAATTCCCCTCTTCATTATTGCACATTTTTGTAATATTCCTTTAGTTGTAGATCCTCTAGTAATGCATCTAAAAACCTGTTTTATTATTATTATTTTAATCAGTAGAGTATCCTGTCCGTTATGTATCATGTTATAAACATTATTATGCAAACTACTCAATCACTATAAGAGCTGTGTAATTCCACCTCCCCATATAATCGTTAAGTTTTTTTAATTTTATGTTTAATTTCTCCTCTTATCATGTTACTTTTCCTGAAATGATTTCAGAGAAAGGGATATTCTCTCCTTTAGTTATCTTTGAGGTAACCACTGTAATCTCTTTAATCTCTGGTATGGTCTGGTGTCATATTGTCTCCTTCTAGAGATAGACAATTCCGTACTATAGTTAGTGTTTTATTTAGATTGGTACTTGGTTCGAAATAGTTCTGAGCATTATCTTCTAGAAGAATAAGACGGTTTAATGAATTACAGTTTGCTGTTATGGATTCTGCTACAAAAAAAGACTGAATCACTATTGATTCAGCCCGAATAAATATTATTCTTCATTAAACCCCATTTCCCAAAATAAAGGAAATGCAAGCCATTTGGGATTTACATTTTTAATTCCAACAATGTGACATTTTACAAGTGGCTTGAGTGGTGATCGTAGATTATTTTAAAATTAACTGCGCGACCGCTTCTACATGGCTTGAGTGGTGATCGCAGACATTTTGATGTAGTAGTGTTTACCTTGCCTAATTTTATTCTTTACTCATGATGCGGTTCTCCGTAGTGTATCTAAATGAGGTTTGCTATTCTTAATCTCATTTGATAGTACCATGAGGTACTAGTACTTTAACCTTTCTGAAGAGGCGAGAATATTTGTATTTTGAAAAATGATAAAATTGTTCTAGCATTTCTAGAGGTATTTCCTTTTTCTTGTTATGCCAAGTACTAGTTGCTTTAAAACTTTTCCCATATGGTATAGGACTAATATAATCTCCAACATACTCAAGCACTCTATCCAACGAATAACAAACAAATTCAAATAAAGCTGGTGGCATCTTTTTATACTCATAGTTGATAACTATATCAAGAAGAATTCTTAGATTATCGTCATATGCATCAAAGGCTCCATCTGGTGCAGCATTTTCCCAAGTTTTATCTATACAGGCAGACATGAAGTCAATATAGGGAGTAACCATGTATTGTTCAAATCTAGATAATAATTTAAGTAAACCTAACCTTAGTTCTTGGCTTTTTATAAATCTGTCAACCTGTTCAGCTTTATTTTCGGTTAATTTACCTATTAGTTCATTAATTTTTTCTATTTTAGTGTTATATTCATTTTCTCGTTCAATGAAAAAGTCGGTTAATTCTTGTAAAAAATCTTCAATTTCATTAATTTCAATAACTATATTCCCACTAATATTTCTATATGGTTCACTTGAAGGTTCACTCTTTCGTATAGCCTGAATAATTTCATGTGGATATTCTTTTGATTGTGGGAATATATTTTTTGACCAGTCAACAGCAGACTGTACATTTACATCACCTAATTGGTATCCTAAGATTAATGTCGTAGACTCCTTTATTGTTAAGGATAATTTAGTTTGCCTATACTCATTAGGTCTAAATAATGGGATATAATCATCCTGTGTAATAACTATTGATTCAGGTTCATGACGAACACCATGTAAGTGATAAATAGGAATTATACTTTTGGGATGTGTCAGATTATCTTTTGGACTCAGAGTTTTACTCCTACCGGTTAATAATCTTTCTATTACTAAATCGTAATTCGTAGTAATAATCCATGAAGGGTTTATTTTATTTAAATATTGACTAAAAGTTTCCCTTTTTTCTTCACTTGGAAGCCAATTTGTAAAATCACAGATTCCTTTTTTGAAGATATTTTTAGCCTCTAAATAACTTATTCCTTCTTGCTCTGAAATCTTTTCACAAATTCTTGTTGCTACCTCAGGGTAAGACATTCCCTTTATATCCTCACTGTTTGGAACATTAACATTCAGACGCTCACAAACCTCATCAATTAACTCTCCCCAAGAAAGAGCTAGATTATCTAGCCCATTATCAACGACTGCTTTAGAGAAACCTGCACCAATAAATAAACCTAAGTTACCATAATTATAAGCCTTATAGAGTTCATTCAACACATACTCTTTGTTTAAGTGTTCTTCCATAAAAAAGCTCCTTATAATAATTGATATAACTACTTAAGTACTAATAAAGAGAATTTACCTTAATTCACTGAAATCAAGTCAATAAAAACAAATTCCAACACACATTAACAGATTTCATTATCTTTAAACTAAACAGAAAGAATATCTTCAATACTAGGTTCTAATCCACCTTCTATTAATCTTTCAATTAATCTTTGCGATTCAAACCTGTTTACATCGGTAGCAATTGTGTTTAATATCCTTGCAGCAATTTCTTTAGTTAAGTATGAAAAATCATTAGATTTTAAAATCCGATATGCTAGCTCCGAGAATATATCGTATGAAGAAAATGAGAAGCCGCAATACTCTCGAAAAGAATCTTCAATCATCTTTATTAATTCTAAACTGCGTTTATCATTGTCTTCGATAAATTTCATAATTGAGTTAATAAACTGAGGAATATTAACTAAATCTTTACATAACTCTATCGCACTTAAACCATAAATATAATTTTCTACATCTTCATCGTAAAAACCATTTTTGATTTTTTCTTTTACCTCTTGAATTTTTTCATTATTTTCATGGTAAGAGATTGTTTTCTCTAAAGCTTCTAGTAGCTCTTTTGCATCTTCAAATCTGTATAACGGATTTTCATTCGTAGCTTTTTCTGTAACGCTTCTGAGTATGTGATTATAATTCCTAGGGTCGCTTCCTACTATAAAATTTATTAGTCTCCCTAGAGAATAAACATCACTTTTTTTATCCCCCACTTTCAGCTGCATAAACTGTTCAGGGGCACAATAAAATAACTGTCCAAATGAATTTGTGTATGCAGTCCTATGTGAATGAAACATATCTAAATCTTTACCTAGTCCAAAATCAGAAATATGTAACCTTCCATTAACTATCAAGATGTTATGTGGGCTAATATCTCTATGTACAATATTCCTTTCATGTACCATACCCATTACAAAAAGTATTTGGCGAATCATAGTTTTTTGGGCATCAAAGTCGTGAGCATAATTTGAAACATAGTCAAACAATGATTGTTCAGCGAATTTCATAGTGTAGGAATATTCATCTAAATTAAAATCGTAAACTTCAATAATTCCCGGTACATCATTTAAGGATTTTGTTATGTCATACTCTCTTTTAAAGCGGCTCTTAATATCCTGCTTTACAAGAAATTCTTCTTTTAACTTCTTAACTATTAGTCCGTTAGATTTCCTTCTATAAACTATTGCAAATCCGCCTTCTCCTACGTACACCAAATCTTCATCTTCACTAACAAGTTCAAATCTGTCTTCTTTTTTTATAATAACTAATCCATTTGGCTTTAAAAGATTATTCATATTTTGATGTATCTCTTCACTTAATACCACTGCATTAACTTCTGAAATTTGCTTTTCAACCATTAGGTATCTTTTACTTAGGACTAAGCTAAAAAATCTATCAATCTTTTTCTTGTTTATTAGGTCTACAAGTTTATCTAAAGTAAAATACCATCTTGATGGAAAGCCTTGTCCATATGAATCTTCATAACCAAAATAGGTATTAAAAAAATCTATCAACTGAGGTCCCGACTTATATTTAAAAAAATCTTCCTCTGTATCTCCATTAAAAAGGTCAGCTATACTTCTTAAAATTGCTTCAGAAATCAACTCTACACCCCCATAACAGTTAAAACCTCACAAAATAATTCTTCTGAAATTCACCCTTCATAGAATATTCAATTTCTACAAGTCTTGTTTCAAGGTTAATTTCATAATAAACACCTAGTAGATACGGCAAACATGTTCCGGAAATGTTTATCCATTGTATCTCCAAATATTGATAGCGCTCACATACTGTTCCTCCTCTAATAAATATCCACCAATATATTACATCTGTAAAATATTGTATCATATACAAGCCGTATACTTAGGTAATTTCAAAAAATTATATGATGATATTTCTAAGTTCATATAATCCATGTTATAAGAATTTATTAATATCTATTAAATAAGACCCTGAAATCGAAGAAAAACCTTTTAACGCATTCAGGGTCTTTTTGAAATTTTATTTTTGGGTAATAATTTCATCAATTCGATACACTTTGACTTGGCAAGTATTGCAATTGTAATTTATTTCTGCACCATTAAAATAAACCCTTTCATTTTCCACTTAATTTTCCGCTATTTCTTCGTTCGCTGTATAACTGTAAAACTTTAGTGATATAAAAAACTCTTAGAAAGATAATTATAAAAGCAACAGACTTCGGTAAAGACTGTTGCTTTTATAATGTAACCAACTAATTAAATTGGTACCTTCTTTCTCTTTGTTCGAAGGCTAACCTTCCGCCCTCAAGCCTCAAAAGCTTTTCCCTGTTGTTTATATCTTCAATAGTAAAAGAGTTAAAATTTGTCTTTCCGTCTCCGCTTACATCCAAGAAATGTATTAACTCTGCATCACCATTAATTACAAAGTTAGCATTATGAGTTGCGAATATAATTTGTCTTTTCAGTTTACTCCCTTTAATTAATTCGACTAAATAATCTGCAATTAAACCACTATCAAGGTGTGCTTCAGGCTCATCAATGATAATAGGATTATTCCCTAGTAACAATAGAACAACAATTGCAGCTGTACACCTTTGACCAAAAGAAGTATTTTCTAAAAGCTTTCCATCGTAATAAACGTTAATTGCTTTAAACTGCTCAACATCAGAATAAGTTTCATTGATTAATAATTTAAAAATTTTAAAGTTATTCTCATCTCCGAAAAATTCGCTTAACGCTTTGTAGGTTTTAGTTTGTGTGCCTATTGAAGTCATAGCCTCAAGAAAATCACCTTGTTGTTCAACTTCTTCTGGCTCCAGTGAGAATATATACCTTTTTAAATCACTATTCCTTAAGGGTTTATACGCTTCGTTCTTTGGGAATTTTTCTTTTAACTTTTCAAGTAATACTTCATTTGCTTCTTCTTTGTTAAAAATATATTTTAACTCTATTGTTTTTACATGTTCGTTCAACTCTTCTAATTTCTTATTTAGTTCTTCTAGCATATTTGAAATTTTTTCTTCATATTCACATTTTGTTTGGACATTATAATGAAAAGAGCTTAGATCCGCCTCAATTTGAAAAAACTCTTTTCCCAGTTCTTCTAATTCACTTTTTGCTTTATTTATTTTCTGATTAGCATCTGAAACATCCTTAATATTCTCTCCAATTAATCCTCTAGAAACCAAAAATCTCTCCAATTCATGCTTCTTAGCTTCAAGTTTAAATTTTATAGATTCGTTATGAATTGTTATTTCTTTAAAAATATCATCATTTCTATTTAACTCTATTTCGTCCGATATTAACCTAACTAATTTACTATAATTTTCATCATAGATATTCTTAGGTTCTAATTCATCATTATATTTCTTTAACAGCTTCTCTAAGTCTAATACGATATTTTCTAATCTCTGTTTAGAAAAATTGATTTGTTGAGATTCTTTATCTATTAATTGAATCTCATTAGTTATTTTTAGATATTCTTCATCTTTTAATGAAGAAACTAATCTTTCATTAGTAGTAATCTCTTTTAGAAGGCTTTCTTTACTCTCATTAAGTTGTTTTCTTCTTTCTGTATTTATGATCACTTCCCTAATTTCATTTATATAATTGTTTAGTTCCAAACTTTTGTTTTGTAGTTCATTTGATTCATCTAATTTTTTCAACCTAGAATATATAGCTTTAGTGAATTTATTTTGGTTAAGTGCAAATTCTTCTATTTCATTTTGACTCAAGAACTCTACATATTTTTTATCATCATCATTATCAATGGTTATATAATCAGATATTGATTTCCCTTTACTTAGTAATAGAGTATGGTTGTTGAAAAATCTATTTTCAGAGGGTTGTAACTTTTCATGTATTAGATTAAGAACAGTGCTTTTCCCACTACCCCTTCCACCAATTATACAAGTTAAATTAGGGCTAAAAATCATTTCTCTATCACCAGCTAAACAAAAATCTTCTTCACCTAATTTTGTATTTTCTGGAAATTTGATTTTTACCTTGTCAATTTTATAAATAGGGTCTAGTGGGGGATTTTCGCCTAAATGTATTCTGTTATTTGGTTCAAAAATTATTTGCTTTAATCCTTCAAATGTAGGGTCTGCTTTAATCCAGGTATATTTTTCTCCCAAAAACTCTGAGTGTGAATCTGAACAATGAATACATGGTTTATTAAATTGTCTAAGATAAAATTCTTTATCTTTTAAGTTTGATTTACTCAATGAAGGAATTTCACACACATCTATACATTCAGTCATAAGATTCGTTTTTAGATAATTAAATGTAGCTAGTAGCTCTTCTTCAGATGGATCTATTCCCGAATGATCAAGTCCATTATCAAACCCATTGGACTTGGAACCATTATGAACTACCGTTATACCACCTAATTCTCTTGCTAGCTTACTAGCTCTTTCAAAATTTACTGTAATTGAAAGTAACCCTTTATTGTAATCCCCATCCCCTGCAGCACGAATATTACTATCAGTACAATCTAATTTACTTAGAAACTCTGTTTTTAAAAAAGATGTATCTACTTTCTCAATATAACTTCCTTTATTTATATATTGTGGAAATAAAGCAATAAGATGAATAGGTTTATTTCCTTTATCTGTTTTCAGCTCTACTCCAGGTATAAAATTAATATAATCTTTATACTGTAGGGTTTCTCCTTCCTTTTCAAACAATGATTCATAGACTCTCCAAACCGCATCAAGCCCCTCAACATTTGAATGGTCAGTAATAGCTATTACAGAAATTTCTTTATCAATTGCAGAATTAAATATATCTTCTACTGTCAGCTTTGATGAAGATTCTTTTGAAAATGTAGAATGAATATGTAAGTCCCACTTTCTCCAACTAGAGCCTACTGGTTGTCCAAATAATTTTTTCACTATTTCTATCCTCCCAAAAGGTACTTACTATAATTTTACCAACCTTTTGGTTTTTTTCCATAATTTATTAAATTTATAATATATCATCAAAGTATTTTTGTTTATCATTGGCATGATAACATTGAAAACATATTATTATCTCCTTATGTTCTAAACTCGATTGAACATTATAAATATATTTATCCCAACCTTTACATAAATCGCATTGTAATTGTTCATCATTTTCTTTTTCCTTTGTATACCATCTATTGTACAAATTTTAGCCCCCTAAGAAGTATTGATAATTATCAATATTCTTATTCCCAAAAGTTAATGACAATGTATTTACCTAGAACCACCATTACCTGATTATTACTGAGTAACGGTCTTTATTCATGCTAGGTGAATTGTAGAGATTAGCCATACAAGAAAGCTATCTTATGAAATTAAGGACATTGCAGAGAACAACCATATTCATATCGTAATTGAAACAGTCCAGAAGTTTAGGAGGGTCTGTTAGCAGGTGGCCTTGGTCCAATCTACTCTGCAATCTACTTTTGGAAAGCAAGAGTTTTTCCGGTATGGATATCCGTTGTATTGCTTCTACTCCTCCGATTGTTTACGCTGTACCAATAAAATTCCTGCATATCACATTTAATTTTGGGATTATACGGTCTTTATGTCGTAGAAAAAAAATACCCTTCGAGAATAACGAAGGGATTTGGGACGCTTTTTTGCTTTAATTATCAAAGCCCACGAAGCGTCTGATTGTTTTTATTTAGAATTCACTTCAGTACCACTCTAACAACCGTTGCTTCATTCTTTCATCATTGTAAGCCGATTTTAAGAAGCTTTCTTGTACCTCTGAAGGAATTATTCCTTCGTAAGTAGCGTTCCAAGTTGTTTTTGCCACATTTTGAACTTGTTTTATATCTTCTTGTTGCATTTTACGAATTACATATGCCATTCTTATCAGCCTTTCCGTTTGTTATTTAATTCCAATAATTTCAAACATTATAACATTTGTTTTGATAAATGGATATTTTCCGTTAATGTTTTTGAAAAAAAGATGAAAAAGAGCATTATGGTGAACAATGCTCTTTTTCATCTACTAAATATTATGTTATTTACTCTGTTAAATTGCCTCTAATTTGATTGCTAAATGTAATGCTATTTAATGTTTTGTACTTCAAATCCGAACCCCTTATTATTCGAACTCTAGTTTTTTCTTATTATCCTTTGCTCTTCTTTAACCCGTTAGCCCAATTCATTCTTATTTAACAAAAAAGTGCATTAATCCTTCATGGATCAACGCACTTTGTAATATGTATTTAAAAATAAAATTTATTATAACTTCTTACCCATTATAATATACGGATTATCTTTAACGCTTGGGAAAAATTGGTCCTTTAAGCAAATCCAATTTAAACTTTCATATAAGGAGCGTGCAGGTCTATTATTTACTTGGGTTGTTAATATTACTGTTTTATTTTTGATATCTTGTAATAATTCATTTACTAATATTCGTCCAAAACCTTGCTGCCTATAATCAGGATGAACTGCTAATTCCACAAATTCAAAACAATCTTTTAGCCATTTGTTATATTCTTCTGAGCTAAATTCCTTTGCTAATTTTTCATGGTAAAACTGTCCAGGTAAGGATGTATAACCGTATGAAAATCCTATAGCTTCTTCTTCATCTGAGAGTATAACTATTCCTTTAAAACCATCGTAATTAGCATGTTTTAATAATCGCTCATTTATTAATGGATCCGCAGAATCCCAAACAATTTTATACAAATTAGCAACTTTATCTAAAATGTTTTCAGTTAAATCAATTCTTGAATACTTTACCATATTATACTCTCCTTTAAATATTAAACAACACATGTTGTTCGTAATGAATTACCGAATTACATAATTTTCAGATTCTCAATTGATAAACATGTATTATTTAATGTTTATAAGCCCTTACAAGGAAAGAAAAATACTACAAAGAAACGCTGGCCCTTCTACAGTTTTACTCTAGATGTATATGACTGGTGGTACCGTTTCAATTCTGCCAAATAGCTAACGGAAGGGACTATTTTAGTTAAGGTACAATCTCTAGTAATTTTGATCCTTGAAATTGTGAGTATTAGGAAGATGGTGAAGAGACATATTCATTAATAAATGAAGAAAATTCATCAACCAAACCGCTAAAGATGTCCAATGCATAATTTATAGGTTCAGGACTAGTTAAATCAATGCCTATTGATCTAAGTAGTTCTAACGGTGGTTTAGAACATCCACTTTTTAAAAATATTAAGTAGTTATCCAATATGTTTTTATCTCCTGATAGGATTTTATCGGCAATGTACATAGCTGACAAATATCCAATAGCATATTTATAAACATGAAATGGTCGATAAAAATGTGGTATTCTAGACCATCCATATTTCAATTCTTCATCATAAACATCTTTATTGTAAGTTGTAAAAATATTTTCATATGTTGTATTTAATACTTCAGCGCTTAATAGTTCGCCATTTTCCACTTTTTCATGAATTATTTTTTCAAATTCCGCAAACATAACTTGGGTATAAAAACTACCTTTAAACCCTATTATAATATGATTTAATAATTGTTTTTTTGTTTCTTCATTATCCACTTTTTCTAGTAAATAACGCATCAACATAATCTCATTCACTGATGATGCTACTTCCGCTATTAAAGTTGAATATTTAGAATTAACCATGGGCTGATTTTTTGCAGAGAAAAGTGAATGAACCCCATGGCCAATCTCATGTGCTAAAGTAAATAAACTTACTAAATCATCCTTATAATTTAGAAGTATAAAAGGATGTACCCCATACAATCCAATATTATAAGCTCCTGAACGCTTACCAGGAGTTTCCCTTACATCAATATAACGTTTTTCCTTAAATTCCATTAAGGCAGCTATATATTCCTCTCCGAATGGTTCTAAAGATTTCACTAATGTTGAAAAACCTTCTTCATAAGAGATGAAATTTCTATGACTTTGGACTATAGGAACACTTAAATCATATTGACTTAGGTTTTCAAGTCCAAGTAATTTTTTATATATTTCCGCATGTTTTTGTAAGGGCATTATATTGGTTTTAGTCGTTTTAATTAGGTTCTCATAAACCTCTAAAGGTACCTCATCGGAATATAACTCTTTTTCAATTGCAGAAGAATAATTTCTGATTTTAGCGATATGTACTTTATTTCTAACAGATGTAGAAAATATTGCAGCTAGAGTATTATTAAGCTTGGTATACGGTTCATAAAAGGCTTTAAATGCAGCTTTTCGTATGTCTCTATTATCGCTAATAATCAGCTTGGAGTAAGAATCTCGAGTAAGCTTTTCTGTTTTATCTTCATAAGATACTTCCCCAAACTCAATGTCAATATTATATAAAATATCAAAAATTCTCTTTGGAGATGATAAACTCACTTCCATTTGTGATAAAATTTCTTCCTGCTTTTTCTCGAGTGTATGCTTTTTAAATTTAAATGCATTAAACAATTTATTTTTATAAATTTTAAGACCTTCTACTTGTTCTATATAATTCTTAAGGGTTGATTCATTTAAACTCAGTAAGTAAGGAATAAAATAAGAATTAGCTTCTGTAATTTTTTGACCCAAATTTGAAATACGTTCATATAATTCTAGTGAAGCAGATACTTTTGTATTTATATCAAATTTTAGTTTTGCAAAAATATATAATTTGCTATATAT
>NZ_JBALOQ010000068.1:18128-47775 GCF_036962705.1 Bacillus sp. JJ1562
AGTTCCTCAATTAAACTCTCTACCTTAATAAAATCTTCTTCCCAGCTATCTAAATTCGGATAAATATCCTCTAGTCTCCATGTTTCATTAATTGGAACGTTATGCCTATTATAAATTGTGTTTTCTTTTCCCATAAAAGAGGCTCCTTATATATTTAAAGTTTACTTCTTTAAGGCATATGTACATTAATTCAAATGGTTGGTTTAAAGATTACAAAATCCACGCTATCTTTTCACTAGATGTTTTTTTAAGTATTACTTGTTTTCGTATTAGTAATTTAACCAAAATATGCTCCAGCATTTATGTTTATATCCTCTCCAGTAATAGTTGAACCATTGCTTCCAGAAAGCAAAACAATCATTGCAGCAATATTCTCTGCATCAACAAACCGTTTTAATGAGGAGTTGCGTGCCATTAAACTTTTATATTTTTCAAATGGTATGTTATTTTTCTTACTTTGCTCCTCAACAATTCTATTAATTCTATCTCCCTCAACAGTACCAGGTACGATTGTGTTTACTTTTATATTATAGGCACCCAATTCATTCGCTAAAGATCTAGCTAATCCTATTAAGCCAGATTTAGCCGAGCTATATGGAGATCTATTTGGCATACCGCTTTTAGCACCAATTGCGCTAATAAAAAAGATATGGCCTTCCTTATTTTTAATCATATCGCTTACAACTTCTTTAGTTATTATAAATGGCCCGGTTAAGTTTGACTTTAAAGTTTCTTCCCATTCCTGTTCGGTAAGATTAATAATAGATTTATTTGGTCCAGATTCTCCCGCACAATTTACTAATATATCTATGTGATTTAGTTTTTCCCTAATTGTATTTAACGCTGTTTTTACGGATTCACCAGAGGTTATATCTGCTTTTACTGCCATGCACTCTGTATTAATTTGTTGTAGTTCTTGTAGTGTTAAATCATTTTGATATTCATCTCTTCCTAGAATTATTGTTGTCGCACCCGCTTTTGTTAAATTTATAGCTATAATACGACCTATTCCTCTATTTCCACCTGTAACTAACGCCACTTTGCCTTGTAAATAATCTTCTTTAAACATTTACTTCACTCCTTAAATTAATCTTATTTAATCTATCAACTGCCATTTTTACATACTGAGGTTCTATTTCAATTCCAACAAAATTTCTATAATTTGACTTTGCAGCTACTGCTGTAGTCCCAGACCCTAGGAATGGATCTAAAATATAATCGCCAGGTTCTGTATACCATTCAATAAGGCGTTCAACTGGACCTATAGGTTTTTCATCTGGGTGAGTCGTAGTTATCGGGTTTTCTGGAACATCTAACCAAAAGTTAGTTGTAGCTTCATGTTTGCTAGGTGGAAAATAGAATTGAATTGTATCATCTATTTTTCTTAAAAATTCAACTTCCTCGTTTTCATCTTTTCTTTTTCTCATTTCGTAATAGGAATCTATTGACATCTTTTTTGAATAGTTCATTTTATAATCTCTATAATTCTTTATAGCTTTTATAGCACTTGATTTACCAATTTCTAAAGTTTCTCCTTCCTGATAATTGGCCATCTTTTCTTCAGAATGCCCACTAATTAATTCCCCGTTTTTATTATAGAGGGTTAATGTTTCCCATTTACCAGGATATTTTGGAATAAATGATGGTCTGTTGGAATATAAAAGAATAGTTTGAGCTTCTATAGTTAGTGTATTGTTCATCTTACTCCACTGTTTCATTGAAACATTCAAATTTGTATTATATACATATAACTCATTTCTAAAGGAATCTTCGCCAAAAATATCATCAGCTAACAATCTTATATGGTGAGATACTCTGCAATCTGTATAAATACCTATCATAGAATCAGAAGATAGTAATTTTTTTGCCGAAGATATTCTACTGTGTAGGTATTGCAAGTATTTGCTACGATCTGGTGTAAGAATTCCTTCTATTGGTAAGTCTAATATTAAAAGTTTGAATCCTTTTTCGTTACTTTTTTGGTTAACTAGATCTGAAAAGATATCACCGCAATCCCCTGTAAAAATTTTTATGCTTTCCATTTTCAGCCTCCTATGTGTGTATTATGGTTATATTTTTATCATCAAAAAAAGTTCTGTAGGCATTTCTAATACTACTTGTTGTCAAAGATAATAAATTATCTTTATATTCTCTTAGATAGTTGAGTCCTAAACCATAATATTCAAGTTCAATGAGTTTCATTGTGCGTGTTATTGGATGACTTAAGCGGACAGGTAGAGAATTTAATATACTGTTTATGGAAAGATTAAGTTCTTCTTGAGTAGGACCCTTATCTCTTAATTCCATTATGGTTTCTAAAATCATGCCTAATACAATATCTTTCTTTTCGACTTTTGCATCACAAACTATCCACCAAGGACCAGGATATTTAGTAGGTAATATTTCACTCTTAATTTTGTAAACTAATCCACTTTGTTGTCTAATAAACTCCCCTAACCTACCAAGCAAACCTAATTGTCCAAGTATAAAATTACCTACCATGCCAGGTAGATACAAATTATTAGAATAATTAAAACCTGGAACTCCAACAATTATATGTCCATTTTTTATATTACTTATATTTAAATCAATTATTTGTTTATGTCCCAATCTATAACTATTTAATATACCCTTCTGATCATGTTCTAAGTTCGATTGTCTCCAATTTTTAAACTCATTAAAAAAATATTCAGTTATCTGCTTGGGACTTAATTGTCCCGTTATTGCAATAATAGTATTTTTTGGTGTGAAACTTTCGTAATAAAAGTTCTGCAACTCGGAGAGTGATATATTGTTACAATATGTATATAAATATTTCAGAGGGTTATTTTCTAAATAAACATTTTCAAAAAAAGACTTCTTGCAAAGTGTTATAGCGTCATTTTCTTTAAATTTTATTTTTCTTTTATATTCTTCTTTTACAAATTCGAATAAAGCGGGAATAAATTCTATATCAATAAGTAATGAGCGAACAATTTTGATTGCTGTTAACAGTTGTTTCAAATTAGTAAAACAGGTTAATTTAAGATTGTAGTTATTAATAGAAATACTTAAATTAGCACCAATTTTATATAGTTGTTCATTTATACGTCGATACTTTATATAATTCATGAAATATATATATAGAAGATCCATACTTCCTGGTTTAATTTTCTTGATATCTGAAAATAAATCTACTTGTATCTCATACGCACAAATAGAACTAGAAACATCTTGAATAGCTAGTATCCTTAATCCATTTACAAATTCTTGCCGATATATTGTATTTTTATTTATCCCAGAGTCATAATCAGATACTATTTCCCAGTCATTCATGAACTTCCTCCTATATCTTAGTAGTAAGATCTCTCTCCAGAAAAATTTCAGATCCATATCCCTTAAAATCACACTAGATTTCCATAGGTTCTTATAGATTTTATTTATAAGTTTTTGTTTTACCACGTTTCATTCATCAGTGGTTATCACGATATAACAAAAACAAATAATAATTTTGTTGTTCTTATTTCGGGTGGAAAGTCCCTTTTTGCTTTCTATAGACAACTCACGGGCCAACTGGAACTAACATGGTTAAATCTATAAAATCAATTAATCGTAAATGGATATTAACAACGGGTTCAAATCCTTTTCTAACAATGAATGCGAGATAAGTCATTATTTTCTTTCCGCAAAAAAAGTGCAATCAGTTGTACACACCAATAGGAAAGGGTAAATTTATTACTTCTTATTTACATCTTTTCAATTACAAGTGGGCTAAATTATAAGATAGTTGTTCTATTATTATCAGAAAGCCAATCTACACATGATTGTTGAATGTCATCTAATTGTATAGAGTTAAAACTAGGCCCCATTAATTTCACAGCAGAATTTCCTCCTACAGTGTATAGTTTTCCAAATTCTATACAATCGGTTGTAGAACTTGCATTTATGTAATTTAATAAATTCAAAGAATTTAATTTTACATATTTTAAGAATTTAAGGTCAATGTTTCCCTCTCTTATATTGGATAACAACTTATCAAACTCATTTAGCACTGATGCCTTATCCTTAATTGGTAAAATAGTAATTTTATATATTGATTTCATTCTAGAAGGTGTATACATTGTCCAAACTTGCTTGGCAAATCCCCTTTTAATTAAAAATTCATATAATAAAGATCCTGCTGTTACCTGTTTATTTAATACATTAAATGTGTCAATATTTATACCACTTAACAAATGCATCAAGTGCATAAAATTATTAAAATTTTCATGTTCCGCTGCAGGAGCAAAATAGACAATTTCTAAAAACTGATTATTAATTTCAATCTTCTTTGGTCCAACTATATTTTCTTTATATAATAGCAAACGATGTCCCATGTTACGCACTTTTATATTAGAAAAGATGGTACTAAATTTATCAGTAACCCAATTTTGTTCTAAATTAGTACTTAAAACTAATACAGTACTTGTATTTAGATAATGTACCTTATAATATTCTTCCAACTCTTTAATATTAATATTTTGTATAGTTTTTTCTGTCCCAATTACTGGATAAGAGTATGGATGGTTATTGTAATAATAATGGTTTATAAAATCATTAACCTTGCTCCTTCTTAACTTTTTATATATTCCTATTTCTGCATTAATTATTTCCTTTTCTTTTTCTATTTCATCTGTTTTAAATTCACTATTGATCATTCTATCCTTTTCAAATAGAAAAACTTGTTCCAAAAATTGACTTGGAAAAGATGAATGATAACATGTGTAATCTCTTGTGGTAAATGCATTAAATGTTGCCCCTAAAGTCGGGAAAAGTTTTTTATATGGATTTTTATATGTCTTTGTACCTCGATGAAGATAATGTTCAAGAAGATGAGATATACCTATATTGTCATTACTTTCAGTAATGCTGCCTGCCCCATACCAAATTGACAAAGTAGAGCTTTTGAAATGATTAGATTGCCTAATTATTAACTTTAGTCCATTGGTTAAGCAGATAGAATTAACTGATATCATTTATGATAATCCTTTCAAAATAATCCAATTATAGTAATAGTAAGTATCTTTCTTGCTCATTAACATTTACCCTTTTTAAAATATTCAGTCTACTCATCTTATTGATTATCCTCGTTATTGTAGGCCTTGTTGATCCAACAAATAATGCAATTTGTTGATGCGTTATACGAATATTTATCAAAATCCCATTATTTGTTTTAGTACCAAATTGATTAGCATACCAGTTAAAAAGGCCTAGCACTCTATCCTCTACACGGTATTGTTGTTGAATCGCTTTTAACATAACTAATCTACTCAATTTTTTTCGAAATAAATTATTCAGAAAGAGTATAATTTCTGGATTGTTTAAGATTTCCTTTTCTCCAATTTCCAATAACTTTGTCTCAGTTGTAGTAAATACCTCAAAACAAGTTGTATCATTGTCTTCAATAGCCTCTATTGTTTCTCCTGGAAATATTAAATCTACTATGTTCATTTCTCCATTCTCATAAATAACTCTTAGTTCCATTTCGCCATCTAGAACGTAGTATGTAGCTTTTTCCCTTAACTTTAAAACTTGTTTTGCCTTTCCATCGACTATCTTAAGGTTATTCTTTCTAATAAAGGAGTCCAATTCAGTCAACATAGATGGAGAATGGTTTCCATTCATTGTCCAGCCCCCTGTTCATCTCTAATAGAAGTAATTCCTTAATTCTCAAAGTTCGAGTTCAATTAACACAAGTTTATTAATTCGAAATTATTAGATCCTTTTTAATAATTTTAACAAATTTTGTATAATATTCCATGGTAAATTATACCTATATTCTACTAAAATATGGTTTTTTAGCCTATTACATGTCAGTAGTGACTATAGGAAGGATCGATTATATGTAATAAGCTATACAAATATAATAACCTGTGTATGTTAATTGATTTGAAGTGTATTAGATTCTGGTGGTGGGGCGACTAAGTTGTTAGAAGTATTCTTTGCAAAAGAATGAAACCCAAATGATTTAATCTATAACATGGAACTTATACATTTTTATAATTACTATACAAGAACTACTACACGGCCTTAACCCTATGATATATAGGATTAAAGCCGTTTAAGTCCCCTTATACTCCACTGTCTACATGACAAGGGGAAGTTAATTTCTTTGAGGGCTTGTCAATTTTAAATTAACTAGAATTTGATTAATTCAATCTTTGCAGTTTTTCAATGGAACAAAAAAACAAATTATAATGATGCTTTATCAAATGAGGGAATATCTTTTGTTTTCTCTGGATTGTTTTTTATTAAGAATTTTGCCGATAGGGATATAACTACCGCTAAAACAGCAGCTGATATATATATTTCCCTTACCCCAATAATTTGTGATAATGGTCCTGTTAGTAAGATTCCAAAAAGGCTAACAAAAGATGTTATTGATAAAATTACTCCTAGAACCCTACCATATAGTTCATTGGGAATAAGTTCTTGATAAAGTGTATAAACCATTGGTTGACTTATTCCATTGCCTATTCCTACAAAAATAGACCCAATTAAAAATACAGGAATTGAAGTACTTATTGAATTTGAAAGACTAGCAAAAGAAGCTATTATCATTCCAATTATGATAGTATTAATTTTCCCAATTTTTTTGCTTATTTTAGCAGTAACTAATCCTGCAAACATGGCTCCAAGACTCCAACACGTGGAGGCGTATCCAATATGCGCAGATGTTCCTGATAGATTATCTTCTATAAAGGGAACTCTTAAAATTGTACTAGGAACAGCAGTCAAACCTAAAACTGTCATTAACCCTACTGCCCAAAATAGAATATGATTAGATCGTACTGTCTTAAGTGAAACTTTAAAATTATTGACAATTTGGTTTTTCTCTCTACTTGATTCATTTTTTTGAGACTTATTATCCAATGTAACTCTTAAAAGTAGAATAGCTGATATAACAAATGTCATAGAATTGATGATAAAAGCGTATTGAACACCAAATAAAAATATAATTAATCCTGCTACTGAAGGTGCAATTAAAGATATAGTTTGGCCCCAAGTTTGTGAAATAACATTAGCGTCAATAATTTTTTCATTGGGTACTATATTTGGTATGATTGCACCTTTTGCAGCGTCAAACAAAATATCAAGAATTGATAAAGAAATTATTATTATAAAAATTAGCGTAATATTATCTAAAAAAGGCATAGTAGCAACCAAAAAAGCTCTCATTATATCAGAAAAAATCATCATTCTTTTCCTATTATAACGATCTACTATCCCTCCTAATATTGGCCCTAATAATATATTTGGTAAAAGTAGAAATATAAAAGAACCAGCTAAAGCAAAAGTTGAGCCTGTAAGACTATAAATTAATATAGGTAAACCAATGTAGGAAAAACTATCTCCAAATTGTGCAGCAAGCTGAGCTCCAAAAAAATATCTAAAAGGTTTAATAGCTAAAACACTTGTCTTGAATTTATTAATTGCAAAGACCCCCTTCAGCTTTATCTATTTATTTTAAAAGTAAAAAATTATCAAAAGTAGTGTCGTTGGGCACATAAAGAGAATTTATCATGATTTACACTAAAATTATTAATATTGAAGGTGATTATATGAGCTTGGCTAGTGAATTTATTGATTTATTAACAAAGGCAGAATACTTTTGGGATAAAGGTGATTCTGTAGCATTACTTATTTTATGTGAAAAAAAAGGATCTACTTATAGAAAAACAGGTGCAAAGATGATAGTTTCTTCTTCTAGAGAAAGCTATGGTTTTATTAGTGGAGGATGTTTAGAAAACAGTTTATTAGAAATTTCAAATGAAGTAATTAATAAAAGGGGTCCAAAAATCATCGAAATTGACTCAAACGATGATTCACCATGGGGTTTACAATTAGGGTGCGGAGGAAGTGTTAAGATTGCTATTATTCCTATGTTAAATGAAAATGAAATCTGGAGAAAAGTTATTAACTTAATTAAATCACAAGATACATTTTACATAGGTTTCGACTTAACAAAAGGAAATCATATTATTACAGATAAAAGTAATAAACTTTTTCATAATAAAACAGGATTGACAACCTATAATAAACAAACATATTTTGTGGAGAAAATTGAGCCAATTGAAAAATTATTTATTGCTGGGGCAAATGATGATGTAATTCCTATTGTTGAATTAGCTAAAAAAATTGGCTTCTTTGTAGCAATTATAGATCCAAGAGAACATTTTAATAATAAATCTAGATTTCCTTTTGCCGATAAACATATTTATAGTTTAGATGAAATAGAGGATGGTTTTTTAAACCATGGATGGTGGCTTATAATGAATCACAACTTAGAGAGGGATAGAATAAGTTTAATGAAAGCAGTCAAAGTTAATTCAAAATTCATAGGTATTTTAGGTTCTAACAAAAGGATAGACACTTTATTAAGTGATTTTAAAGAAAAACCTAAAAACCTTTATGCTCCTGTTGGTTTAAATTTAGCTGGAGATACGGTTTATGAAGTAGCAATTAGTATAATATCACAGTTAATAATGTTAAAAAATGGAGGGACGGAGGAAAGTTTAAATGGAAAAGAGAAAGTACACGGATAGAATAGGAGCAATAATTGTCGCTGCTGGTAACTCCACACGAATGAAAAAACCAAAAATGTTAATTAATATAGACAATAAACCCCTATTCTTATATCCAGTTCGGCTCTGTTTAAATAACGGTGTTTTTCCTATAATTCTAGTAACAGGTAACAACTCAATAGAAATAGAAAAACAACTAATGATACATATGAAAAAAAACGAAATAGAAAAAATTTTTTTAGTAAGAAATTTTAATCCAAGTTTAGGTTTATCTTCTTCTTTAAAATACGGTATTACTAATATTTTGGATTTTGATACAGATGCAGTATTTATATTTCTTGGTGATCAACCATTGATAACTTCAAGGGATGTAAACTGTATTATTGAAAGCTATTTAAAAAATAAGGCAAGGTATAAAATTTTTCGCCCATTGTATAATAATGTGCCTGGCCACCCTGTTTTATTTGATTCATCATTATACAAAGAATTTTTCAATCTTTCAGGAGACAAAGGTGCTATTAAAATAATTCAAAATAATTTATCCAGAGTACATTTTATCCATATGAAAAATCCTATAGGTCATTATGATATTGATACTAAATTAGATTTGGACATTGTTAGAACATTAGGCGGATATAAATAATATAGTGAAAAGACACTATCTATAGAAAATTTAATGGAAAAGGTTTTTTATCTAGTATCTCCAACTAATTTATTTTTATCAATTTTCACTATTTTGGTTAAGTTCTTTTCTTAACTAATTTGGAAGGCTTAAACATCTCCAACTTATCCTCTTTCTTATGTTCAAAGGTTATGACAGAACACAAAAGGTCATACCAACGATTTATTCCTTGCCTACATTTTTGATTTAATCCTGAATTTGCTCGCTTCCATTAAAATCACTCAATTAACAGAAAACTCCTTTATAACTTGGCTGCAGGTTATCGTGTCGTCCATGTGTCAAAGAAAACTTGACGATCCAATAGTTATACTCCTGTTTAGTCACATAAATCCAATTACCACCTGTCGGGTTTTAAAAACTAATTCGTTGAATAAATTGTGTTTGTATTTACTGGTACACCCTGTAATTTTAGATATAAATGTAGTTGTCCCCTGTGATGATATACATGAGTAAACATATTATGTAAATGTTCTAGTGCTGTGAGAGGCTCACCGAAAGGCCACTTATATTTTTTTTTAGTCAAGTCTTCTATAGACATTCTGTTTAAGAGGTTAGTTAATTTATTACAACCAGATTCTAACTCCTGCTCTAAAATATCTGGTTCATAGTTCCATGGCCCCCCCCAATACTTTAGAATATCATCATCGTCATCATTATTTGGCATTAAAATTAAACTATAACATTTCGGAAGAAGACATAGATGGCAAAATAAGTCGTGTGTAGAAAATGTTTCTTTATGCGGCTGCCATTGTGTATTAGTAGAACTCCAATAATTTAAATATATGGATAAATTTTTTCTTAAAAATGTTAGCTCCTTGATATAAACCGAGGTTACCATATTTAAACCCCTTCCTTGAAAATTATTATCTCTTTAACTTTTTTGACAATGAATTCTTTCCAAAAGACTGATTTTATTAACTATGTTAATTGATGTTTTTGGATTCTTTTCAAGGCTTCTTCTAATAATCTAATACAAATGCCCAATTTAATATTTTTGCGGACATCATGGGTTTTAAGATTTGAAATTTCAGTCTTTAAAATTTCGTTTAATTCATATATAGATTGATTCTCAATAATTCTTTCTAAAAAGGATGCTCTAAAAGGTTGAGCAGCTACCCCCGAAAATACAATTCGTGATTTCTCTGTTTGATTATTACTTATTGACATTGTAATTGCTAATCCAACAGTTCCAATCCCACCAGAATTCTTTAATGTTTTTTTAATGTATGTGCCTGTTAATTCCTGGTCAATTGGTATAATAATTTTTGTAATAATTTCAAACGGACTAATATTATTTAGCTTTCTTGAAATGTTAATATCACTATAAATTGAAGATAGTTTTCTGGTGTATAAACCATCTAAATTTGCAATCTCAATACGTGCATCTAATGCTACTAATGCAGAAGCTAAATCAGATCCAAGTACTGCTTTACAGTAAGAACTTTCGTTAAAAATTTGTATGTCTTCAAATTGTTCAGATTCCTCCGCTGGACAACCTTCAGCAAAATTCATAAAACAAGGAAAGCCAGAAAGATAATATAAGCATCTTGGAGCTTGTAGTATATTTCCTCCAATAGTCCCTTGATTTCTTATCTGTTCTACTCCAACTTCCAAGCAAGCCTCATAAAGAACTGGTAACTTTACTTTAACAGAATTATTGTTAATAATCTCTTTGATAACTGTTGCTGAACCTATATGAATCTCGTTATTAATTAACTTTATTCCTTTTAGTTCTGGAACTCTAGACAAGCTTATTAAATATTCAGGAGTAATTATACCCCTTTTTAGATTATTAACTACTTCTGTTCCGCCACTAAATACCATATTATTTGGGTATTTAGATAGGTATGTACAAGCTTCACTAACTGAATTTGGGTGTAAAATAGTAAAAGGATAGGGCTCGTCTATTCCTTGATTTGCTCCAAACCAGTTTCTCCAATCTTCAATATTTTTTTCCATTGAGTTCACCATTCACTATTTATTTTTAGTTTATTTATAAGTTTACTTGCTGTTAATGGAAGGGTATTGACTTGAATACTAGTAGCATTGTATACACTATTAGCAATTGCAGCGGCGGCTTGAACAGCAGTTTCCCCGATACCCTTCGAAAAAAATCTATTACTAGTATTAGAATCAGTAAAGTATGAAGTTATGTTTGGTGCATCTAAAAATGATGGTACACCCACTTGTCTTAACTCAGTTGTTAATGGTATACCCGTTTTCTTATCAATTACTATATCTTCCTTTAAGGCTAGACCCAAACTAAAAAGTGTTCCACCATTTATTTGTTTAGATGCACCATGATAATTTATTATTTTTCCTGCATCTGTAGAGGTTAATACATGACTAACCTCTATTTCTCCAGTTAACAAATCAACTTCCACCTCTGCAAACTGAGCTGCCCATGAATTCATATCCAATAGTCTAGTGCCAAATCCCAATCCAATTATTCCCTCAGCCTTCATTGCTAAATCTAAGGTGCTCTTTCTTAAAACAATCTCTTTTCCATATATTTTATAATTTTCTGGGACTCTTCCTCCCTTTTCACCACCAAACCATGGTCTAAAACTATTACGTTTTTCTGCTATATTTACTAACGATTTAAATGATACATATATATTTTCACTATCTTTTTTATATACAACGCAATCTTTTATTTCTAAATTTTCCATAGGAGTATCGAAAAAAATAGATGCAGTTTTTAATAATTGAAATCTCGTATCAAGTGCAGCGTTATAGTATGCTTGACCAGTACAATGAATGGCCCTACTGCTATCACCACCTGCATCCCAAGCTAATTCTGTATTTCCCCAGGTTATATTTAACTTATTTAATGGAACATTGAGTACTTCTGAAATTAACATACCTATTGCAGTTACTGAACCCGTTCCCATATTCCCTACTCCTAATGGAACTTTTATTTGTCCATCTGGATTTATTATTATTAATCCGTTACTGTCATCTTTTCCTGTGCCTTCTGCAGCAATTCTCATACCTAATCCTACAGTTCTCTCAAACGTATTCTCGGTATTAAATTTTCTTTTATTCTTCCAATCAATTAGTTTTTCTCCATGTTTTATTGATTGTGACAAATCAACATCTTTTATTGTCATAACTTTTCCATAAATACCTGGTACTGGATCGCCGATTTTCCGATGATTTTTTTTCCTAATTTCTAGAGGATCTATATATAACTTATTTGCTAATTTGTCAATTATGCTTTCAATTGCAAAAGTAATTTGTGGACTGCCATAACCCCAAATTTCTCCACCAACTGGTGAATTAGTATAAATTGAAAAACCAACAAATTTCATTGAAGTATCTCTATAGGTACTATTTAGAATTTCGCCAGCATTTGCTAATACTTTAGGACCATCATCTGCATAAGCACCAGTATTTTGAATTGCAAGTACATCAAAACCTAAAATTTTCCCATCCATTCTAGCAGCAATCTTAATTTTAAATTTAAATGGGTTTCTTACTGATAAGTAAAGCAGGTTTTCTCTGTGGTTTATTTCTAATTTAACAGGCTTCTTAGTTCTCATTGCTAGAGTAATAGCAATTGCATCGTAATGATTTTTACCAAGACTCTCTGAATCCTTACCACCGAATCCTCCCCCAATATATGGGCAGGTAACTTGTATTTTTTCCTCTGGTATATCAAAAATCTCGCTAAGACAACTTTGATTTGAAAAAGGGCTTTGTACTGTATTCCAAATCTTAATACAATCCTTTTCCACTAATGCAATGCAACAATGTGGTTCAATGTGTCCATGACATTGATAGTTAGTTTCGTATTCCTCTTCCAATATTATATCTGCTTCTTTAAATGCTTCTTCAATATCTCCTATTGTATACTCATAGGTTGGTATGTTAGCAGATTGTGGTCCATTGAATCCTGCTACATTCCCTTTTGAGTGAATCTTAAACTTTTCAGTCATTGACTCTTCTGGTTCCAAAGTAAAGGGCAAAGGTTTCCATTCTACTTTAATCAATTTAAGTGCTAGTTGTGCAATATAAGGATCTGTTGCAGCTACTGCAGCAATTGCATCACCTACAAATCTTGCCTTATCTGTTAAATAGGGTCGATCTGTATTATATTTTTTTATGTCCTTATATGAAATAATATCTTCTACCCCTGGTAAAGCAAAAGCTTCGCTAGTATCTATACTTAAGATCTCTGCATGAGGATAAGGACTGCGAAGTATTTTTACATGGAGCATATTTGTTAATTGAATATCACCTGTAAATTTAGCTTTACCTGTTACTATTTCTTTCCCAAATATATCAGTAGAAGAATTATTTTTCATTAGAATGTTCATCTCCAATTGCATCAATTATAGAATCAACAATATAGTAATAATTACCACATCTACAATAATTTCCGGAAAGTGCTCTCTTTATGGACTCCCTCTCGGTAATATTATTCTGAGAAATATAAGAAGACGCTGCCATGATCATTCCCGAAGTACAGTATCCACATTGGAATCCATGATTTTTAATAAAAGACGCTTGTAATCTGTTTAATTTTTTTTGTTGAGCTAGACCTTCAATAGTAGTTATTTTCTTTGATTTACATTCTATACCAAGTTGTAAACAAGAATATACAGGATTACCATCAACGAGGACCGTACATGCGCCACACTGACCATGGTTACACCCTTTTTTTGTACCAGTAAGGCCAAGCTTATCCCTTATTATTTTTAATAAAGTATCCCAATGATAAAATTCACATTCATAATCAATATTATTTATACTAAAAATTGTTTTGATTTTCTGACTGTGTTTTTTGTATCTTTCTACTAAACTATTGTTCATAAGTAAACCACCTAACTATGAGGCAATGGCGAAAAATTAAGTTCATTAAATGTCAAGATTTTTTCTCTTAATCCTAATTTATATGGTGTTTTTAGCACTCTTTCTTCATCTATAAAAGGAAAACCTCCAGGACCATTTGGAATTAATCCAGGAACTATTATTCGCACAACTCTGAGTCCAGTTGGAATTATATCAGGAGTTGTTATATCTACACAGATTACATCAAACCCCTTGTCTGCAACTATTTTTAGGTAATCTTCTAGTTTATTTGCTTCTGGAATTTTGATATCCCTAAGAGCAATATTATTTTTACAGTTAGTTATTCTTTCTAACTCCTTCCACATTCTAGTATCAAGGTATATTTGTGAATGTTGGGCAAGGTCAATAATATCTAAATAATCCTCCCTAAAACTGTCCTTATAATGCAAATCATCTCTGTATGGCTTCAATGCTTTATCATGTAGCACACCTTTTTGTACGGATTTCCACATTTCTCCATCAGAAAATTTTATTCCATTCGAAATGTTATGTAATTGTATTCCTTCTCCTACTGCCTTAATTAAAGCGTCTATTGGCTTAGGCCTACATGCAAATCCCATTCCTGCAATTTGATTGTCATGATCCACAAGTAAGGCTCCTATAACAGGCAACTCGAATTCTGAACGAATATTTACCAAGTACCATTCAACATTTCGTTTTACTGTTGGTTCCAAGACATACTCAATTTGGCTATCATTTTGTTTGATTAATTCAACTTCCCCATCAGATAACCACCACATCATTGTGGCATCTCTTTCAATTACTTCTAATAATCCCGAAGTAATTGCTGATTCAATAGAATTTCCACACGCAATACCTGCAAACATATGAAAATTTGTTGCAGGTTCTGACGAACGATCACCATATATGTAATTAACATAAACCAATGAAGCGGGAACCATAATTGTTTCCCCACTTATAAGTGATAAACCCTTTACCCATTTAACAGGAAGATCTTTTGTGAAAGGCACAAAGGGAAATCCAGGCATATCATATTGTTCCTTTGAATACAAAATTAGTTCATCGGGATTGATTGCTTTTTCTCCTTTTGAAACTAGTTCATTATAAGAGCCGTGGTATAGGGGAGAAGAAATGTAGTTTCCACAGTATCTTTCAATAGCTTCACCTATAGCTGAATGTGTAGCAGATTCATAATCGAAGGTATGCCCACCAGCAACTTGATCTGCTGGCCATTGTCCTAGTCTATTAGCGTTTGATACATTAACTCCAATTGCTTTTGCTCTTTTGGGTAACCCAGGGTCTATGTCCAATTTTATTATCTTTTTAATGATTCCTGTTCTATCACTAACTAATTCATCATAGTTAACAAGTTTATTAGGTTTGTTTTCATTCAATTTAGACAATGCTTTTTTCAATTCAATTGTTTTATTAATTTCCAATTAAATTTCACTCCTCTATTAATATAGGTAAAGTTATATTGGATGGATAAGTAATGCCAGTGTATATACTCTGCTTTGCAATTATAGGTTCCTTTTCATAAACATTATCCCTTCCAGTATTTAAGTTTCTTTCCATATATGGAAAGAAACTGCTGGTGATTTCAACAGTAAGGATACTTCCCTTTTTTATGGTTAAAGAAGTAGTATTTAAATTAATTTTGATTTGTTTAGGATAAGGTTTATTGTCAAAAGATGTTCGTATAGCACCATATGTAATTAATATTGATTGCCCGTTTGGTAAAGTTTCATTTAATTTGACTATAAAGTCAGTGTTTGTAGCTGAGGAATTAACAAATAAGTTAACCTTTGGTGACCCTACTATATTGATGTCTTTATCAAAAGGTTCAGATGAATATACAATAACATCATTACGCTTTTGAATTTTTGATTGATCAACTGGACCTATTAACGATGGAACAGGCTTTTCAGGGTTATAGTAATAATTTTGAGCGACATCATTTTTTGGAAACGTTACTAATGCATTCTCGGAATTAGAAAAGTATAACTTTTCAAGCTTATGATTTGGTGGCCATGTTTCACTAGTAAGCCATTTATTACTTCCCATGATAAAATACAAAACTCTTTCGTCCATATTAATATCTTTTTCTTGTAAACAACTTTTTATCCAATTGATTTCAATTGATGCCAAATCTAGGATTGATCTTTTACTAAAATTACGGAACCCTAATGAAGTTCCTTGATTCACATCATGAGTCCATGGGCCTACTATTAATTTTTGTGATTGATTATTATCCTTAAGCTTAGTAAAATTGTTAATTGTGGCTTCGATAAAAGGGTCATTTAAACCACCTATATGTAAAACTGGAATATTAATATTTTCAAGTTTAATCGAAGTCTTATTTTTCAATTCGGTACTATTTTTAATTTCACTAATATGTTTTGACCAATTATTAATTTTAAATTGAATTTCTTTATCCATTTCAACTACTGGCAAATGAAGAAGGGTTTTTGGATTTGTTTGGATAATCTCATTGAAAAGTTCCGTTTTTCTTGATTCTAATTCGGTACCATGAGTAAAGTTCCACGAAAGTCTTCCAAAAAGATAAAGGATCCCATCAGGAGTAAAAGTTGATTCGTAAAGCCCCATTGCAGGCACATAAGTAATTATCGTTCTAATCGAAGGATGGTTGGTTTGTGCTGCAGCAAATGCAGTAAATGCTTGATATGATGCTCCTTTGATTATAATATTATTCTTCTGGGCCCATTTTTGATTAAAAATCCATTCCACAGTATCAAAACCGTCATTTATTTCATTTTCGTAAGGTTCCCATTCTCCTTGTGAATTAAACTTTCCCCTAACATCTTGTACTACAAAAGCAAATTTATTATTCACCCACCCCATTGCCTCGTCTTTATGCAATAATTTGTTATATGGTGTACGTATTAGAATTACTGGGCAAGATTCTAAAGTATTAGGATAATAGATATCTGTTTCTAACAGAATACCATCACGCATCTTAACCATTTCAGTGTGCATCTTCACTTAAATCACCTTAACTTTTTAGACATTACATACATTACAAGTTGGAACTTTCAAAACGTGATGAAATAAAGCTTTCTCGTTAGTGAAATCGTATTCAAACTGTTTGGAATAAGTAAGTGGTGTTTCATCGCTCAAGAACCGATTTAATTCATTAACAAATAGACCAGTTATTATATTTTTAGTTTCCTTCAACAAATCCAAATTTTCACTTTTAGCTTTATCTAAGTAGTCCCAATATACAAGAGTTTCATCGTAAAAAGGTGAAGCTGCCAGTATTCTTAAAGTTGTACATTTTAAACAACAATGTTCTTTAATATTAGGATTAACAAATGGCCCCATATAAAATTTATTTCCATCAACATAACCACTTAAGAGTGGAATGTTAAATTTATAACAAAGGTCATTAACCTTTTGATATAAACTATTACGGTAAGTACTAGTTAAAAGTAAAACAACATCAATATTAGTGTTTAACTTTTCCTCTATTCGTTCGCCATCATTGATACAGCTAATTTTTATTTCAGGATTTCTGTCTAAAATAATATCTTTACAAAAATCAGTTAAATTTTCGTCTCCTAAAATAAATAAATTATATTTCTTTTTATCAATAGAGGTAGAATTATTTATATCTAACAAGTCAAAAGAGCCTAGTTGTTTTAATAGATTTTGAACGGTTTTTTCTTGAACATTAAGATTATCACAGATTTCCTCTATACTATTTTCTCCATTAAAAGATGACAGAATCTTTCCTATTCTGCGATTATTATCCTTTAACTTAAAAAATGCTCTTTTTTCATTGACTATTAGCAAATTCTCGTCTTGGTAGGGAATCAAATGTGTAGACGGTTTTAATTTTGGTCTTACACCAATTTGAACTCCAGTGTTGTTCATATAAAAATTCCTCCTATTTTGTTTACTTTATTATAAATAAAAGGCAGTTAAACAAAGGTGTTAGTAGACACATTCTAAATATAATAGGAAGAGATATTATAAAAAAAACGGATAGGAGGGGTGTTTTATGGAAATTGGTCTTTATATTCCGTTATTAGAAGAGGAGCCGATTTCTTCTAAACAAATAGAAACTATAATTCATGCTGAGGAGGCAGGGGTATCGTCAGTATGGTCAAGAGACCTTTTATGTTTGTCAAACAAAATGGAAGATCGGGATCCTATGTATGAGTGCTTGACGTTACTAAGCTACCTTTCTGGGAAAACAAAAACTATAAAATTGGGTACCGCGGTTGTTTCACTACCTGTGAGAGATATTTTATTATTCGCCAAGCAAGCGTTAAGTATAGACTTTCTTTCAAATGGTAGGTTGTTATTAGGTGTTGGTACAGGTTATAGGTCCTATGAATACGAGTATTATAATATTCCCTATGACAAGAGATATGAGTTAACAGAATCCTCAATCGTAAACATAAAAAAGCTTTGGAGAGATAGTTATAATAGGGTTATTTACGATGATGGGATACTTCCAATAGAGCCCCGCCCTATTAACCCAAATGGACCAGCACTATTCATTGCTGGGAAGGGCATTCCACCAGAAAGAATTGCAAATTATGTAGACGGATGGATGATGCACAAAGCAGCATTTTTAGATATGAAACAATTCATTGATCACGTAAAAAAAGTCAGAGGTAAAAATGTTCGGACCGAAATTATTATGGATTTTCCAATAGCCTTAGAACATGATAAAAGAATACCTTTAGAAGAAGTCCCAGGGGTTCCCATTATATTACCAATAGATTCAGAGACCTTAGTAAAGACTTTACTACTACTTGAAAAAATGGGTATAACCCAAGTAATCTTCTCATTATATGGTAGTGTAAAAATAGAGGAACAAATTTCTATACTCCAAGATAGGGTTATTCCATATATTTCAAAACAAATACTAATATAAAATACTAAATTTCAACGCCACATTATCTATTAATAATAAAAAAATAAGAAAAACGAAGAAGTAAAGTACTCTCGTTTTTCTTATTTTTTAATTTTATAGAACAGGTCAATATCCCTTATTCTATAACTTATTTTTCCCATGTGAATGGGTTATGAACTAACGCGTGGTGACAATGTAATGAAATTGGTAAGGAATCTTCAAGAAGTTGAACAATTTCAGCTTCTTCAGCAGAAAGTTCTTCTTCTAGAATTGGCTCTAGATTTTTTTGCTTTTCCATATTCTCCCCTCCCTTCAAAATACTGGGATTGAATCCCTTGAACATAATATACAACAACCCAGATGCATAGGAAGGTGTTTTTGAGCACATAGAAAAAAAATTTAGAAAGAAAGGGTGAAATTTTGATGAATACAGTTTCGAACTCGAACACAGAAGAAATTAAAGCAATAAACAAAACCAGAATGAAAGCAAAATTATTTTTTTATGATTATCAACTAAAAAAAGGAGACGTTAAAGCTGGGGATACAGTACTTATTCTCTGTGGTGGTACTGGCCTTGAAATAAACAAATTATCTAAAATAGTTGGAAACAATGGTCGAGTGATTGTAGTAGATTATTCTGAAGAGATGGTTCATTTGATGAAATTACTGGTGAGGAAAATGGCACTCTCAAATGTAGAATTATTTCAAATGGATGTAACAAATTTAAATTTTTCAAAAGGTTCCTTTGATCACATTTTTTGTAATTTTTCTATGCAATATTTTAGTAATCAAGAGTCATTAATTAATAATTGGTCTGAGTTATTAAAAAATGGCGGAACAATTAATATCTTAGAGTGGTTAAAGCCAACTCCTGATATAATTTTTACTAACATTCAAAAACTAATAAGCGGACATGTACCTGAAATTAATGATAAAAAAGAAAATATAATAAATACATCGAATCTAAAAGTTAAACTTATCTTGGAAGAAGAAATAGCATACCCAATTGAATATAGTACTACAAAATCTTTTATTGATAATTTTAGTGTTAATCCTAATTTTCAACCACTACTAACGCGAATTTCACCAAAGAATCGCGAAAAAATATTAACCGAAGTTCAAGAATTAATACTAAAACATACTCAAGGAAATTATTTGAAACCATTTACAGAATACTCTAGGACTAGACTGAGATTATATAAGAACCTTTAATTACAATTTTAAAATACAAATATTACAATTTTCCCTTAAAGACCTTTTGCGCTATTGCTTTTTATTATTCGTTCTACTGGCTAATGTTGCAAATTCCTTTCTCTTTTTGTATGAATATATTGTGGGTAGGAGGGAAATGTTATAACCCCCTACCCCTTATTATACTTTTCCCCGCTAATGTATCCAAAATAAAGAAGTCCTCTTCGTAACTAATACAAGAAGAGGACTTCAATTCGATATTCATTCTATGATCAATTTTCTTTTCTTACTCTCTCTTTACCAAAAGCATAAGAGCTGTTTGCTCATGATAATTCATTTTCTGCTCTAGTTTTTTTATTAAGCGTTCATCCTTACAACCTGATAATATGGCTTTATTCATTGAAAAATGTAATCTATGCCATTTATACTTTGCATATCTATATATTTTTAGCATTGTTACTCTCCTTATTGCTTGTTTATTAATTAAAATATCCTCCGAAATTAGAAAGAACAGTCAGCATATATCCGACTGTCCAGAATACTGGAAGTGAGAATTTCTTGGGAATCATTCATTACTCAAACAAGAAAGAGCCCAAGTCTTTCTTTTTTCGCTTCCCACGAGGATAGTCAATAAGACTCATATTATTTAAATTTTTCTTCTTTAATTTTGTTATATATTTTCGGTAACTTGGGAATACAGTAAATAACAGGTTCGGTATCGTTCGAAGAAAAGTATCCTTTTTTTCTAACGTTACCGAAAAAATCTCCCTAAGCACGCTTGTTTACTAGGGTTTTCACGATTTTCACATAGTTCGTTCTTAGGACTATATTTTAATTTTCGGTAACATACGAATTACATACTTATCTATTTCGGTAATGTACGAAGCAGTTAAATAGTAAAAAAATTAACCTGACTAACTTTCGTCAGTCAAGTCAACATTGTCTTATCCGATTTGGTCGAGATACTCTTCTAAACCCGCAAAAGGCGTAAGGGTGTATTTAATGAACTTATACGTTTTCTCTTTAAAGTCAATCTTTACTTCTTTAAAGTATACCAATGCCAGAGTCCTTAGTTCTGCATCACACAAATTTGATTGGTTTATCCGTGCTAATTTAGAGAAGGTAACCTCTAAACTCTGATCTTCAATTAATAGCTTTACTAGTTCTGCAAAGCGGTTTGTGTTGTGTATATCTCTTTTCAATCTTGAAATGGCAGTGGAGATAATAAAGTCCCATTCCGAACTTTTAACTAAGTCTGGACTCTCTTGAATTTGCTCCAAGTTAAAGTTTGAATTAGTAAGCTTAGCCTTAAGGTCTTGCAGATGTTTTAGAATTAATTCTTCTCGCTTTTTGAATGTCTTTTGAACCTGCTCTTTAATACTACTTGCCTTCATGGAAATACTTTGTCCAAGATGTTTAAATAATTCCTCATGAACTTCCTGGACAGTAACCTTGCAATTACATCCTTTACAGATGTAATAACGATATTCTTTCAACTTTGTAGAATAATCTTTCGTATGCAGTTGCTTTTGGCAGTTTGAGCAATAAAGTAAGTTCCGAAATACAAAAGGCGTGTCATTATTTCCGCCGTTCTTTTTATGGATTTCTATTGTTTGATGAGCTAGGTGCCATAGTAACGGATTGACAATCGGTTCATGATTATTAAGGATTAAATCATACTCACCGCGTTGTTTTTTCCGACTGCTATTCCTACTTTCATTGATATTCCAAGGCAGGTGCCCCAAATAAGAGTCATTATTCAGAATATATTCTATAGTTTTACCGGTCCACTTTTTCCCACGAGGTGAAAGTATTCCATATTCATTCAGGAGTTTTAAGATTTTGTTCTGACTATGCCCCCATGAAGTTAGGAAGAAGATCAATATAACAATTCTTGCCTGTTCATTTACAACTACTAAGTTACCTGTTCCGTCAAGATTATATCCAAAAGGTGCATCTGCTCCTGGTCTTTCCTCTCTATTCAATTTAGTGATTTGAGCTGATTTTGCCCTTTGGGATTTCTTAACAGACTCTTGTGATGCATTAACAAAATTTATTATTGATGTAATATCACTCGGATTCCATTCTCCAGGTGAACTTGTTGAAAAAAATTTGAAGTATGGTTTTGCATCGATAATGGTATTATAGATTTCTAGCTTGAAGTCTTCGAACTGCCGTGAGACCCTTGACTCATCATAAAAGAAAATTGCTTTGATGTTTAAGCTATTATCCAACGCTTTTGATAACAATTTTTGCATAACTTTTCTTTGTAGAGTCCTTTTCTTATATGCACTTTGTGATGGCTCTTCAATAAACTCTACAATGTGATACCCTTCTTGTTTAGCCCTTAGAATAATTTCCTGCTTTTGCGTTTCGAAGGACAAATTATCCTTTTGTCTAATATCAGATGTTCTAACTGTAGCTAAGGCAGGGTCAGTTTTATTTGTCATATGATACTCACCTCCTTAGAATCAAAGAAATCGTCAAAGTATAAGGTTACTTGAACGTAATCCACATTTATCTCTATGCCTGCTATCATAAGATCGACCAACTCGCTTAGTTCTTCTAAAGACAAACTATTTTGAAGTGAATACTTTACATACTTAGCAATTCTTTTAACTTCGTCTGTCAGCACTGTTAACTTCTTTAACTTGTCCTCCACTAAGAATAATTCCTCTTTCTTCTTTACAATCTGTTGCACAGGTTTGTTTATTAAAATAGGGTCCGTATAAGGAGTAAGGTTCGCGCACACGTTAACACACAATTCTTCAACCTTCTCAGATAGAAAAGTGTGCTCTCCCTTTAACACTTTCTCTTGCTTAGTAATGTTTTTTCGGCATACGTTCTCTAACTTTTCAACATCCATCTTTTTTATTATCTTTTCCACTGTTTGTTTAAGTGTAATGTCAACATCTTCACTACTTATTCGAATCTTTCTATGCTTTTGACAAATGTATTCACCAAATTTTCCAATCCGCCCCTTTTTAAATACCATTTGCTCACCACACTTACCACACGTAGGAATAATAAAGGACTCTCTCAAGGAGTTCCTGACAACATCCTCATACGCTTGTCCATATTTCCTTAACACTACTTGCACCTTTTGGAACAAAGAAAGGGAGATAATAGCATCCACATGCGGTAGCTCAAAATATTCGCCATCTATCGTCCTTCCATGTGCAGAAAAAAAAGCAGTGTTTAAAATACCAACTATTCGCTTAGGATCCCTGTTTAGAATCTTACAATAGCGTATGACTATATCTATCAATGTTTCTAATGAACTTGTCTTAGAAACTTCTTCGAAAAGTTGCCTTATATGCTTCGACACATCTTTATCAGCCTTATATGTCCTTGAATTTTTGTCTTTCTTATATCCTATTAGGCTCTGTGGATAGCGACTTCTTACATCATGAAGTCTCGTATTTATCTTTTGCCCCTCCATCTGAGCAAATAATCCATACCAAGTTTCCTGAACAATATCTTTGGAGAACGGTGCGGCTCCTTCAGCTGTAAAAATCAACTCAACATCATATTTGTAGCATAACTTCACAATGTAAACATATTCATATACGTCACGAGCAAATCGATCTCGGTCGTAAACAAATATCTTTTTCAACCTTCCTCCCTGGATTAACTTCAGTAACCTTCTAAGTGCTGGCCTTTCATCCATCTTAAGTTTCGTAGCAGAAACATCATAATCCTTAAATTGCATCACTTGTTCTACTCCAAACTTTTTAAGATATTCCTTATTTGCATCTATTTGCATTTGTAAGTCTTGATTACCAGTAGAAACACGGAGATATTCCGCAAGAAAGTCCTTAATTAGAAACATCGTCATAAAAGTCCTCCACATTAGTATTTTCATCTTCAAATTCCGTAAGAGACTCGGACAGAAGGATACTGGTTAAACGAGGATCAGCTTCTAAAAGCTGTTCTAGTAAGATTCTTTCAATTATCCTGTATAACCAGATTGAAGATTCCTTCTGTTTATCATAGGAATAGCTTACATTAACAATTTTCTTCTTCATCACACTTACCTCCATTCGATTTTTTCCATTATCGACTGGAGTTTAGTAATTTATTCCCTTAGGCTCTAAAAATCAGATTTAAAGCTAATCTCTAGCTGCAGTGCATTGGTTCCTTTTTGCTTCCTGCTATCGGAACGTGGGACAATTACAGTAAACGTTTTATGTCCTGGGATCTTATACTCTTTTAAAATCTCATTCACATCTTATTCCCCCTGATAATAAAGTCGTATATCTTTAAGATTTCGGTAGAGATGTAATAGTTTACAGCTACTGACTTTAACTGTTTACCTTTGACCTTGCCATTCATTTTCTCTTTTTGTGACATCTTATTCCTCACCCCTTAGTAGAGTAATAGTTATATTAGTTCATATTCCTAAATTGATGTGATTGAAGCTTTAGAAAGAAAAGGTGTTTTTTACTGTACTGTCTTGTTATATGTTTCTTGTTTTCGATTCTATTTAATATAGGTCGAAAGAACACATCACCTTGTTCTAAGTCATTGATATTCCTCTGTTTCATCATGTTTCCCCCTTCAACAAGAGATATAAAAAACCCACAAACAAGAAAAACGGACGCACGTATCCCTAGAAGTAACCCTACCTAAATTGGTAGCGTTAGATCCTCGAGTACGGTGCTTCCGTCATCTCTATGTTTGTGGGTTTTCCCATAATTATTTTTATTTAGTTTGTTGTATGAAAAAGTATAACTTCTACGAAAACAACTATAAAGCTAACAATATATAATTGTCAACCCCCAATTCAAAACTTGTTGTTTCGGACCTAATCATTTGGAAAAGAAAATTTACCCAACTTCCATCGTCTTATTTTAATTTTAAAATTTTATAGATTAAAGGTATTGACACACAAACATTAGTTTGCAACAATACAGAAAGTAACAAAAGCTAATTCAAGTGAATTAATACTTTTAGATTAAACTTCAAATTATCTTTTTACAAAACTAAATATAAATCAAATGGGTAAATAAGCCCCGCAGATTGACGGAGGAAGAACCACGCAATCAAAGCAATAAGGTAGTTCATTATAAACTATCTTATCCTTTGGGAGTAGTGTGTCTTTTTTCACATCTGCGGGGCTTTTTCTTTTGATTAAACAAGGAGGAGGTATAAAAATGTCTTTAATCTGTTAAACAATAAACCTACCATTTACCACATCAAAAAGACTATTACTAGGGGGAAACATAAGTGAAAGTAGACAGAGTTTATACAAAAGGCAAAGTATCTTTTATGGATATATTGGATCCTTACATCGATTTAAAAATTGAGGAATTAATTACTTCTTCAAATAGAAAACAAAACACCGGTAGATCTCAAATTGAATTAAAGGAGTTGATATAGTTGAATCAGCAAGTTTATTCAAGAGAAAACTTTAATGTAATAAACCAACAGAAGATTGAAAATGATCTAGATGAAATTGTTAGTAATGTAAAAAAGAATCGAATTAGTATTCGAATGAAATGCGCAATTTACATTCGGGTTTCAACAGATAAAGAAGAACAAAAGGCTTCGTTAAAGTATCAAAAGGAATTGTTTCAAAGATACGTTCAGGAACAAGGATGGGAAATCTACGATATTTATGTAGATGTCCAAACTGGAACTACTGCAAAAAGAAAAAATCTTCAAAAGATGATTCAGGATGCACAGGAAAAGAAGTTTGATATCATCTTAGCTAAAGAACTCTCTCGTCTAGCTCGAAATGGAGAATTATCCTATAAGATTAAGAATCTATGTGAGAATCAAGGAATCCATATTATCACTTTAGATAATGCAATTAATACATTGACAGGTAACACAAACATGTTTGGCTTGTACGCCTGGATGTATGAACAAGAATCACAAAATACTAGTAATCGTGTTAAAGAGACTTTACGAACTAGAGCAAAAAATGGTCTTTTCAAAGGTTCTAACCCTCCATATGGATATGAGGTTCGAGAGGGAAAACTTTATGTTAGAGATGATGACACTCCCAAAATTGTTCGTAGAATTTTCAAAGAATATTTAGAAGGCAGCGGTAGGGAAAGCATAGCCAGGCGTTTATATAAAGAGGACATCCCTACTCCTGCAGAAGTAGCTGGAAAGAAAAATGCAGGAGTTATTTGGAATGAATCAACAATAAGGCTCATTCTCACAAATCCTCATTACGTAGGTGATTTAGTACAAGGTCGGACAACAACAATAAGTGTTACAAGCAAAAATCGAAAGAACATCGAAAAAGAGGATATGATTGTCAAAAAAAACACACATCAAGCAATCATTCCAAGAGATGTTTTCAATGCTGTCCAGCAACAAATGGAGGTAAGAACTAAATACATTACTGCTCCAAAGCAACATCTTTTTACAAATGTTCTATATTGTGCTGACTGCGGTAAGGGAATGTGGTATAGGAGTAATCGAAAGGGTTACATATGTGGCAATTATGCTAGACATGGACGTAAAGCTTGTAGTAGCCATACTGTGAAAGAAGATTTTCTAAAAAACACGATTTTGTCCGATATTAAAGGTCTAGTGGAAGAAATTAATAAGGATCTGTATATTAAAAAACTAGAGAAAAAGACTAGTAAATCTAAAATTGGCCTTCAAAACAAAATCGACAAAATCTCTAAACAAATTGCTATTCTAAAGAGACGCAAGCAAAAAATTATTACTCTTTTGGCTGATGGCCTTATCTCAGAGGAAGATTATCGTGAAAATGTAGAATCTAACAACTCTGAAGTTGAGGAATTAATTCGGAAGAAAAACGAGTTGATTTCAATATTTGAAAGTGAACAAGTTGTGCCTAACGCAGAGAAATTAAAAAAAGAGCTATTAAGCTTTCTTAGCTTCGATGTGTTAACTCCAGAATTATTACACCGATTAATCGAACGAATTTTTGTAAAGGAAGACGGTAGCATCAAAATTCACTATCGATTCTCTACCACATCATCTGAATAGAGATTAGGGTGAGTATCAATTTTAGGTAACTAATTAAAGGAGTTATATTCACTCTATTTAATTGATCTATAGGCTAATCTTAGGGAGGAAATTATGGAAAATAACAAAAAGACAGTCGTTTATGCCAGAACCGCTTCAAAAAAACAAAATATTGATTTACAACTTGTGGCTGCTGAACCCTTTTTAAGAGGGATTCATGAAGAAATAAATTAATCATTGCTGATTCTGTAACGCCTAGATCAGCTCAACCAAAGGGTCTTCAACAATTACTTGAATTAATCAAAAGTGATCAAGTCGATACATTAATAGTATTTCAACGTGATCGTCTAACACGCAGTTTTGATGAGTATTTAAAAATGTTAAAACTAATCTACCAACATGAAATTAAGATTGTATTTACAGCGAGGGAGTACGCCCCTTTCAATCATGACCTAAACACCGGTATTATTTCTGAGAGTTTATTCTTATTGAATATTGAAATGGAAAGAACTATCATGTCCAATCGTATAAAGGCTGCTTTGAAAAAAAACAATCTTAAAAAGACCTTGATATGAAAGATTTTGACAGAACGCAATTAATAAGGCTTAGAGTAATTTTATCTCCAAGCCTTGTTTTTTTTATTGTTACCAAACGCCAAAGAAAGTTCTTTCGCAAGAATACTTTCTGCTCTATAGATTATCTGCCTTACACGCTCTGGAGAAATATTCAAAATTACACCAACTGGTTTTAATTTGGAGCATTCTTCTTTATCGACACCATATATTTCATTTAGAACTATCTGCATTCTTTCAGGTAAAACATTTCTAATTGTTTTATAAATACTCACAAAACGTTTGTAGTCCTCAGAATCCTTATCTTTAAATAAAGCATAATACGGCTTTTGTTTATACATTTTCGGCTTAAAATTTGGACTTTTCGTCTAATCAATCATATCTAGAAAAAAAACTACATCTTCAATTGTTATCTTTATATCTTGCAATCTTCAATCACCTCTATATTTTTTAAATACAAGCATACAAAAAAGACAACGCGCGGCTGTCCATTTATAAAAAATCTAAATGCATTTCTGTCAAATCATAAGGCTTGCTATATTGAGCAAAAGACCAAAATATCACACATCCGATTGACACTGTGCTTTCTTGCCAAAATCACTTTTGGAATACTAGCTGCTATTTGTTAAATGATTATTCCTCTTCTATCCACTTTTTTATTTCAGAATCAGCTTTAACAATCGACTCAATGGTGTCGTAAAGCTCCGGTACTTGCACCTTTGATCTAAATTCGCATTCTTTTTTAATCTTAATTACCAAATCAACATCAATTTCTAATGTTTTAGCAATTTCATTAACGGACCACTCAGGCTTATTTTTAAAATTTTTTCTTATTACATCAACTTTTCCTTCGCTTCTAGCACTGTTTAATCGGAGAGCTTGGTCCGATATATTTTTCTTATGCATTTCTTTATGACTTTTATCTTCTTCCTCAACTATCATTAAATACTTTTCAATTAGATCTCGTGGAATTACATCAAGGCTTTTCCTAGCCCCAAGGTTAAACGAAATAAGCTTTATAACTTTCTGTAGTTCCTCATCGGAATATAAAAGTTTACCTTTACGTGGCATTTCCCATGCCCCTTCAGGTAAATAATATTTTGTAGTTTCATAATCAAGTAATTGTGGCTCAAATTTTATATTTAATTCGGGTGCATTTCTATTCCATTCCCATTCCTGAAGAAAAATTTCTCGTAGTTGTTCTTCTGTGTAATCAGAATTTTTAATGAGTTCGTGTTCATCATGCAATTTTCGACGAAAGTATTTTTCAAACTCCTGCTCATCTTTGTTCATTCACATTCACCTATCCATTATTAATTTATAAAGATAAATTTAGATTGTTAATACAAACAATCAACAATACAAAAAAAAGTCCTCCCATTTGAAGTTACTTTATTGGGAAGGTTTCTTTATCATATTCACAATCCTTTCGATTTTTTCTACATCGAACCTTGTTTCTTTTGAAATTACTTCTATTTCCTTACCTTCATTTCGCATTTCAAGAACTTTTACAATCCGGTCGAAAGTTTCTCTTCTTATTTTTTCATCACGCTCACGATAAAATTTTGAAAAAGGTGAACCACCCATTTCAACAACCTCCTAAATAGTTTTTTAATTACTCTTAAAGTTTTTCCCAAGATTCTATGATACCTTTTTATAATGGCTCTGTTAAAGTTTATTGTTGATATTAATAATAAAATGGAACTTCCACAAATTAGGAAGTTCCATTTTATAATATTGGCTTATTCAACTAACGCACCCGTTACTTTAAGTACATTTTTTCACAATCTCTGAAATAAAAAAAGAATAATGTGTAAATAGAAACCTACAACATTCCCCAGAATAAATAGATTTCATTGGTAAGTATGCGAATAATCAAACCTATGGTAATCACCTTAATTATTTGTTTAGGAGACTGATATAAAACAAAAACCGTTGCTATGAAGAGTAGCAATTCAAGAATATATTTAATGTAAAAATACCAGACTCCAAAGCCAAAAGC
>NZ_JBALOQ010000069.1:0-29815 GCF_036962705.1 Bacillus sp. JJ1562
GTTTGTCTACAGTCTGAGGCGATCCTTATGGATCGTCTTTTTATTTGAATTAACGATTTTTATTAAAGTAATGTCAAAAGTAATCAAAACTGGATCTATATGGGTAAAATATTTAAAAATACATAAGGGAGAAATAACAATGACCAAAACGAATCAAAACATCGTTCCGCATTTATGGTATGACAAGGAGGCGAAAGAAGCAGCAGAGTTTTATACTTCCATTTTTCCAGACTCAAGCATTACGAAAGTAACAACACTCCACGATACCCCATCGGGTGATGCTGATTTAGTTTCATTTGAGTTGTGGGGACAGAAGTTCATGGCAATTAGTGCGGGACCTTATTTCAAATTCAATCCATCAGTATCTTTCTTCGTTAACTTTGACCCTGCACGAGAAAAGAACACGCATGTAAAAATAAATGAGGTTTGGAACAAATTGTCCGAAGGCGGCACAGTGTTAATGCCACTTGATAAGTATCCGTTCAGTGAGAAATATGGCTGGATACAAGATAAGTACGGTTTGTCGTGGCAGCTAATTCTTACCAATCCTGAAGGTGAAGAGCGGCCAACGATAATTCCGTCTCTATTGTTCGTTGGTGATAAATATGGTAAAGCGGAAGAGGCTATTAATTTTTATGTATCTGTATTTAAGAACTCTAAGCAGGGCCATATTGCACGCTACCCCGTAGGCATGGAACCTAACAAAGAAGGAACAATTATGTTTTCTGATTTCAGATTAAAGAATCAGTGGTTTGCCGCAATGGACAGTGCCGAAGTCCAAAAGTTCAATTTCAACGAGGCGATTTCGTTTATGGTTTATTGCGGTACACAGGAAGAAATCGATTACTACTGGGATAAACTATCTGCAGTACCAGAATCCGAGCAATGCGGATGGTTAAAAGATAAGTATGGACTATCATGGCAAATTGTGCCACGAGAAATGGATGAGATGATGAGCAATGGTACACCAGAACAAATTGAACGTGTTAATATGGCTGTTCTAAAAATGAAAAAACTTGATCTTGCGGAGATACAGAATGCATATAAGGAATAAACCCTGATACGGTGTCATCCGGTTCAATTATTAGAAATCAAGGGAATTTTCGTTTAAAATAATAATAATGACATGAAGAGGAGGAATAATCGATGTTAAATGAAAAGCAAACAAAATCAATAGCAACAGATGGCAAAGATGTTAATGGAGCATTGAAAGAACTAAATGGTGTTAAGAAATTAAAGAGCTTTGATTTTGACAGTTCCTCAGGATTTGTCTGTGATGTTAATACTGGCATATGTGGTCCAGTAATTCAAAAGGAAGAGGGAAAAAAATGAAAATAACGATTTGGTCAGATTTTGTATGTCCTTTTTGTTTTATTGGGGAATCACATCTTAATAAAGCATTAGAGAACTTCAGCCATGCTAAAGAAGTTGAAATAGAATATAAAAGCTTTTTACTTATGCCAGATGCGAAATATGTACCTGGTCAAAGCTATGCAGAAACCTTTTCTAGCATGAAGGGAGTGCCACTTGAACAGGCTAAGTCAATGCTTAAACAAGTGACAGACATGGCAAAAAATTCAGGAGTTGAAATCAACTATGACAATGCCAAACTAACAAGCACGTACGATGCCCATCGTGTTTTCCAATATGCAAAAGAGCAAGGAAAAGGGAATGAATTTTTCAATCGTTTTTACAAGGCACATTTTACAGAGGGTGAGATTCTGAACGATTCAGAAACTGTCGTCCGTTTGGCGGAAGAAGTAGGTCTTGATGGTACGGAAGTACGCAAAATCATGGAAAATCAAGACAATACCGATATTGTAACTCAGGATATCAACGAGGCACGTTCGGTTGGTGTGCAAGGTGTTCCTTTCTTCGTATTTGATAACAAGTATGCTGTTTCTGGTGCCCAACCAGTTGAATCGTTCAATCAAGTATTAGATAAGGTATGGGAAGAAGAACATACCGATAAGTAAGTTAATCGGTTGGGAAAATATTTAAAAATGACGTAAGCTTCATTGCTTACGCTATTTTTATTGTTGTATGAATTTTTTATGAGGTCAAAATTCAAAATTTATGGTCTCTATAACTTTGAAAATATGATTTTCAACTATTAAAAATTGGATTTATGGGAAAAAACTATTAATAAAAATAACCGAATAAATGTTCGTTTTTTACTTGGCAAATCGAACAAAACATTGTATAGTAATAGTAGTTTCACGAATAAAGGAGGAAAAAAAGTGAGTGATCGTCAAGCGGCCTTAGAGATGGCATTGAAGCAGATAGAGAAGCAGTTTGGTAAGGGCTCCATCATGAAGCTTGGAGAACAAACTGATCGTAGAATTTCCACTATTTCTAGTGGTTCACTAGCAGTAGACGTAGCATTAGGTGTTGGAGGATATCCAAGAGGACGGATAATTGAAATATATGGGCCAGAGAGCTCTGGTAAAACAACTGTAGCACTTCATGCAATTGCTGAAGTACAAAAAGCTGGTGGACAAGCAGCATTTATTGACGCGGAGCATGCGCTTGATCCAGTTTATGCGCAAAAATTAGGTGTAAACATTGATGAATTATTATTATCTCAGCCAGACACTGGTGAACAAGCATTAGAAATAGCTGAAGCATTAGTGCGAAGTGGCGCAGTCGATATTTTAGTCGTTGACTCTGTTGCAGCACTCGTTCCAAAAGCGGAAATTGAAGGTGAGATGGGAGACTCCCATATGGGTCTACAAGCCCGCCTAATGTCACAAGCACTACGAAAGCTATCAGGTGCAATCAATAAATCAAATACAATTGCAATATTCATAAACCAAGTTCGTGAAAAAATTGGGGTTATGTTCGGAAACCCAGAAACAACTCCAGGCGGACGTGCGCTTAAATTCTATTCTTCTGTAAGACTAGAAGTTCGTCGTTCAGAACAATTAAAACAGGGTAATGAAATCGTAGGTAATAGAACAAAGGTTAAGGTCGTGAAAAATAAAGTAGCACCTCCATTTAGAACAGCAGAAGTAGACATTATGTATGGATTAGGAATTTCAATTGAAGGTGAAATTGTCGATATAGGCGCTGAACTCGATATCGTCCAAAAGAGCGGGTCATGGTATTCTTATAAGGAAGAGCGAGTAGGTCAAGGTCGTGAAAATGCAAAACAATTCTTAAAAGAAAATCCTGATGTACGTGATGAAATCCTTCAGCAAATTAGAAATCATTATGGACTTGACGGTGATGTAGTAGTACCTGCAGATGAAGAGCAAGATGAGTTTGACTTACAAGACTAATGAGTATGGAGACACAGCAATTGTGTCTCTTCTTCAATTTCTCCAAAAACTTACACTTTACAACACTTAAGAAAATTTCTCCTTCCCTCTCAAAACCCTAATATTAACAATTCAACTACAGAAAATTTCCATTTTCATGTAACACTATTTCTGACAGCCCTTGACAATAAAAATTCACACATTTACAATTAAAATGTATATTTTACATTTTGTTAGAATTAAAACGTTAGAAGCAAAACTCGTTTTGAGCTTTTGCTATTCAGACCCGGAGTAGTTCAGCTGCTTTCGGTCGTAACCTAAGACTCTGATTAGCTTAAAAAGCCTTTGCGCTGTACGTTACAAAAATGTACATGCCGACATTTTGATCTAGCAAGAAAAAGTTCATAGTAAGAGGAGGTGAAGAAGATGGATCCCATTTCTATAATCATCTCCGCTTTGGTTGGCCTAATCGTCGGTGCGATTGTTGGCTTTTATGTTCGTAAATCAATTGCCGAAACAAAAATTGCTGGTGCAAAAGGTGTTGCCGAACAAATAATTGAAGATGCAAATAGAGAAGCAGATTCATTAAAGAAGGAAGCACTGTTAGAGGCAAAAGATGAAATTCACAAACTTCGTACAGAGGCAGAAAAAGAAACCCGTGATCGAAGAAACGAACTACAAAAACAAGAAAATCGTTTAATGCAAAAAGAAGAGAACCTTGATCGCAAGGATGAAACATTAGATAAACGTGAATCCATGTTAGAAAAGAAAGAGGATTCTCTCGTTCAAAGACAACAGCATATTGAAGAGATGGAAAGCAAAGTGGAAGAAATGGTACACAAGCAACAAGCAGAACTTGAGCGAATTTCTAGCTTAACACGTGAAGAAGCAAAGCAAATCATCCTTGAACGAATTGAAAATGAACTTTCCCATGATATTGCGATGATGGTGAAAGAAGCAGAAAATCGTGCAAAGGAAGAAGCTGATAAAAAGGCAAAAGAAATCCTTTCACTTGCTATTCAAAGATGTGCCGCTGATCATGTCGCAGAAACTACAGTTTCTGTAGTTAACTTGCCAAATGATGAGATGAAAGGTCGTATTATTGGTCGTGAAGGACGAAACATCCGTACTCTTGAAACATTAACGGGTATTGACCTTATTATTGATGATACACCTGAGGCAGTTATTTTATCTGGCTTTGATCCAATTCGCCGTGAAACAGCGAGAATCGCACTTGAAAAACTTGTTCAAGACGGACGTATTCATCCAGCCCGGATTGAAGAGATGGTTGATAAATCAAGACGTGAAGTTGATGAGTATATTCGTGAAGTGGGTGAACAAACAACCTTTGAGGTTGGTGTTCATGGACTCCATCCGGATTTAATTAAGATTTTAGGTCGCTTGAAGTATCGTACAAGCTATGGCCAAAACGTCTTAAAGCACTCAATGGAAGTATCATTCTTAGCAGGCTTAATGGCTGCTGAGTTAGGTGAAGATGAAACACTTGCTCGTCGTGCTGGATTATTACATGATATCGGTAAAGCTATTGACCATGAAGTGGAAGGTAGCCACGTTGAAATCGGTGTAGAGCTAGCTACGAAGTATAAAGAGCATCCAATTGTAATCAATAGTATTGCTTCCCACCATGGTGATACAGAACCAACATCTATTATCGCTGTATTAGTTGCAGCAGCTGATGCTTTATCTGCGGCAAGACCTGGTGCTAGAAGTGAGACACTTGAAAACTATATCCGTCGCCTTGAAAAGCTTGAGGAGATTTCAGAATCCTATGAAGGTGTTGAAAAATCCTTTGCTATACAAGCTGGACGTGAAGTCAGAATTATCGTAAAACCTGATGCGATCGATGATCTAAATGCACATCGATTGGCTCGCGATATCCGTAAACGAATCGAAGAAGAATTGGATTATCCGGGTCATATCAAGGTAACCGTCATTCGTGAAACAAGAGCGGTTGAATACGCAAAATAAAGTGGCCAAATTGGCCACTTTATTTTTTTGTCAAAATGATTGAAAAAGTTCTCACTGATAAATCACCTAAAAAATGGCCATCAACATTGAGATTTTTCGTATTTTGTGCTTCACTTGTTAAGAAAGGGGCTTTTACATGAAGATTTTATTTATAGGTGATGTCGTCGGATCACCAGGAAGAGATATGATCCGAGAATATCTTCCGAAACTAAAGGCAAAATTCCATCCGACGCTTACAATCGTGAATGGTGAAAATGCAGCATCGGGTAGAGGAATTACAAAAAAAATCTATAACCAATTTCTAGAGAACGGTGTTCAAGCAATTACTCTAGGTAATCATACATGGGACAATAAGGATATTTTCGAGTTTATAGATACTGCGAAGAACATGATTCGACCTGCAAATTTCCCTGAAGGAACTCCGGGTCAAGGGCTAATGTATAGTAAAGTGAATGGTCAAGAGATTGCGATTATTAATTTGCAAGGGCGAACATTTCTTCCGGCTATTGACGATCCGTTTACAAGGTGCGACGAATTAATAGAACAAGCAAAAAAACGAACTTCCATTATTTTTGTTGATTTTCATGCGGAAGCCACAAGTGAAAAAATCGCTATGGGCTGGTATCTTGACGGAAGAGTAACAGCTGTCGTTGGAACACACACACATGTACAAACAGCCGACAATCGTGTTTTACCTCAAGGCACTGCATTTATCACAGATGTAGGAATGACAGGGCCATATGATGGCATTTTAGGTATGGATAAAGAAGCTGTCATCCATAAATTTAAAACGGCATTACCGGCGCGCTTTGAGGTCAATCAAGGAAGAACCCAATTAAATGGAGTAATCGTTGATGTAGACCAAAAGAGCGGAAAAGCAAAAGGGATTCAACGTATCCTCATTAATGATGATCATCCATTTTTCGACTGAAATTTCCAACCAAGATATCAATAAAAATATCTTGGTTTTTTTATGTTTTGAATAGGATTTTGAATTTTTAGAAAAAACTTAAGAACAAGCAGGAATACTGGTAGTTTCTAGTGAATATAGTAGTTATGGGATCATTATTCGTTGTTCAACTCAGACTCGGTAATCCCTGGTTGAATAAAGATAGCCTCTGGTAAGTCTTGTGATCATTTTAGAATCATAGAATTAGAAAAGTAGATCGCAAATTTGTCAGTCGTTATTAGTTTGTATGGTTCTACCGATCACTCAGGGAAACATTGTAAAGTACAAGGAGGAAAGTAGAAATGGAAATATTAAAAGTTTCAGCAAAATCTAATCCTAACTCTGTAGCTGGGGCGCTTGCGGGTGTATTGCGTGAAAGAGGAGCTGCAGAAATCCAGGCGATTGGAGCTGGTGCATTGAATCAGGCAGTGAAAGCAGTAGCGATAGCTAGAGGGTTTGTGGCACCGAGTGGAGTGGACCTAATTTGTATTCCAGCATTTACTGATATTCTAATTGATGGGGAAGAAAGAACTGCTATTAAATTAATCGTTGAACCACGATAATCATATGTGTTTTTTTATAAAGTGGTCAAGTGACGGGTAGTAACCTGTTTGTCTAATGAGACAAACAGGTATTTTTGTGTAAAATATATAACATTATTCAGCATCGTGCTGAATAATGTTATAGCCACCGGCGGATGTCAAAGATTTTCAAAGGAAATTTTTCGAGCATAGGATCAAAGACTAAGAACGCCACGTCCTGATGTCTTCGTCTTTGTGACCCACATCGTGTGGGCCTAAAAAATCTGGGCGCAAATACGCCAAGGCGCATTTGATAAGGGAGTTGAATGTTGTGAAAATATTTGATGCACATTCAGATGTTTTATATAAAATGTGGATGGATCCGACCATTGATTTTGCAGACTCACCGAAATTACATATTACATACAATCAATTAAAAGCATCAGGTAGCAAGGTGCAATGCTTTGCAATCTATATTCCTGTAGGAATAAGGCCTGAAAGCCGATTTGAAGCGGCTTTAGAAATGATAGAAATATTTTATAAGAAAGTAATTGCTCCTTTTCCATTATTAAAACTTGTACGAACAAGAAAGGATATCTTAGCCTTAAAAGAAAATGAAATAGGTGTTTTCTTAACGCTTGAAGGATGTGATGCAATTGATCAAAGTATAGTTAAGCTTCAAACGTTAATTAGGCTTGGAGTATCATCTGTAGGTTTAACATGGAATTACGCCAATTTTGTTGCCGATGGCGTAGAAGAACCACGAGGAGGAGGGTTAACAAGCTTTGGGAAAGAGGTTGTGAAGGAGCACAATGAGGCATTAATATGGACAGATGTATCTCACTTATCTATAAAAGGGTATTGGGATGTCATGGAAATAGCCGATTACCCGATTGCATCTCATTCAAATGCGATCGCAATTTGCAATCACCGACGCAATCTACAGGATGATCAAATTCGTGCACTCTTCCAAAAGAACGGTATGATTGGAATCACGTTTGTCCCGCAATTTTTAAGTAATAATGGTAGTGCATCAACAGATGATGTATTAAAACATCTTGACTATATTTGTTCATTAGGTGGAGAAAACCATGTTGGATTTGGCTCTGATTTTGATGGTATAACAGATACAACCACCGGACTTGAAAGCTTCTCTGGGTACGATGGACTTATTAATAATTTGTTAAACCATTATTCAGATAGCCAGGTGAAAAAATTCCTGTTTAATAATTTTGTAGCTAATTTACCAGTTTAGATAAAGGTAATAAAACAAAATTGATTGAAAAATAAAAAAATATGCATTTTTCTTCATAATTTGCTTACTAAGGGTTGCTTTTTTTCGTTGATAGGTCTAGAATGAAAGCGTTTAGTACATATCCGACAGGATAAATTTGGGCAGCTTTTTGCACTTCATTTTTGGTGAATTTCTCCCATATTTGTTGTTGAAAAAGGTCCTTTTTCTTATCACTAGTATTTACATAATATAGCAATTACAGCTCAGTTGGAAAGTGCTATACACTTAAACCTAAAAAAATCTTATATAGAACGTATTCCAAAGGGGTGTAAGTCATGATCAATCAACTTTCGTGGAAAGTTGGCGGACAACAAGGGGAAGGAATCGAGAGTACAGGTGAAATCTTTTCCATAGCTCTAAATCGTTTAGGCTACTATTTATACGGTTATCGCCACTTTTCATCACGTATTAAAGGTGGACATACAAATAATAAAATTCGAGTGAGTACAACTCAAGTTCGTTCAATTTCAGACGATCTTGATATTTTAGTAGCTTTTGACCAGGAAACAATTGATTTTAATTTTCATGAGTTACGAGATGGTGGAGTAGTGTTAGCGGATGCTAAATTCGGACCAACCATTCCTGAAAACACCAATGTTCATTTGTATTCTATTCCTTTTACCGGTATCGCAACTGAACTTGGAACTTCCCTTATGAAAAACATGGTTGCAATTGGTGCAACTAGCTCATTATTAGACCTTGATTTAAATGTATATCTAAATGTAGTAGAAGAAATTTTTGGTCGAAAAGGTCAGCAAGTTGTAGAAAAGAATATGGAAGCAATCAAAGCAGGTAGCGAATTCTTACAAAATGAACTTAGTGAAGACGTAAAAATGAAGCTAGAAAAAGCAGACGGAAAGCAACGCATGTTCATGATCGGTAATGACGCAATCGCTTTGGGTGCTCTTGCAGGTGGAGCAAGATTTATGCCTGCATACCCAATTACCCCAGCTTCTGAAATCATGGAATACTTAATTAGCAAATTACCTGATTTTGGTGGAACTGTTATCCAAACAGAAGACGAGATTGCCGCTTGTACTATGGCTATTGGCTCTAACTATGCAGGTGTTCGTGCTTTTACTGCTTCCGCTGGACCAGGTTTATCATTAATGATGGAATCAATCGGACTATCAGGTATTACAGAAACTCCGCTTGTAATTATTGATACACAACGTGGAGGCCCGAGTACAGGTCTTCCAACAAAGCAAGAACAATCTGATTTAATGGCAATGATTTATGGTACTCACGGAGAGATTCCTAAGATCGTAATGGCTCCAAGTACTGTTCAGGAAGCTTTCTATGACATAATTGAAGCATTCAACCTAGCTGAAGAATATCAATGTCCGGTTATTTTTCTAACAGATTTACAGCTTTCACTTGGTAAGCAAACAGTTGAACCACTTGATTATTCTAAGATTGAAATTAGACGTGGAAATCTAATTCTTGATGATGAATTACCAGAATTAGAGAATAAGGAATACTTTAAACGCTATGAAGTGACTGATAGTGGTATATCTCCTCGTGTAGTTCCAGGTGTGAAGAATGGGATCCACCATGTAACGGGCGTTGAACATAATGAACAAGGTAAACCATCTGAGGTTGCAAGCAACCGTAAGGATCAAATGGAGAAACGCCTTAAGAAGATTAAAAACATTCAATTCAAGACTCCTGTTCATAAAAATGTGAAACATGAAGTTGCAGACCTTTTAGTTGTTGGTTTTAACTCCACTCGAGGTGTGATTGAGGAAGCAATGACTCGTCTTGAGACTGATGGTATTAAAGTGAACCATGCACAAATTCGGTTAATCCACCCATTCCCAACAGACGAATTATTACCGTTAGTTCAATCAGCTAAAAAAGTATTAGTGGTTGAAAATAACGCTACAGGTCAGCTCGCAAACATTATGAAGATGAATGTAGGACATGCAGACAAGATTACTAATTTCTTAAAGTATGACGGTAATCCGTTCCTACCTCATGAAGTTCACACAAAATGTAAGGAGTTGTTCTAATATGGCAACATTTAAAGACTTTCGTAATAATGTAAAACCTAACTGGTGTCCAGGATGTGGAGACTTCTCCGTACAAGCAGCGATGCAACGTGCAGCTGCAAATGTTGGACTTGTGCCTGAACAACTAGCTGTTATTTCAGGAATTGGATGTTCTGGACGTATTTCTGGATATATCAATGCCTACGGATTACACGGTATTCATGGACGTTCATTACCAATTGCTCAAGGGGTAAAAATGGCTAATCGTGACTTAACAGTGATTGCTTCTGGTGGAGACGGTGATGGTTATGCAATTGGAATGAGCCATACAATTCATGCGATTCGTCGTAATATCGATATCACATACATTGTTATGGATAACCAAATTTATGGTTTAACAAAAGGTCAAACTTCACCAAGAAGTGAAATGGGCTTTAAAACAAAGAGTACGCCACAAGGTTCAATTGAGTCTGCCCTATCCGTTATGGAAATGGCTTTAACTGCCGGGGCAACTTTTGTTGCGCAGAGCTTCTCAACGGATCTTAAAGATTTAACAGCAATAATTGAAGCTGGAATTAAGCATAAAGGCTTCTCCTTGATTAATGTATTTAGCCCTTGTGTTACATACAACAAAGTGAACACATATGACTGGTTTAAAGAAAACCTAACAAAACTATCGGATGTAGAAGGGTATGATCCTTCTGATCGTTCAGTGGCTATGCAGACATTAATGAAGCATAATAGTCTTGTTACAGGGATTATCTATCAAAATACAGAAAAGCCTTCCTACCAGGAACTTGTGCATGGATATAATGAAACTCCACTCGTCCATTCTGATTTGAATCTAGATGAAGAAAAGTTCAATAAGCTTGTTTCAGAATTTATGTAATTAGACCAAAACCCTACTAAGGATTTTTCTCTTAGTAGGGTATTTTGTTATATCTTTACTCACTGTTTTTTGAATGATAAAATAGGCATGTATGTCTAGGCTACTAAAAATGTACAAATTTCTACATTTTTATGGTTTTATTGTATTAAAACTTGTTAAACCTTATACTAGTTTCATGTGTAGGTTTGTAGCGTAAAAGATTATTTAAAAGATAGTTTTTGTAAAAAGGAAGGAGATACCACATGAACGAAAAGCAACGTCTTGAAATTACTCAAGTAAAACCTGCGGACAAAAAATCCGAAAAGGATTACAGTAAGTATTTTCAATCCGTTTATCAACCACCTTCTTTAAAAGATGCGAAGAAACGTGGTAAAGAACAGGTCAATTACTTAAAAGAATTTTCGATTCCCGAGGACATGATGAATGCAGGAAAAGGAAAACGCTTTTTAATCCGTACGTATGGTTGTCAAATGAATGAGCACGATACGGAAGTAATGGCCGGTATTTTTATGGAAATGGGCTATGAGCCTACTGAAAATACCGAGGATGCTGACATTATTTTACTTAATACTTGTGCGATTCGTGAAAACGCAGAAAATAAAGTGTTTGGTGAAATTGGGCATTTAAAACCATTAAAAATGCAAAATCCTAATCTTTTAATTGGGGTTTGTGGATGCATGTCCCAGGAAGAATCAGTAGTTAATAAAATCCTTCAAAAACATCAATTTATCGATATGATCTTTGGTACACATAATATACACCGTCTTCCTAACATTGTTAAAGAAGCAATGTTTAGTAAAGAGATGGTTGTTGAAGTATGGTCTAAAGAAGGTGACATCATTGAAAACCTTCCTAAAGTACGTAAAGGGAGTATCAAGGGTTGGGTAAACATTATGTACGGCTGTGATAAATTCTGTACTTACTGTATTGTTCCTTATACTCGTGGTAAGGAACGTAGCCGTCGCCCAGAGGATATTATTGAAGAGGTGCGTCACTTAGCAAGACAAGGCTATAAAGAAATTACCCTACTTGGTCAAAACGTAAATGCATATGGTAAAGACTTTACAGATATCAAATATGGTTTAGGAGACTTAATGGATGAGATTCGTAAAATCGACATCCCACGAATTCGTTTCACAACAAGTCACCCTCGTGATTTCGATGATCATTTAATTGAAGTACTTGCTAAAGGTGGAAACCTTATGGAGCATATCCATCTTCCTGTACAATCTGGAAGCTCAGGGGTATTAAAATTAATGTCTCGTAAATACACAAGAGAGTCATATTTAGAGTTGGTTCGAAAAATGAAGGAACAAATTCCGGATGCTTCCTTTACGACAGATATTATTGTTGGTTTTCCTAATGAAACAGATGAACAATTCGAAGAAACTCTTTCTCTATATAAAGAGGTAGAATTTGATTCAGCATATACCTTCATTTATTCACCACGTGAAGGAACTCCAGCTGCTAAAATGGAAGACAACATTTCAATGGAAGTGAAGAAGGAAAGACTTCAGCGTCTAAATGCACTTGTAAATGAAATTTCTGCAAAGAAAAATCTTGCATACCAGGATCAAATTGTTGAAGTTCTTGTTGAAGGGGAAAGTAAAAACAATCCGGATGTTTTAGCTGGATACACAAGTAAAAATAAACTGGTCAACTTCAAAGGTCCAAAATCAGCAATTGGTAAAATTGTTAAAGTAAAAATAATACAAGCAAAAACTTGGTCATTAGATGGGGAAATGATCGAAGAAGCGGTAGAGGTGAACTAAAATGGCAGAATACACAAAAGAGCAAATCGTCGAACGTGCAACAGAGCTTGCAAAAATGATTGCAGAAACAGAAGAAGTTGATTTCTTTAAGCGTGCAGAAGAACAAATCAACCAGAACAAAAAGGTTCAAGAAATTATTGAAACAATTAAAAGCCTGCAAAAACAAGCTGTTAATTTCCAGCACTATGGTAAGTCTGAAGCATTAAAACAAGTTGAAGAAAAGATTGATAATCTACAAGCAGAGCTTGATAGCATACCAGTTGTAGAAGAATTCAAAAACTCACAAGTTGAAGTGAATGACCTTTTACAGCTTGTAGCACATACCATTTCAAACAATGTAACAAATGAGATTATTACATCTACTGGTGGAGATTTATTAGCAGGTGAAACTGGTTCAAAAGTGAATAACAAAAGTGGCTGTGGTTGCCACTAAAGATTTGAGGCAAAAGCATGGAGCTTTTGCCTTTTTTTTTGCTTGGTCATGCCAGTTTTATTATTTTTGCTTGTACGGCTTTTAAAAAAAGGTACATAAATGGGCGAACCCGCATACAATGAATTATACGGAAATTGTAAGGTTGAAGTATAAAAAGAAGTACAATGCGTTTTTATAGTAATTTTAACTTGAATTGCTTATTCAACTTTTTTCATGTACTGACAAGAAAAACTTCGAAGTGGCTTGTAAAAAGTTTTGAAAAAGAAATCAGTCTTTAGCACACTAGTCAAATGTCCCGCATAGGATGAATTGAAGATTGATTGAGGAGGGTTTGTTCGAATGTCTGAATACAGAGAGATTATCACAAAAGCTGTTGTAGGTAAGGGACGTAAGTTTTCGCAGTCTACTTTTACAATTTCTCCACCACACCACCCATCAAGCATTTTAGGATGCTGGATCATTAACCACAGTTATAAGGCCGAGAAGGATGATAACAAGGTAGTCGTACATGGTACTTTTGATGTTAACGTGTGGTATTCTTTTGGTAACAATACAAAAACAGAGGTTGTTACTGAAACTCTTTCATACAAAGACTACATCAAACTAAAGTATAGAGATGAGAATTTCTTAGGTGATGACTGTGACGTGATTGTTGATGTATTGCAACAGCCAAATTGCTTAGAATGTACGATATCACCTAATGGGAATAAAATTCTCGTAGAGGTTGAAAGAGAGCTACTTGCTGAAATTATTGGGGAAACAAAGGTTTGCGTCCACGTGAATCCTGATGGATGCTATGACGACGTAAAAGACTGGGATGTAGACGACGAAGAATTTGAAGATTTAAATCCTGATTTCTTAGTCGGGGACTTAGAAGAATAATTGAAACTAGGAGGCACGACTTCCTAGTTTTTTTTCATGTATTGGAAGACAAGTCCTGCCCACCATATTTTTATCTTGTGATATAATATTGAAAGAATCAAAGTGTTGGGGGATTAATAAATGGCAGAGTATACGCCGATGATAAAACAATATTTAGCGATTAAGGCAGATTATCAAGATGCCTTTTTATTTTTTCGACTTGGAGATTTTTACGAAATGTTTTTTGAGGATGCGATAAAAGCATCCCAAGTGTTAGAGATTACATTAACCGCTAGAGGAGGCGGTCCGGATGAAAAAATCCCAATGTGTGGGGTCCCTTATCATTCGGCTGCTGGATATATTGAACAATTAGTGAACCAAGGATATAAAGTGGCAATTTGTGAGCAAACCGAAGATCCAAGACAGGCACAAGGTGTTGTCAAACGTGAGGTAGTTCAATTAATCACACCTGGAACTGTGATGGAGGGAAAAAACCTTTTAGATAAAGAGAATAATTTTTTAGCATCTGTAACAGGTTTTTTAGATGGTCATTTTGGTTTTGCTTTAACGGACTTATCAACGGGAGAAAATCGGGTTTCATTATTGTCTACTCATTTTGAAGATGTCATCGGAGAAATTTATGCAAATGGTGTAAAAGAGGTAGTTGTTCCATCTGATTTTGATGAAATATATAAAAAAGCAATGGTGGAGCGCTGTCAAGTTACAATTTCATATGAAGATAATAGCGATGTAGCTGATCACTTACAACATCTTACTCAAGGTCTTGAGGATGAAAAGTTAGTTCTCACGTTCGGAAGATTATTAAATTATTTAATGAAAACACAAAAACGATCACTTGATCATTTACAACATGTTCGCATTTTTTATACAAATCAATTTATGAAAATAGACCTATATTCTAAGCGTAACTTGGAGCTTACCGAAACAATTCGAAGTAAAGGAAAGAAAGGATCTTTATTATGGCTTTTAGATCAAACCGTTACTGCAATGGGCGGACGCCTGTTAAAGCAATGGATTGACAGACCATTATTAAATAGAAATGATATTGAAGCCCGTCTAAATATGGTTCAAACCTTTATTGATCAGTATTTTGAACGGTTAGAATTAAGGGATTTATTAAAGGAAGTCTATGATTTGGAACGTCTTGCTGGAAGAGTAGCTTATGGAAATGTGAACGCTAGGGACCTGTTACAATTAAAAAAATCACTGGAGCAAGTTCCGGGAATTTACAATCTCATGACCCAGCTACAACACCCATATGCAGACAATCTCGGAAAACAAATGGATCTGTGTGAATCTCTCACAGAGCTTTTGCAGCGTTCCATTAAGGAATCACCTCCAATGACAATTAAGGAAGGAGATATTATTAAGGATGGTTTCAACAACACTCTTGACCAATATCGTGATGCAAGTCGGAACGGGAAAACATGGATAGCATCCTTGGAAAAACAGGAACGAGAGAAAACTGGAATCAAGTCCTTAAAAATTGGATATAACCGTGTATTTGGCTATTATATTGAAGTGACAAAGGCAAACCTGCAGTTTCTACAGGAAGGTATGTACGAAAGAAAACAAACTTTATCAAATGCAGAACGCTTTATCACCCCAGAGCTTAAAGAAAAAGAAACATTAATTCTTGAAGCAGAGGAAAAGATTGTCCAATTGGAATATGATCTTTTTCTTGAAATTCGAGAACAAGTAAAAGGATATATTCCAAGACTTCAGTCTTTAGCAAGGATCATTAGTGAACTTGATGTGCTACAGTGCTTCGCAACAATTAGCGAGGAGCGCCATTATTGTATGCCTCATTTTTCTGAGGACAAGCTTATTATTAAAGATGGACGGCACCCGGTTGTTGAGAAAGTGATGCAAGCACAGGAATATGTACCGAATGATTGTATGATGGAGGATGACCGTTCATTACTACTCATCACAGGTCCAAATATGTCTGGTAAGAGTACGTACATGAGACAAATTGCCCTTACTTCGATATTGGCCCAAATTGGCTGCTTTGTTCCAGCAAGTGAAGCGGTTTTACCGATCTATGATCAAGTATTTACACGAATTGGAGCAGCAGATGATTTAATTTCTGGCCAAAGTACATTTATGGTTGAAATGCTCGAAGCAAAAAACGCGATTGTGAATGCAACATCAAATAGTTTATTATTATTTGATGAAATTGGTCGGGGCACGTCCACTTATGATGGGATGGCTTTAGCCCAAGCAATTATTGAGTATATTCATCAAAATATAGGAGCTCACACACTATTTTCCACGCATTATCATGAGTTGACAGATTTGGAAGCGAGTCTTGAAAATCTAGTAAATGTTCATGTAAGTGCAATTGAGGAAAACGATAGTGTTGTATTCCTTCACAAGATTAAAGAAGGGGCTGCAGATAAAAGCTATGGGATTCATGTCGCAAAGCTTGCCGAACTTCCAGAAAAATTAATTGAGCGTGCAAAAGAAATTTTGAATCAGCTTGAACAAGGTGAAAAGGAAATCGTGGCAACGAGGGAAAATTCAATCGATCTTTCGAACAATCTACAGCTTTCATTTTTTGGGGAATCAAAGGCTACCTATCAAAAAGAAGATAAGCCAATCTCTTCAAAAGAAAAGGATATATTGAAATCCATCAAAGAGATGGACATTCTAGGTCTTACACCACTAGAAGCCATCAATCAGTTATATGAAATTCAAAAGCAATTAAAAGCATAAAATGAGGTGAAGGCATGGGGAAAATCATCCAACTAGATGACCTTCTTTCAAATAAAATAGCAGCAGGGGAAGTGGTCGAACGACCAGCCTCTGTTGTGAAGGAATTAGTCGAGAATGCCATTGACGCAAATAGCACGATAATCGAAATTGAGATCGAAGAAGCGGGTCTTTCCAAAATTCGAATTATTGACAATGGAGATGGTATGGATAGCGAGGATTGCGTAAATGCCTTTCATCGTCATGCAACGAGTAAAATAAAGGACGAAAACGATCTATTTCGAATCCGGACGTTAGGGTTTAGGGGAGAGGCGCTTCCGAGTATTGCTTCCGTATCCGAGCTTGAAATGAAGACAAGCACTGGTGATAATTCTGGTACTCACATATTAATTAAAGGCGGTCAGTTTGCTGAAAAAAAAGCAACAAATAGTCGCAAGGGAACCGATATTACAGTTTCAAATCTCTTTTTTAACACGCCAGCACGCTTGAAATATTTAAAAACTGTTCACACTGAGCTTGGGAATATAACCGATGCTGTAAATCGAATCGCCCTTGCTCATCCAGAAATTTCATTTCGTTTGTTGCATAATGGGAAACGACTTTTATATACAAGTGGTAATGGAGACGTCAGGCAGGTACTTGCTGCTATTTATGGTTTAGGAATTGCAAAGCAGATGGTTCCTATCCATCTAGAATCCTTAGATTTTAAAGTCGAAGGTTTCGTATCCATGCCAGAGGTCACAAGGGCATCAAGAAACTATATATCAACCATTATTAATGGAAGATATATTAGAAACTATCCATTAGTAAAAGCCATTCAGCAAGGCTATCATACCCTTTTGCCGATTGGAAGATTTCCAATTGTTTTACTTGATATAAAGATGGATCCATTATTAGTGGATGTGAACGTCCATCCAGCAAAACTTGAAGTTAGGATTAGTAAAGAAGCTGAGCTAAACCAATTAATTGATGAAGGAATCAGGGATGTTTTCAAACATAAACAATTAATCCCAGATGCAGCATACCCAAAAAAGAAAGTTGTACAGAAATCCGAACAGCAAGAATTTATGTTTCAGCATTCCATAAAATCGGAACCACAGAAACAGCAACCGTCTATTCCTAGATTTATAGAGACGATCCAAGAGGTTCCGAGGAAAGCTGAAACGATCAGCGAAAAACAAACTCCAGTAACCCAGTCTTTATATGAGGAAAAACCATATGAAATAGATAACGTAGTAATTGCTGAAAATGAGGATACGACCAATGTTGAAATAAAAAAATATGAGGAATCGGATTTTATAAATACCGAAGAAACTGTAAACCTTGATGACAGGGTTCCGGTCATGTACCCAATTGGCCAAATGCATGGAACCTATATTCTGGCTCAAAATGAGAAGGGTTTATATATAATTGACCAGCATGCTGCTCAAGAGCGAATTAAATATGAATATTTCAGAGATAAGGTTGGAGAAAATATTTCAGAGCTCCAGGAATTGCTTATCCCTATTACTTTGGAGTATTCAACTGATGAATGTATAAATATAAATGCACATATGCAGGACTTAGAAAAAGTAGGGATTTTCCTCGAACCATTTGGTCATAACAGTTACATCGTTCGATCACATCCCCATTGGTTTCCAAAGGGAGATGAAAAGGAGGTCATCGAGGAAATAATTGAACAGGTGCTAAATGATAAGAAAATAGATATTAAGAAATTGAGAGAGGCAGCCGCGATTATGATGAGCTGTAAAGCATCGATTAAGGCAAACCATCACTTACGGAACGATGAAATTTTCGCTTTACTTGAAACGCTCCGTAAAACAAGTGATCCATTTACATGCCCACATGGCCGACCAATTATCATACACCATTCGACCTATGAAATGGAGAAAATGTTTAAACGTGTCATGTAAGGATGCTATAAAGAAGGTTGAAAACTCGCTAAATTGGCGAGTTTTTGCCATATATATCGAAAGTTGTATAGAAGTTTGGATAAGGTTTGAAAAAGATGTTATTTTATAAGTCAATTTGGTTATAATAATTTAGTATTCGTCTTATTATCTATGTTACGATAATAGTATGAATTGATGTAAAGGTAGTGATTGATTGGAAGAATCGAAAAAAGAGAAACTAGTCGTTCTAATTGGTCCAACCGCAGTTGGAAAGACGGAATTAAGTATAGAGCTTGCAAAGAAGCTTAATGCGGAAATTATTAGTGGAGATTCCATGCAAATTTATAAAGGAATGGATATCGGTACAGCTAAAATTTCTATTGATGAAATGGAAGGTGTTCCACATCATCTCATAGATATAAAGGAACCCCATGAAGGTTTTTCAGTTGCTGAATTTCAAGCAGATGTAAGAAAATTAATTTCAGACATACATAGTCGTGGTAAATTACCGATGATTGTTGGAGGGACGGGGCTTTATATTCAATCTGTAATTTTTGATTATCAGTTTACAGATGATGCCTCAAATCCTGAGTACCGAGAAACACTTGAACAACAAGTTGCTAAAAGCGGAGTTGATTCCCTTTATCAGGAACTAAAAGAAATTGATCCGGAAAGTGCAGAGCGAATTCACCCTAATAATGTAAGAAGAGTCATACGTGCCCTGGAAATTTATAAAACAACTGGGAAAACGATGACGGATTATATGGAAGAACAGAAGCAAGAGCTAATATTTGAAGTTGCTCTTGTTGGGCTAACAATGGAACGAGAGAAATTGTATGAGCGTATAAACGATAGGGTTGACTTGATGATAGAATCAGGGCTGCTTGAAGAGGTCTCAACTTTCTACTCTCAAGGTTTACGTGATTGCCAATCCATCCAGGCAATTGGATATAAAGAACTTTATCATCATTTAGATGGATCACTAACACTACAAGAGGCAATCACTCAGTTAAAGCAAAATACCCGTAGATATGCGAAACGTCAATTAACTTGGTTTCGAAATAAAATGGATGTAAAATGGTTTGATATGACAGCGAAAAATCAGTTTGAAGAAAATTTTAATGAAATTTATAAATATATTGCAGGAAAGCTAGGAATTTAAGAGAATAGATTATAATAGGATAATTCGTTTTGTCCAATAAAAAGGGCAATGACGTTCTGAGCATTTTGTGCCAAAGATCTAGAGGAGGACAGTTCATGAAACAAGCTATTAATATTCAAGACCAAATTTTAAACACACTGCGTAAGGATGGGACATTTGTAACTGTATTTTTATTAAATGGATACCAATTACGAGGATTAGTAAAAGGATTTGATAATTTTACAGTTTTATTAGAAACAGAAGGGAAGCAACAGCTTATCTATAAGCATGCGATCTCCACTTTTGCCCCACAAAAAAATATTAAACTTGAGCTTGAATAGCTAATGAAAAAACAACCTTACTTCTATAGTAGGGTTGTTTTTTTATCTTGTCTATTTTTTCTTCAAGATTTACGAATTGTCTCATATACATATAGAGATACGGATTATTTTCTGGGAAAGCGCAATCTTTGACAAAAAGCATGAGTCTTTTGTCACAAAAGTGAAAAAATTGTTGAAAAAAACGGGAAAAGACCAACATTTTACGTCTATCTCCAGCGCTTTTGTTTTTTCCTTGGGCTTTTGTCACGAAATAAACCCAACAACGTATAATGTACACACATAGGAGAGGTGAGAGCTCTTGGATCAACCAATTACAATGAAAAACAATGGACAAATAAATGTTATTTTAAATGGTGAGAAAAAGAAATTAAAAGTTCTTCATTCAACGTCAAAAGAAGCAATTTCAACGAAAATCCAAACGAAACATGTGGCTCTTATGGAAATAGAAGAAGAAATGAGCACTCTTGTGGGTATGGATGAAATGAAGAAAATGGTAAAAGAAATATATGCGTGGATTTACATTAATAAAAAACGTGAAGAACAGGGATTAAAGGTAGGAAAGCAAGCATTGCACATGATGTTTAAAGGAAATCCGGGAACAGGTAAGACCACGGTCGCTCGCTTACTTGGAAAATTATTTCTACAAATGAATGTTCTATCCAAGGGGCATTTAATAGAAGCGGAAAGAGCCGACTTGGTCGGGGAATACATTGGTCATACCGCCCAAAAAACAAGAGATTTAATTAAAAAAGCAATCGGAGGTATTTTATTTATCGATGAGGCTTATTCGCTTGCTAGAGGTGGAGAAAAGGATTTTGGAAAGGAAGCAATTGATACGTTAGTAAAACATATGGAAGATAAGCAACATGAATTTGTCTTAATTTTAGCTGGATATTCAAAAGAAATGGAACACTTCCTCTCTTTAAATCCAGGATTATACTCCCGATTTCCACTAGTCATCGATTTTCCGGATTATTCGGTTGATCAGTTAATGGAAATCTCAGCGAAAATGATGCTGGAGCGTGAATATATTTTCAGTCCTGAAGCGGAGCGGAAATTACGTGAGCATTTGCTTGCCGTAAAAATAGACTCTTCCCCTGGTAAATTTAGTAATGGTCGCTATGTTCGGAATGTGATCGAAAAATCGATACGTTCACAAGCAATGAGATTATTAATCGATGATACTTATAGTAAACAAGAGCTTCAAACAATCAGAACCCAGGATCTGATTTTTAAAGATTAAACCTTCCGCCTACATAATAGGCGGTTTATTTCATTTCTATGATAAATTTGATATGATAGCTTAAGGATAATGACCTTTCAAGAAAGAAGGTAAATTGATTGGCAAACGAACAAAAGAAAGAATTAGAAAAAGCCATACTTGTAGGATGTCAGATTCAAACTGAAGATGAAATTAGATTTCAATATTCCCTTGAAGAATTACAATCTTTAACGAAAACAGCAAAGGGCCAAGTTGTGATGACTGTGACCCAGAAGCGGGAACGTGTCCATTCAGCAACATACATTGGAAAAGGGAAAGTGGAGGAACTTATTAATCTTGAAGAAGAATTAGAACCCGATGTAATTATTTTTAATGATGAATTATCACCTAGTCAGGTGAGGAACTTATCCTCTAAGCTTCAAGCCAGGGTTATTGACCGAACTCAGCTTATACTTGATATTTTTGCGTCTAGAGCAAATTCCAAAGAAGGTAAATTGCAGGTAGAATTAGCCCAGCTTCAATATCTACTTCCTCGATTAACAGGTAAAGGGATTGAATTATCTAGACTTGGTGGAGGAATTGGTACAAGAGGACCCGGTGAAACAAAACTTGAGACAGACAGACGCCATATTCATAAACGGATCGATGATATTAAAAATCAATTATCAGTCATTGTGCAGCATCGTGAACGTTATCGCGAACGGAGAAAGAAAAACAATACATATCAAATCGCATTGGTAGGTTATACAAACGCTGGCAAATCGACATTATTTAATCGACTAACCGAAGCAGATTCATTTGAGGAAAATTTATTGTTTGCGACACTTGACCCAATGACACGAAAAATGATTCTACCATGTGGATTAACAACCCTTTTAACGGATACCGTTGGGTTTATTCAGGATTTGCCAACTTCACTTATCGCAGCATTTCGCTCCACTTTAGAAGAGGTGAAGGAAGCGGATTTAATCGTCCATGTAGTCGATTCTTCAAATCCCGATTATTATAATCATGAAAAAACGGTAGTAAAGCTTTTGGATGAATTAGGAGTAGAATCGATTCCGATTTTAACGCTTTATAATAAAAAAGATAATGTCCACCCTGATTTTGTTCCGTCTTCAACATCTAAATCCGTTTTGGTCAGTGCATTTGATGAAAATGATTTAGTGGTGATTAAGACAAGGGTGGAGGATTCCATGACCCAGGAGATGGAAGAATATAAGGTGTCACTGCCTAGCTCGGAAGGTAGAATTTTAGCATATTTAAAACAAGAAACGATTTTAAAAGAACTGTATTACAATGAAGATACGGAAAAATACGATTGTACAGGTTTTATTTTTCCACATCATTCTTTAATAGGACAACTTAGGGATTTTTATTCATAAAAAGGGGAAAATTTAATGTTTACAGAATTAGATTATGGTAAACTAATTTCGAAATTAGTAGATGAGACAGAAAAACAGATAAAAGAAGTACATTCAAAGATCGAAAAAAATATTGATTATAACCAATATCGTGTACTTAAAAGCTTTCAGAACAATCGAGTGAGTGATTCTCATTTTATACCATCAACAGGCTATGGCTACGACGATATGGGACGAGATACACTCGAAGTGGTTTACGCCGATCTTTTCGGAGGGGAGGCTGCACTAGTTCGCCAACAAATTATTTCAGGGACACATGCAATTTCAATCGCACTATTTGGGGTATTACGTCCTAATGATGAATTGCTTTATATTACGGGGAACCCATATGATACATTGGAAGAAATTGTGGGTATTCGTGGCTCAGGAAATGGCTCATTAAAGGAATTTCACATCGGCTATAGCACTGTCGATTTAACAGCAGAAGGAAGACCTGATTTTGTAGCGATAAAAAATGCCATTCATGAAAATACAAAAATGATCGGGATCCAACGTTCAAAAGGATATGCTACAAGACCATCCTTCACTATCGCAGAAATAAAAGAAATGGTTGAATTTGTGAAGGAAATCAAGCCGGATGTTGTCGTGTTTGTTGATAATTGCTATGGTGAATTTGTCGAGCACGAAGAGCCATGTCATGTTGGGGCTGATTTAATTGCTGGATCACTCATTAAAAACCCAGGTGGCGGACTTGCAAAAACAGGTGGTTATTTAGTTGGGAAAAAAGAACTTGTTGAAGCGTGCTCATACCGTATGACGTCTCCTGGAATTGGAGCGGAGGCTGGGGCATCTCTCTACACTCTTCAGGAAATGTATCAAGGATTGTTCCTTGCTCCACATGTTGTAGGACAAGCTTTAAAAGGAGCAGTATTTACATCAGCAATTTTAGAAAAAATCGGACTTAAGACAGAGCCGAGCTGGGATAGTGAACGTACAGATTTAATACAATCTGTTCAATTTGATAACAAAGAGATGATGGTTGCCTTTTGTCAGGCAATACAGTTCGCTTCACCAATCAACTCTCATGTAACTCCATATCCTAGCTATATGCCAGGATATGAGGACGACGTGATCATGGCGGCAGGTACATTTATTCAAGGCGCAAGCATTGAACTAACAGCGGACGGTCCAACTCGTCCACCATTTGTTGCATATGTACAAGGTGGTCTTACTTATTCCCATGTAAAAATTGCAATATGTTTAGCTTTAAATCACTTACTTTCAAAACAACTTATATCCATGAAAACAGAGGGGTAAATACCTCTGTTTTTTTATTAAAAATCCATGTGAGGTTTTCTAACATGAACTTGACAGATAATATAACATCGTTTAAAATCAATTTATTCTTTGCAAAGGAGGATCACATATGAGTGACGAAATTCGACGTTCAATGCCACTCTTTCCGATTGGAATTGTCATGCAGTTAACTGAATTATCCGCTCGGCAAATCCGGTATTATGAGGAAAATGGTTTGATCACTCCTGCAAGAACTGAAACAAATCGAAGACTATACTCATTTAATGACGTCGATCGATTACTTGAAATCAAAAGCTTGATTGAACAGAAAGTAAACCTTGCAGGAATTAAACAAATTTTCGCAGTTCAAAATCATCAACCAATTGTTGAAGAAAAACCAGTCGAGCCTGTGAAACAAGATATATCTAATTCTGAGCTGAGAAGATTACTGAGGAATGAATTGCTTCAAGCAGGAAGGTTTAAAACGCAATCGAGTCCTCATCATAGTGATATGTCAAGATTTTTTCATTAAAATGTAAAAAAACTATACTTACAACAAGGTTTGGGGAGGAAGACTTAATGTCCAAATATACGAAAGATGATATTTTTCGTTTAGCAAATGAAGAGAATGTGAAATTTATTCGTTTACAATTCACAGACATCCTTGGAACAATTAAAAATGTTGAAATTCCTGTAAGTCAATTAGAAAAAGCATTGAGTAATAAAATGATGTTTGATGGTTCTTCAATTGAGGGCTTTGTGCGTATCGAAGAATCCGATATGTACCTATTCCCTGACTTAAATACTTGGGTAGTATTCCCATGGACTGCTGAAAAAGGGAAGGTTGCTCGTTTAATTTGTGACATTCATAATGCAGATGGTACTCCATTTGAGGGAGACCCTCGCAATAACTTAAAGAGAGTCCTAAAAGAAATGGAAGAGCTAGGATTTACAGACTTCAACCTCGGACCTGAACCTGAATTTTTCTTATTTAAATTAGATCAAAACGGTGAACCCACTCTCGAGTTAAATGATAATGGAGGGTACTTTGACTTAGCTCCAACAGACCTTGGTGAAAACTGCCGCCGTGATATCGTGTTAGAGCTTGAGGAAATGGGATTTGAAATTGAAGCTTCTCACCATGAAGTAGCACCTGGACAGCATGAAATTGATTTTAAATATGAAGATGCTCTTACAGCATGTGATGAAATTCAAACATTTAAACTAGTAGTCAAAACAATTGCCCGCAAACACGGTTTACACGCAACATTTATGCCGAAGCCATTGTTTGGAGTGGCTGGATCCGGAATGCACTGTAACCTTTCTTTATTTAAAGGCAACGAAAATGCATTTTTCGATCCAAAAGCTGAACTACAATTAAGTGACAATGCTAGACATTTTATTGCTGGAATCTTACAGCATGCACCTAACTTTACAGCTGTTACAAATCCAACGGTAAACTCATACAAACGTCTAGTACCTGGTTATGAGGCACCATGTTATGTTGCTTGGTCTGCTCAAAATAGAAGTCCACTTGTTCGTATTCCGGCTTCACGTGGTTTAAGCACACGTGTTGAGGTGCGTTCGGTAGACCCAGCAGCAAACCCATATATGGCCATGGCTGTATTACTGGCTGCGGGCCTAGATGGTATTAAGAACAAACTTATACCACCTGCTCCTGTTGACAGAAATATCTATGTTATGAACAAAGAAGAGCGTAATGAAGCAGGAATTGTGGATTTACCACCAACATTAGCACTTGCATTAGAAAAATTAAAACAGGATGAAGTGTTAATAAAAGCATTAGGCGGACATCTGTTCGAACACTTTATCGAAGCTAAAGAGATTGAATGGGATATGTTCAGAACCCAGGTCCATCCTTGGGAACGCGAACAATATTTAACAATGTATTAATTTTATTAATTCCTTGGTGTATAGGGCGCCAAGGGATTTTTTTATAGGTGGTATTTTTATATCAAACGAGTACATTGTAAATCCTTCCCACAATTTTCCCACATGAAAATAAATTAAGGCGTTTTCCAATCTCGCAATAGACCTAGAAGAAGTAGTTGTTGGTTATGGTGAATCCGAACTTTCAAGAAGAAGCTATAAAATTATCAAAAGTTTAATTGAGACAAGAATGGCTTCAGGTGGATCGAGAACAATTTGATTAATGACATACAAAAGCAAGGGGATCACCCTTGCTTTGTTATTGTTCCGAAACGTACGTTCTGGTTAGGATTAGATGAGGTGATTAGAAAGGTCATACCATTAATGCTAACAAGGAGAAGAACTAATCAGCTCTTTAGTCACATACATTAGTGGAGGATATGGATACATCAATACAGACGCAACTATAATTACTGCAGCTTTACCTAAAGCCCATAAAGTACTAGGTCTTTATGGCTGGGAGACTAATTGGGTATTTATGGAATGAGTATTTAGTAGTATGGACGACTGTGAATTAGGGATATATGCTGTAAGATACAGGCGGTAAGCGCCACCATTACCTTTGTACATAGTATTTCGCCTGCAATAAACCCCAAAGGAGGAATTTAAAGCGTAATACTTATCATGTTGTAGAAACCTGGTTCACTCTGCGCGTTAAAGCAAATGAGTGTAAAGAGATTAAACGAGGAGGAGAAACAGTGAAAAAAAATTTCAAGAAGTTGATGATTCCATTTTTGGCAGTTGCTCTTTTGTTAACAGGAATCCCGCATTCCGGTGCATCGGCGAAGTCCGCAATTAAAGACTTGGTCATCGACCTGAATGTTCCCCAAGTAGAGCGTGAGGCTGTCGACAATAAAATTGATTTAAGGGCACTTCATGTATATGATGACGGACGCATTATGCTGGCTTCGCAAAATTTGGTCTGGAGTTCCTCAAATAAAAACGTTGCCTCTGTCAAAGATGGCGCAGTTACGTTATCGGGACATAATGGAAAAACGTTTATCTCTGTCAGCGATGGCATTTACACGGACCGGATTGCAATCCAATTCAAAGGCAATCAGGGACAAATCCTTGTTGAAAAAGAAAATGGCAAACGCTATGATCTGATTGGCCATGCGATAAAAAACATGACCATGGAAGAAAAAGTCGGGCAATTGCTGATGCCGGATTTCCGTAATTTTAAAGGTCAACCTGTAACAGAAATGACTGATGAGCTTGCTGAGCAGGTTAAAAAATATCATCTGGGCGGGGTCTTATTGTTCCAACCAAACACGGTGACAGCCACGCAAACAACAAAGCTAGTCGCCGCTTATCAGGAGGCCGCGGAAAAGTATGGATTATTGATTTCCATTGACCAGGAGGGCGGAATTGTTACTCGTCTGCAATCCGGAACACATTTTCCAGGAAACATGGCGCTTGGTGCCGCAGGGTCTGAAGAGCTTTCAGAAAAGGTTGGAAAAGCGATTGGCGAAGAACTTTATGCCGCTGGAATTAATTTCAACTTTGGACCAGTACTTGATGTCAACAATAATCCTGACAACCCAGTGATTGGCGTGCGTTCGTTTGGCGAAGATCCGGAGCTTGTTGCTAGATTAGGCAAAGCCTATATTAGAGGACTTCAGGCAACGGATACAGCCGCAACAGCAAAACATTTTCCAGGGCATGGTGATACAGCAGTGGATTCTCACTTAGGACTTCCTGAAGTGGGGCATGAAAAAGAACGTTTGAAACAAGTAGAATTATATCCATTCCAGCAGGCGATGGATGCAGGGATGGACGCGGTTATGACAGCGCATGTCACTTTCCCGAAAATTGACGATACAAAAGCCATCTCGAAAAAGGATGGCACTGAAATTGCCATACCTGCAACACTTTCCCATAAGGTGCTAACTGGTCTCATGCGAGAAGAGATGGGCTTTAAGGGCGTTATCGTAACGGATGCGATGAACATGCTGGCGATTGCCGATCATTTCGGCCCAGTCGATGCAGCCATTCGTGCGGTAAACGCAGGTGCGGATATTATATTAATGCCTGTTGGTTTAGACGTTGTTGCAAATGGACTTTATGAGGCAGTAAATTCTGGTGATCTTTCTATCGAAAGAATTGAGCAATCTGTTGAACGGATTTTAACGCTGAAATTAAATCGCGGCATTGTCAAGCCAGAGGCAGCGCCGAATGTTGATGAAATGGCTGCCAACGCCGAAAAGGTTTGGAGATCTGCTGAACATTTGCAGTTGGAAAAGGAAGCAGCGGAAAAATCGATTACCCTTGTAAAGAATAATGGTGTACTTCCATTGAAAGCAGATGCGGGCGATCGGATTGTCGTTGTCGGTTCGAATGCGACTACACTTGGCCCCGAAGTTCAAAAACATCATTCCAATGTAACGGTGATCGACAGTGCTACTTTATTGTCCGGGGCTAATTTAACTACTGCCAAATCAGCAAAATATATCATTGTCGGTACAAATACTTCTAGCGTGGCTGGAAGACTGCCTTCTGCCAATCTCATGAGGCTGGTTAACCAAATGATTGATGAAACTGACGCAGAAGTGATTGGGGTAGGACTCCGTAATCCGTATGACATCATGGCCTATCCAAACGTCAATGCTTACTTGGCACAATATGGAACGAGAGAAGCAAGTTACGAAGCATCAGCCAACACAATATTCGGAGTCAACAAACCAACAGGCAAACTGCCAGTTACCATCTATAACCAAGACGGCAGTGTCCTCTACGGATTTGGCCATGGATTAGGATATTAATAGAGTTTATTAGGTGATATTCACCAAATGAGACGGAGAACCTCCTTAATAGGAGGTCTCTTTTTTTGATAAATGGCTTCGGCGGATTATTCATTGAAATTCGCGAGATAAGAAAAGGGAATTTGGGCTGTTGCTAAGCTTTTCTGATGGTAATCCAGGTGGACATTTGGAATTTATGCGGTTGGTGGGAAGGAAAATGCTGCATGGTGTGAAGCAAGTTGTTTTAGTTGACGATAAATTTATTTTTATCGAGCCAATAAAGTGCAATGTTAAATATAGGCACTTGACTAAAGCGGGTTTCTTACGGATTCCGTAGTTTGTAGAATGGAAATAATGTTAAAAGCTTCAAGGTGAAATCGTAATGGTTTCATCTTTTTTGGTGCACCCAATAGTGAGTTTGTGAAATAATGTACTTAAAGTAACGGAGCAGATTAGTGGAAGAAGGAAATGTTAAACCTTTAATAATTTTGAACAAACAAGGTGTTAAAGGAATGAAAAATATATAAGAATACGATTTTGAGAAACAGGCATAGCGGTTAATTTAAGTAAGAAGTATACACTTAGTAAAAAATGATGTGAAAATAAAATTAGTGAAGGGTGTGGGGGGCGAGATGAACTATAATATAGAAATTTTATTTAAAAACAATGAAAAATTTTCATCCTTTTTAGATACGAAAATTAGAGAATATAATAATGAACATTCCATACATCATAAAGAAAAAAGGAAAAAAGAAGCCGTTCAACCTATAAATATTATTGTGTCGGATGAGAATGATATCTGGATTGGAGGTCTAAATGCAGACGTCTATTGGGATTGGATGGAGATTAACAATTTCTGGTTTAGTGAAAAATACAGAGGTAAGGGTTTAGGGGGGCAACTTCTTGATAAAGCTGAAAAAATGGCCAAGAAGAAAGGGGCAAGAAAAGTCCTTTTAAGCACATATGAATTTCAAGCCCGTTCTTTTTATGAAATGAAAGGGTATCAAGTTGTAGGTGAAATTAAGGATTATCCTCCGGGTAGCAGTTATTATACTATGGTAAAAACACTTAGTTAATAGACTAACTCTTCAACTAACAGGGGTGTTGATCCAGGAAGGGATTGATGCCCTTTTTGTAGAACTTATTTAACTAAAGGGCAGGTGTGCGGCCGAG
>NZ_JBALOQ010000070.1:0-6224 GCF_036962705.1 Bacillus sp. JJ1562
CCCGTTAGTTGAAGAAGAAGTTTTATTTAATTCTCTTGTTGCTTTTTCTTATACATTTCTTTTAGTACATCTGGTCCAGGGATATTATTTAATATCTTTATTAGGGGTAGCGTCAGAAAAATGCAGATTTACAACGTTAAGGAAGTTTCAATATTAACAAACCTAATTTTTCAGCAATAAATGAGAAATTAGGTTTTTTCATTAATAGAAAAAGACTTATAAGTATTTATCACTAATCACTTTCATATGGTGTAACTCGTGCCCGACAATGCCATATGCAATGGTACCTACCGAAACTGGGCTGTTCATTACAGTTCCATTACGAACCCACGCTGCATCATCAATGGTTGAAATAAGGCTTAACGTGTTGGAGCGTACCGTGTCTAAACCAGCTAGTAACTGCTCCCAGGATAATTTGTTGAAGTTTGCCGCAGAAACGTATTGATCCTGATCCATTGCTGGGAGTGGTGCACTTTCATTTCGTGCAATGGCAAGCATTCGATACGACATCACACGTTCCGAGTCGGTCATATGCCCAATCACTTCTTTTAAAGTCCATTTCCCTGGTGCGTACGCCTTCCTTGCTGACTCCTCTGATACGCTGCTTAAGAGGGTAATGGTCTTAGTTCGTTGCTTACTAAGTATTTCTTCAATATCTCCATCTGGCACAAGACTAACATACCTATAATGCTCTGGATTTTCAATAAATAATGGTCGTGGACGCATAAGAATCCTCCTCATAGGAATAGTTAATTATGGTTCTAGGCTAATATTCGACTGCCAAGAAGAGATTTCCTTTATTTTTGATATTTAATTTCAATACCGCAAAATAATTGCAAATTAAACAACTTTATTATCTCTGTACAACTGATTTATGCAGTTAACATAATACAGATAATAATGGATTAATTCACTTTTTATTCCACAAACCTGCCCCTTAACTTCAACAAGAAAAAGCTGCCCTTATGACAGCTCTAATCTTCAACTATCGCTACCCGTTACTTGAAGAAGAAAAATGATATTTTATAGTTGACCATTTAGCTTAGACCAATATTTTAGACCTTCCATTGCTCTTTCTATATCACTCATATCATCTTCTCCAAGTGTATTATCAAATTTCTGTGACAATATCTATCGAATCTTAGCCAGTCTATGAGTAACTTTCCACTCATCAATGAAATGTGTTGTTTCAGCGTAATATTCCCGTTCTTTTTTCTTATTCATTTTGCCATTATCACAGATAGTTTATTATAATAACCTAACAAATTACTATCTCCTTTTTTCTAATATTTTTATTAAGCCTTCTTCTTTTATAATCCTACCCGTGTTAGGTTAATAGTTTCCAGCTCAATAATTTTTCTCTAGTTTTGTTTCATAATATTGTTAGATAAGTTCTCTTTCAGAAATGGTAATACCGTTTTCCAAAACTGGGGATCCTTTTCGGAACTACGATGACCTCTACTTTCCACATAAAGATGTAGAATATTGACATAACCCAAAATATAATCTAATTCAGTGCTTGGGACGTAATCATCCTTTTTCGAATGAATCATGAGAATCGGAGATTTTCTATTTTGAATTGCTTGCGGAACCATGAACTCCCTTAATTCCTTCCTAGATATCCCAGCTCGAATAAACATAATCTTGGCCATGATAGGGCCTAGGGGGTAATAAGGCAATTTAAAACGTTTTAAACTTGCCTTCATAATCGTACTAAATTGAGAAGGTGCAGAATCAGACACTACTGCATTAATTCCTAGGTCCTCCTTATTGGCTATAATACTACCGAAACCACCAAATGAATGAGCTAATATACCAATTTGATTCGGATCAATGTCAGTTCTCGACTTCGAATATTGAATTGCAGCGATACAATCGTCTCGGAAAATTTTAACTGTTAGAGCTTTAACAGAATCGCTTTCACCATGACTTCGTACATCAAAAAGCAATAACGAATAACCAGATTGATACAAAGGTTTTACATATCTCAACATTCTTGCTCGATTGGCCCCCCATCCATGAACCAAAATAACAAGCGGAGCCTTCCCATAATCTTTCGTTTCTGAAGGAATGAACCAACCTTTGACTTCATCAGTCCCACTTATGAACGATATATCCTCATAAGGAAGATCAGGTGTTATCGTTACTGGTACTTTCTTTGGGGTTTGGCTAATCACAGCCAGTTTCCATATTATTGTAGTCATTATTCCTAAAATTAACATACCGATTACTATCCATAAAACCATGTCCTATCACTCCTTGGATTTTGCAACTCCAAAAAAACCGAACGGTCTGTTTTTTGAGCAAAAAAATTTATGTAATACGAAGGTTTTCAATACTATATGTCATATGTTGTATGGCATTTTTCATGTGGGTATTCGAATTATATAACTTACTCATCATAACTGCTCCTTCGACTGTTGACGTAATTAACGAGGCAAATGACTCTACATGTACATTCGGTTTTATTTCACCTTTCTTAATCCCCTTACGGATGATGTATTGGATAAGTCTTAGCCACTTCGTCATAGCTACCTGTACTTTTTCTTTTAAAATTGGATTGGTATCATCACTCTCTACCGCCGTGTTTAAAATCGGACAACCACCTTTTAATGGTGGATTTTCAATGATATTCTCATATACAGAAATTAGCCCGATTAATTGATCAATACTTGAGTCTTTCCCTTCAATGGCCTTGGCGTAGATTCTCGTCATGACTTCAATCGCATAGTCAAAAGAGGCAATCGCTAGCTCCTCTTTACTATTAAAATGATTATAAATACCCCCTTTTTTCAAACCGGTCGCTTTCATAATATCAGTGAGCGAAGTTCCGAAATACCCCTTCTGATTAAAAACGTCAGTAGCAAGAATAATAATTTGTTGTTTTGTCTTCTCACCTTTTTTCATCATAGCACCCCATTATTGATTAGCATGAAAGTAACATTTTTTAACGAATCAATACTTTCATATACGCATAGCGTAACTGTTCTTCTGTCTTCACCAAAGCTTCACCAATCAGTAAGTTTTCTTTCAAACCGAACGGTCTTTTTTAGAATATCACACGGTAATAATATTATCAATGTTTTCTTAAAAATTAGTTACATTAACACTCTTTTCCAGAAGTAAATAACAGTTATTATACCAATCCCTAGTGTCATCCCAGACTAAAAAACCATACACACCTTTCACTATCTCTTTAAAAAATGTTTTCATCTAAGCACTCCTGATAAATTAGCTTTACTAAGTAATATTCTTTTATTATTTGTTAATTCCTTCTTTCACTAAACTGCCCCTATAGTTGAACAAGAAAAGAGCTTTACCCTTGTTGGAGTAAAGCACCCGTTTGTTTAATTATATTTTTTCACAATATTGTCGAGCGTATCGGACCAGCCGTCGTACACGTACTGATCGCCGGGGTGACCTGCGAATCCGCGCAGGTGAAAAATCATCTCGGTGCGGTCCCCGTGTTCGATAAGGGTTAGGTTCACGACAGGGGAGTTCTCGACGGGAGCATCGGGGTAGCCCCAGGTGAAAACGAGTCGTTCGAATGGTACGACCTCGAGAAACACACCTCCGGTTGGATACTCCTCGCCGGTCTCGATGTTGACCATCGTATAACGGTAGCGTCCTCCTTCGCGAACGTCGAAGGAGATGGTCTCTAGGGGTGTCGAAGGCAACCAGTCGGCAAGTTCCTTCTCCTCGGTCCAAGCGCGCCACACGAGCTCGCGGCGGGCATTCAGGATGCGGGTAATGGTAAACTCCGGTTCAGATGTGGGCATGTTCGTTGTTCCTCCTTTGTGATCATTTGACATGTTCATTGTTCCTCCTTTGTGATCATTTGACATGTTCATTGTTCCTCCTTTGTAATCATGGTTTTGAGGTGTTCTTCCAGTGCGTCGAAGCGCTGGTTCCACTCACGGCGGTGCTTCTCGACCCAGGCTGATACCTCATCGAGAGGCTCGGTGCGCATAGTCAGGGTCCGCCATTGGGCGTTTGTTGTTCGTTCAATCAGCCCTGCTCGCTCCAGCACTTTGAGGTGCTGGGAGATCGCGGGTGCGCTTATCTCGAAGAGCTCGGCGACCTCCCCAACTGTCGCGGCCCTCTGTGACAGCCTGGTCAGGATGTTTCGGCGCGTCGGATCGGCGAGCGCAGCGAAGATGAGGCTGAGTGTGTCCTTCGTAGTCAATTAAGCAACTCCTTAATTAAGTGTTTAGTTAAATATATTCCACAATGTGTATTCATGTCAAATATTTTTTTTCATATTTTACCACATGGACGAATGAATTATTTAACTATTCTGCCCTTTGCTTGAAGAAGAAAGAGCATTACTGCTGTTCAAGTAATGCACCCGTTAGTAAAAAATGCCCTTAATCTTCTAATAAAGATTTATATTCTTCGATATCATCAAATTTTGTTGAAAAATATACTGGAGTATCACTGACATTTTTCATTTTAATTGGTTTACCATCATTTAGTTTTTTTAAGAAAATATCAAAGGAGTTATCGTTATTTACTGTAATTTCAAATTCTTGCATATCCCCATTAATTTTATATACACCATTTTTTAATTCTTCGTAGGTTCCTTTATCTACTTCCCTGTTATTAATGTATTCAATAAAACTATTAGTATCTGGTTGAAATGACAACTGAACAAAATATCCGTTTACATTTTCACTTTGATAGCCACCTTTTATTACAGGGATTATGTTAGATGATGTACATCCCCCTAATAATAAAACAAAAACAGTTGCTAAAAATAACATAACCAATACTTTATTAATCATAAGAAATTCTCCTCCTAAAAAATAGCTAACCTAACAATATATTTCTAACACCAGTTTAAAGATGGAAAATTCAGAAATACTTTGTTGAACTATTCTGCACCGTTAGTTCAATAATATATTGAATTAATTTAGATAATATCTAGTATTTCAATGTTGATGCCCAAATTAAAAGATAAATGGGAGCAATAAAACAAATAGCCAAAAGAGTGAGCGAGATTATAAAAGGTAGACTAGAATCGATTCCGACTGAATATCTTAGCAATGCTTCGTTACCTAGTATAAAGGATATTAAACTAAGATTTTGAATCAGTATCATTACTTTTCCAGTTCTTGAAAACTGAATTTCTTTATTTGCTTCAGTTAAATTGATATAATTCAATTTTTCTGGCTTTTTAACTAATAAACCAATAAGGAACCAAATGAAAATACCCAAAATAGGCATTATATACAGGATGTATTTCGGACCCCAGTTATCTGGTGTGTCGTTAGTAAAGTGTATTGCGATACGTTCGGGAATATCTGCCCAAATGTAGAATAACTTAAAAATATGGTAGCAAAGGATAGAAATTGAGATTATAACAAGAGTTACTTTAAAATGTTTCATTTTCATTTTCATCACCTTTCATACTTAAAACTTTATTGCACAATCCTGCCCCGTTAGTTTAATAACTTCAACATAAAGAACATAAAGGTGCGTAACCCTTCTTGGATCAAAGCACCCGTTTGTTTAAGTACATTTGAAACCAACAGTTATCCAAAGTGATTATGAAACCACCAAACAATAAGAATCATACTCACTATTCCCCAAGCTGTGGTACTCACTATCCACCAAATTATGGATTTATCTTTTTTTGTACTTTCCTCGTCTTCCATATTTGCTGTTATAAAAGCGAGCTTACTTTCCATACCTTTTTTCATAGAAGTGAGAACAGCAAATCCGATTATTATGAAACCAATAGTTATCCAGAGTAATAAGTCCACCTTTTATACCTCCCTTTTTTGTGAATTACTTTTCTTTCAATCTTCTTTATTCAATTATCCTGACCGGTTACTTGAATAAGAAAAATGCCTTGCCTTCTTGTTGAAGAAAAGCACCTATTTGCTGAACAGGAGTCGAATTTGGAAAAGTAATTATACAAACTTTTTATAATCATCTATATAGAATGAAACATACCCACAATTAGGACAAACTGCTGCTTTTGGCTTTGCTGAGATATTGTTAAATAATCCTTTCCCTTTTTTGCTTATTTTAATGCCATACATAACGCCCTCAACCTTCACACTACAGTCTAGAACCATTTTTACGTTGCATTGGTAACATTTCATTCACTTCTACACCACCGTTATTAGGTACTTTGATCTGTTAGTTTTTTATACGATTTAATAAAGGTTTAGGTTTCAAAATAGATCATACCTCTTACACTAACCTGCCCCGTTCGT
>NZ_JBALOQ010000071.1:0-1333 GCF_036962705.1 Bacillus sp. JJ1562
GAACTTGGCACTTAATCCCATTCCTTAGTTCAAAAATTACTTGCACTTTGTGTTTTCTTGTAATTTTTCCTGTTCCTGAACTAAGGCATTCAACTTTTTTAGATAAGCGTTCTCCATTCGTAACCGTTCGACTTCTTGGATAAGGGATTCCTTTGTTTGATTATTCGGCTCATCCGTTTTTCTTGCTTTTTTCATTGGAGGTCGCCCCTTCTTCTTTGGTAATAGGGCTTCTACTCCTTCTGTTTCTACAGCTTTCCTCCATGTTCTGATGATGGAGGGATCAGGAATTTTAAACTTCACCGCTGTATCATTTAGAGATGCCCAATTGTCGTCCATATATTTGAGTACCTCCATTTTAAACGCTGCGGAGTATTTTGTATAACTTTTTCTTAAAGAATCCTCTCCATATTCCCTGTAAAGATTTACCCACTTTTGAATTGTTTTATGAACCGTACCAAGCTATTTAGCAATATCACGATAAGAATGGCTTCCATTTTCATACTCTTTTACTGCCCCTAACTTATCCTCGAATGTAAATTTAGCCATATAAAAACTGCACCTCCATTGTTAGTTTTGTGTCTAACAATTTTGGTGCAGTTCAAAAATGGCGAGTTTTCATTGTTATAAATTCCTAATCTTCTTTTACTAAAGCACCCGTTAGCCATCCATGAAGCAGAGCTTCACCACAGAAAATGAAAGTTAATTACGTTCTTTCATGGTAGTTCAGTAAGAAAACCAAAGTTCCTTCAATGGAAAAAACATAGTTAATATGTAATAGTTCATTTAAGATCACTTGTTTATTAAAGTAGTGTTTACGGAAATCCTAATTATGGTTTTTATTCTTTAAAAGTTTGATAATAGCACTACCGACTAGAAGCGTAATAATAATTATCCACACATAGTTATTTAATCTTTCGGGTAAGAATTTCAACAACCAAATCGCCATCATAATAGTTGCTATAGATAGATACTCAATTTTTTGAGTATGTTCAAACTTTTTTAAATTCATAATTAAAACAAGATAACCGATTGGTGGAGTAACAATACAGAAAAAATATAATGTTTTTTTCTTTAAGTACCAAGTTGTTTTTAGTTCCATTTACTCTTCTCCCCTCTAATTGATCTATTTCATTTCGAGGTAGACGCTTTCCGCGGTCAGGCTCCAGCTATTTTTTTCGAGTCATTGCGAAAAAAAACTAGCCCAAACTCTAGGTATTTTATGATTCTTGTTACAGGAAAACGCCTCCTGCACAGTTAATTGAGTATCTATATCTTCAACAAAAAAGTGCCTTAATCTTTCTTGGATTAACGCACCCCGTTAGTTGAAGAAGAA
>NZ_JBALOQ010000072.1:0-17259 GCF_036962705.1 Bacillus sp. JJ1562
ATACATAGGTAAAAGTCTATTGTTAAAAAGAGGTCTAAAAAAGGAAATATGACCAATCTGAAAAGAAAACATATCTTGTTCGAATAAGTATCCTTGAATTACATAACTTTTATTATCTTGAAATGATATTTCCCAAAAAACTTATGGATAATATACTCTCATTGATTGAGAGTGTGCTAATTCCTTGGTTTGATTCCCAGAATACGATGAAAAAGATTAAATTCCAAAACTTTATTTTAATAAAGAGAAAAGATCTGAATGGGTAAATATTAATGGCGGATTTTATTAATATTCATGACAAAAAAGGTCCGTCAATTCTATTTCAAAATGATTTAACGATTCCAATAGCTCATTGCCTAATGCTTGCAGTCAATAAGCTTCCTTTCAAGAAACTAAAAAATCAATTTAGATTGAGGACGAAATTAGTAAAAATAGTAAATAAAGTTGTGGATGACTAATTGATAGTTTGCTTTGCATTTTTAAAATTATGTATTTCTATTTATAATATGTAGTATACGCTGTGTTTTGCAAAATAGTGCAGAGTTTTCAATGAAAAAATTACGCTGCAACTTTACATGGAGAAGTGGGCATGCTAGCCTTCATGGCATAGCCAAGCCTTATGTCTACTGGCTTCGTGGCTAAAGGAGCATTTCCATAGAGGCTCCGTGTCAAGTTGCAATAATCTGTATGAGCAATTGCAACTGTGTGTGTTTTTTCTCTGCAAAATACAAGTATACGCGGTATGAAAAATGAAGGGAAAAATATTCATCTATTTTTAAGATTTTTCACATCCAAATCATTTAACACAAATATTACACAACACCATTACTAAATCTTATAAACTCAATAACTATTAAACATTTTCAACCCCGGCCACCAGTATCAATTAAATAGTACTTTATAACGACGTTTTCAACAAAGACGTCGTTTTTTACGTATTTTTATCGTATTGAGACCCCCACACCCCCACTGGAAATAACAAATAGTTTACTAAAATACTATTTTAATGATAATATTTAATTAATCATTATTTCGCTTAATCTTATTTTAAGAGCGGGGGACCCAAATTTTTTATGCGGATTATTTCCGCTATCGGTGAATTCTTATCAAAGAAGGGGCTTAAAGTTTCCCTTAGTCCTAACCTGAAAGCTAACCTCGTAAGCATTTTAGAGGAAACGAAAGCGATAGACTAGTAAAGCACACTAGCCTTTTTTTGTGTTTTTATCGTATTCATTTGTTTCCCTTACCTAAACATTAGGTTTATACAAAACATCAAGAGGGTGAGGTAATTTATGAAAAAGTTTAAATTAAGTTTAGCAACTCAAATTTTTATCGGTCTTGTATTAGGTATTATCGTCGGTGGGATTTTCTATGGAAATCCAACTGCACAAAGTTTCTTACAGCCGTTCGGTGATCTATTTATCCGACTCATTAAAATGATTGTTGTCCCAATCGTTCTTTCTAGTATCATCGTTGCGATTGCTGGCGTTGGTGATATTAAATCTGTTGGTAAGTTAGGTGCTAAATCGCTGACTTATTTTATCGGAATGACATTAATTGCGATTGCAATCGGTCTTATTTCTGCCAATATTTTTCAGCCTGGTGCTGGTCTAAATATGGACAAGCTAGAGCAAAGTGATATCTCTGGTTATGTCAATACATCTGAGGAACAAGAAGGCAAATCGATTACCGACACATTGCTTCATATTGTTCCGACCAATCCACTTCAAGCGATGGTTGAAGGCGATATGCTAGCAATCATCTTCTTTGCAGTCGTATTCGGTCTAGGTATTGCAGCGATTGGTGAAAAAGGGAAACCAGCTTTACGTTTCTTTGAAGGTATGGCAAATGCCATGTTCTATGTTACGAACTTATTTATGAAGTATGCCCCAATTGGTGTTTTTGCATTAATCGGTGTAACGATTTCTAAATATGGTTTCGCATCCCTTATTCCACTAGGTAAGCTAGCTCTTACTGTTTATGGAACAATGATTTTCTTTGTTATTGTTGTTTTAGGCTTGTTAGCAAAATTCATTGGGCTCAATATCTTTAAATTATTGAAGATGATCAAAGAAGAGCTCATTTTAGCTTTTTCAACAGCAAGCTCGGAAACCGTACTTCCAAAAATTATGGACAAGATGGAGAAAGCCGGAAGTCCAAAACATATTGCAACTTTCGTTATTCCAACAGGCTACTCGTTTAATTTAGATGGTTCTGTTTTATATCAAGCAATAGCATCATTATTTATTGCTCAAATGTACGGCATTCATCTCAGCATTTGGGAACAAATTACACTAATGTTAGTCTTGATGGTCACATCTAAAGGAATGGCAGGAGTACCTGGTGTATCCTTTGTGGTGCTATTAGCGACATTTAGTACAATTGGTTTACCTGCTGAAGGGTTAGCATTTATTGCTGGTATTGACCGTATTCTAGATATGGGACGTACTGCCGTTAACGTGGTAGGAAATTCATTAGCAGCGCTCGTTGTTGCGAAATGGGAAGGTAAATTTAACCCTCCTGTAGAAGTTAAAAGTATGCAAGAAGCTTCATAAAAAGCTGATATATTAAGACTCTCAACTCGTCATGTTGAGGGTCTTTTTTTTGTTTAGCCTTAAAAAGTTATATTCCGGTATGGATGGAAATGGTACTATTGTCATAAAGAGCTAATAAAATGAAAAGGAGACTTGACACGGAACTTGAAACCATAACCCACCGCACGATGGGAAACTACTTTACCCAGGCTCAAAATGATTTCGCAAAATTTATTCGATCTACTCCAGAAGAAAACGATCGAACAGATCTCTTCAAACATACCTCAGCATCAATTGGGAACCTACCTAGGATGACAACAGAGTCATTAAGTAGAATTAAAAAGCGAATTCAATTAACAACTTTCCTTAACTATATCCAGCTTAACTTAAGTCAATTCTGCATTTTCTTTTTACAACTACAATATTAAAAAAGGTTTAAAAGGAGGACAGACAGTGAAAGCAATTATCTCTGAAAGCTATGGATCACCAGATACACTTAAACTTAGTGAGGTCGCTACACCCACACCTAAGCAAAATCAAGTATTAGTAAGAGTTCATGCGTCATCGATTAATTTTGGAAATCTTGTTTTATTAACAGGCAAACCATTGCCAGCCCGGTTAGCATTTGGGTTTAGGAAACCGAAATACCCTATTCCTGGTGGAGACATGGCTGGAATCGTCGAGGCTATAGGTGAGGATGTTACCCAATTTCTGGTGGGAGATGAAGTGTATGGAGACTTATCTAGCAGTGGCTGGGGTGCGTTTGCGGAATATGTAGTTGTCGATGAAAAAGCTTTGGCTTTAAAACCTAATAATGTTTCATTTACCGAAGCAGCAGCCGTGCCGATGGCAGCTACCACAGCTTTACAAGCTATAAGGGATAAAGGGAAGGTAAAGGCTGGACAGGAAGTACTGATTCATGGTGCTTCAGGTGGTGTGGGAACATTTGCCGTTCAAATTGCGAAGGCTTTTGGTGCTGAGGTGACGGCTGTGGTGAGTACGAGAAACGTTGACATCGTAAGGTCACTTGGCGCTGATCATGTTATTGATTATAAAAAAGAAGACATTAAGAGCTATGATCAGACCTATGATTTGATTCTCGGGGTGAATGGAGGTCAATCCATCTCAACCTATAAAGGAAAGCTTAAAGAGGATGGGATATTTGTTCATGTTGGTGGTACAGAACAACGTCAAATGTTTCAAACAATGACACTAGGATCTTGGTTTTCAATGATTGGAAAAAAGAAATTTATCACCTTCTTGCAGAGGGCGAACCAAAAAGATTTAGTGTTTATGAAAGAGCTTATTGAGGAAGGAAAAGTAAAGCCAGTTATTGATAGTACCTATTCCTTAAGTGAGGTTCCAAATGCATTTCAATATTTTGAACAAGGACATTCACAGGGGAAAGTTGTAATAACAATCTAATAAAAAAGTATACGTTATCCAATACATGATTGGTTGATTTCATATCCTAGTAATAATCGAAGTATCGTGCAGGCGGGAGGAAACAATATGCTTAATTTAAACCCTGAGCAATTTATCTTAAAACCAACGTTTGCGACAATTACCTGTGAACCTAACTGGCAATGGAAACGAAAGGTACCCATTCCTAACTATGATTTGCTATATGTTTGGAGTGGGGAAGGGAATTTAGTTTTAAACGGGAAGGTTTATTCTATAAAAAAAGGAAGCTGTTTCTTATTCCTACCAGGCGATTGGGTCACGGCCACCCATAATCCTCAGAATCCACTCAAGTTAACATACATCCATTTTGATTTAGAGAATCTACCAGCTTTATTACCGGCTTCTTATCGGATGATGCAAGATGCAATCGCTTTTGAGTCTCTTTTAACAAGATATGTTCGTTTATTTTTAATCAAAACGTTTGGGGCAGAAACGGAAGCAAAGCTAATCCTTAAACAATTAATGATCCTGCTATTGCGGGAGGAGCATCAGGTCAACGAACAAGTAGAACCAGCACAACATTCTCTTTTGTCCGCTATTAGGGAAGTGGCAAATTACGTGCAACAACACCCTGGCAAAGAACATACGGTTGAAAGCTTAGCAGCTCGTGCAAGCTTTTCACCCCGTTACTTCTCACTAAAATTTAAGGAAATTATCGGTCAGCCTATCAAGTCCTATATTGTGGAGGCTCGTATCAAAAGAGCGGAGCATTTACTGCATTATACGGGAATGACAGTTACAGAAGTGGCTGATGCATTAGGCTATCGTAATCTCCATTTTTTTAGTCGGCAGTTTAAAAAGTATACGGGCAAAAGTCCGTCTGAAATCCGCTAAGTACGAGATTAACAAAGTCATTTATGAATAACAACCTCAGTACCGATGCGAACCCTAGATGATAGATCTAGAACATCATGATTAAACATTCTAATACATCCATGTGAGACACTCTTACCGATTGAAGCGGGGTTATTTGTTCCGTGTATACCGTAATGAGGTCTTGATAATCCCATCCACAGCACTCCAAAGGGTCCTCCGGGATTAGGATGTTTATTGATAATCGTGTATGTCGAAGAAGGCGTTGGTGTTACTATTTTTCCAATTGCAACTGGGTAAGTTTTTATCAGCCTGTTTCCATCAAATAGTTTTAATTGATGATGTACTGTAGATATGTTAATCCATTTCGCCATGTCGATCAACTCCATTTTTTAATTAGTGTATGAAGTAACCTAGGCAATTGTTAATTAACAGAAGTTGATTGAACAGTTAATGAGAAAAGAAAGCAAAACTGCTTAATGACAGTTCGACCATCATATGTAGTAAAAGCGCATCCGCTTGTTCAACTAAAGGGGCAGGTTAGTGGATGAAGTAGAGCTAAAATAAGGTTATATTATACCTTGTTTTAGGTTTTTAAAATGAAGAAACCAGTTGGAGTTCAATCATTATATCTGTTTTTCTTAATAGAATATAAAAAAAGGAGTAAAATCAAAACTAAATAATATAAAAACAACAAGGTAGGTTGAATTTGATGGGAAGTCAAGTACGTTCAGTTCCTCGTCCGCTTGTGCGAACAAATCAGTGGTTTATTGTGGTGTCTGTATTGTTTACCTGGATAACTAAGCAAGAATGGATCCTTGGTATTCCTTTCTTAGCAGGTTTAATGGGTTTATTTTTTGGATTTAATCCTGTAATGCGTTTAGCTAAGCTGTTTTTTAGAAAACACCCATCACAATATATTCCAGAGGAATGGGATCAGCAGCAATTCAAACAGACAATTGCGGTAATTTGTCTTGCTGGGGGATTAATAAGTTTTCTAATGAATTGGACCCTTTTAGGCTATGTCTTCACCATTATGGTTGCTGCATCTGCATTTATTGCAATTTTAGGTTTTTGTGTTGGTTGCTATATAAGATTTCATTGGAAACAATACCGATACAAAAGATCTTTAAATAAATAATAAATAAATGTGATGGTTGAGACAGGAAATGTTGTTCATTTTCTGTCCTTTTTGAATAATTAGAAAAAAAGATGCAATTGTTAAAGATCACTAGCTGCTTTTTTGAAATTTTTTTGCTTGTTCAACTAACGAGGCAGATTACTTTAATAAAAATGCCGATTACAAATAAATAATTAGTAAATTAACAGTTTACTAGGGGAATAATGGTGAAATTTTTGTGAATTTGGTTGTATTATTAACAAAACATATAATCACGATGTTAAAATAAACATTGTTTAGTAATAAGAAAAGAAAAAGATTTTAATAATAAATTCAATAGATATTTTTGGGGGTTATCCAATGCCAAATTGGTTACATAATACACTATATATCCTTTTAATAATAGTAAGTATGGGATGTATTTCTAGTGGAATTGAATGGAAATCTAACAAAAAGGCTGAAAATAACTAAGCTATTAATGTAGTGATCTCCAATTGAGATGAAGAAGTTGGAAAAAGTTCTTTTTACAGAACTATTGGGCATTCATTTTAAAGTGATTATAGCTTTGTAAAAAAGAATGTTTATTTCGAAAAAGTTTATCATTAAGAAACATTTCAACAAACAAGTGGCGATTGCTCGACAAGGGCAGTCGCTTCTTTTGCTAGCGGGTGCTTTCCTAAAAGAAGGAGAAGCATCTTTTTTTGTAGAAGTTATTGTACTAATGATGAAGGAAAGTTGATTATAAAATGTTGATTTTTATTTAGTTAAAATGAAATAGGATGGTGATTAAACATAATGAAAAAACATACTAAGTTTGGGAAGGTAATTGGTTGGTTAGGATTTTTATTTTTTATATCAGGATTTTTCTTTTTTAGTGAGAGTGGTGTTTCGGCAGGAGATATTCCAGAAGTCTTCTATTCTTTTTCCTTACCTTCAATCATAATAGGGATAATCCTAATCGCTATGTCTAATTTTTTTAAAAACAAGAACGTTTAGTTGTTTTTTATTTAGTTTATCTTCAACTACCATGAAAGAACGGAATTACCTTTCATTTTCTGTGGTGAAACTCTGCTACATGGATGGCTAACGGGTGCGTTGATCCAAGAAGGATTAATGCACTTTTTTGTTGAATTTCTTATTGAACAAACGGGGTAGTTTACTTCAATAAGAATGAGATTCTATTTACTAATCTTTATCGTTCGTTATTTAATTGTTTTACGAAGGGGTGATAGATTTGGGGTATATAATTCATGAAGTATTTCATTTTCTAGTCGGTGCTAGTTTAGCTTACATTTTAGTCGTTAAGGATATCGGAAGAATCGGAAAACGTACACTCATATTATTTTTTGGTGGAATAACAGCAATATCACCGGATATAACAAAGCTTTTTGGTGATATTTTAGGCCATTCTATTTGGCTTGTAACAGTGTTTGGTCTTGTGTTTGCGTTAGTTTTTCACTTCCTTCAAAAAGACGTTTCTTTCTTTAAATCTTGGGGAATATTCTCGTTGATTGTACTGGTCGGTCATATTTTTATTGATTATATAGGAAATGGTGTAGCATTTCTTTATCCAATAACACATAAAGAGTATTCTTTGAGTATTATTACACGAACCGATGAATTTGTATTATATACACTTTTATTTGTGGTATTGATAGGGTTGTTTTATCGGAAAGGGAAAATGATTATTCTAACAGGAATGATAATTATTAGTTTATATCTTTGCGGTTTAACAGTTTCAAAATTTCACCTTGAAAACACATTAAAGACACAATATGAAGGTGAGGATATCAACTTGTTATTATCATTTCGAAGTCGTAATTTTTTAGAGTGGAATTTTATGGTGAGAACAGATAAGGTTTGGGTGAGTGGTTATTCACCTATTTTAAATCAAGAAATACATATTGAATCGGAGAGAGAAGTGGATGAATAAGTGTTTAGTGTTAGCCTTATTGAACAAACGGGTGCTTTTCTAAAAGAAGGAAAAGTGCCTTATTTGTTGAATTTATTGAACTAACGATGCAGTTGAGTGGAAAATAATAATAGAATTTGAAGGGGGATAAAGTCGGAATGAAAATAAAAATATTATTTTTTCTTTTAGTGTTCGGCATTGGATTTTCATTTTACTATTTTTATGAATATAAAATTGAAAATGATAAAGAAGCTATCCAATCAAGTTTAAAGGTTTGGCTAAATAGAGGGTATAGTATGGAAGTTTATGAACCTAATATACTAAAAGTGGTACAACTTGATGATTCAAAATCATATGTATCATTATTTCAATTCCATGAAGGGTATGGATACGCTCACCTTGTTGAAGGAATAAATGGTAAGTTGAAAATAGTTACGAGTAGTCATGGCGGGAGTTTAATTAATAATCGGTTAATAGAAACAAGTGATGGTAAGTACAGAGTTTTGTATGGGAAAAACCCTAATTTGAAAATTAACACTATTTTAATCAATTCAAGAAATAAGATACATGACCTTAAATTGAACATGCCTGATGACGAATCATTACTTATATACGAAAAAGTACCTGACCATTTTGAGAACCCTCTTCCTGATGAATTTATACTATTAGATGGAAACGATAATGAAATTGAATTAGTCCATTACTTCAACTAACGGGTAGCGTTGATCTAAGAACGATTAACCACCTTTTTTGTTGAATCCCTTATTGAACAAACGGGGCAGGTTAGTAAAATATTAAATGATTAAACCATTTAGGTAAGGAGGTTATTGAGATGGATATGTTTATACCAATTGGCTTAGGATTTGTTATAAATTTATTAGTTTTTATTATCTCTAAGAGTCTAAAACAAACTAATAATAGGTCATTACTAATATGCTTGTTTGCCTTTTTAGCAGTTCTTCTAACATCCCTTATCATTGGTTCTTGGTTGGGAATGGGCATAGGCGTAATCAGTTCAGGTATGCTAATTTTCGTGATTTTGATTGGGCTTGTTATCGCAATTACTCCTCGTAAAAAATAGTATAAGATATTCAACTAACGGGTAGCTTTCCTTAAAGAAGGAGAAGTGCCTTTTTTTGTAGAAGTATCTGTACTATCGAAGCAGGATAGCGAAAGTAAATATTTATAAAAAATTAAAAGGAGTGAGGAAATAGTGAGTGTCCTTTTTCGTGTAGAATTATATGTTAAAGAAATAGAAAAATCTATAAAATTTTATAAGGACATAATTGGATTAGAACTATATGGTAGGAATGAACGATCTGCACGTTTTAATTATGGTTGTTTTTCTCTACTGCTTACTTCAGATGCCATCTTAGATGCCAATCGCTTTTTTAAGGAAAAAGCCAAAAGCATGGTTAAAGGAAACGGATTTGAGTTCATTATTGTTGTAGATAAATTAGAAAAAGTGTATCAAAGATGCCTTGATTCCAATTATCCGATAGAAGTTGAAGTGGAGAAATACCCTTGGGATATGAGAGGGTTTAAGATTGCAGACCCAGATAGATATTTTCTTAGAATTACTTCTGAATGATATATGTGAAAAATTGTACTTAAACTAACGGGTGTATTGATCCAAGAAGGATTAATGCACTTTTTTATTGAAGTTATTTTACTAACGGGGCAGATTAGTTGAAGATTGATGTTTAACTTGTGTTCAACAATCGGGCGATTTAATTGAATCGCACTTTAAAGAAAATTGGATATGTATGATTGAGCTTAGAAGAGACTGTGAAGTTTTTTACTTAAAGTAACGGGCAACGATTCTTCAATCAAAAGGATCGTTTTTTCTTATTAAACAAACATTCCTTTTCTTTTTCTATGGGAATCCTAAGTTTTAAGTACTATTTAATGAATTCAAGACCATAAACTAGGAACAAGGGGGTGAAAACGAATGACTATTCATGTTGTCCAAAATGGGGACTCCTTATGGCGAATTGCAAATCGATATCAGGTTCCGGTCTCTACTATTATAGAAGTGAATGGTTTGCCTTCTGCAAATGCCATCATACCTGGTCTTGCGCTTTACATTCCGGATGAAGCGATTGTTCAGTTAAGACCTTATCTGGTCAAAGCAGGAGATACGCTTTTTCAGCTGGCCAATCGTTTTAATACCACGATAGAAGCTATATTACAGGCAAATCCAAGGATAAATCCGAATCAATTATATATTGGCCAAAGGCTCCAGATTCCAACACCGTTGAAACCCAAAATAGAAACGCTGGGATTTGTTATTCCGTACACACCACAATCCACCTTACCTACTCTTCGGACTTTATCAAATTCGCTTACGTATGTGGCAGTCGTATCTTATTCGTTCACCACACAAGGCTATGTCTATTTGTTATTAGATGATACAGAGGTCGTTAAGGAAAGCAACCGGCTGGGTGTCACACCTCTTTTAATGATACGTAACTTTACATCTGAGGGTTTTGAAGCTGAATTAGCTGGGAACGTACTTGCTAATCCAGTTTATCGGAAAAATTTCATAGATAGTTTATTACGGTTTGTTAATGAAAAAGAATATGGCGGAGTTTCACTGGATATTGAATTTATTCCGCCTGCACGTAGGAGAGAGTTTAATTTACTTTTGAACGAATTAAAAGCTGCTCTTGGTCAGCGCATTCTACATGTTAATGTACATGCAAAAACAGAAGACCTGCCAACGAATCGGATCGTAGGAGCCTATGACTATCAGGCAATAGGAGAGATTGCAGACGTGGTAGCTGTTATGACAATTGATTATGGATATCCAGGCGGTCCGCCCGATCCGGTAGCCCCGTTGTGGTGGATGTACCAGGTTGTCAGGTATGCAACGAGTTTGATTGATTCCCGTAAGGTACAAATTGCTTTTCCTTTGTATGGATATGATTGGAGAGTAAGCGATAATACGACAACGGCTTTATCAGTAAATGGTGCACAAAACTTGGCAATCTCAGCTAACACAGTGATACAATTTGATCAGGATGCTGCCTCACCATGGTATCGATATTGGAAGGGAATGGAAGAACATATTGTTTGGTTTGAAGATATTAGGAGTTATCAGGAAAAATACAATTTAGTCGATGAATATCAATTGTTAGGTGTAACGTACTGGCATTTGAACCTATCAGCACCGCAGAATTGGGTTTATTTAAATAATCATTTTGTTGTTACATAGAGCAACCGGATCTGGGTTGTTTTTTTTTATTCCGCAATCGGGCCAGCTTATTAAAGAATGGATTGTACCTTTACTATCAAAAATTTACAATTAATCGCGATGAACCGTAGCATAAGTAAATGAGGTTTCTATAAATGAATAATAGCAGTGTCCTAAAAAGAAGAGGTACCAATAAACTGAACAGCGCCCCGAATAGTAGACACTTTAGAAAAGTGGACCTATTCGGGGCTCAGTTCAAACTTTGGCATCTCTTCTTTTTATTTCCATTGGTTAATGAAATTTGAGTTTAGTATACTTTGCAAAAGTACCCCAATTTTCTATCTTATTAAACTGAGGATATATTGATATAAAGTGAACTATTATTGGAGAATTATTCAACTCAGGATGTGAAATGAAAAATCTACTATCTCCATATCTGATTGCTTTCAAGGCAAGTGGTAATTCACGTCTAAATATGTCATTTCGTTTTGCTGCAACAGTCTGATTAAATTGTCCATCTACATCCAAATATACATTATATACATAGCAACCTCTAATTTTAGTCCACTCACCAAGTACCTGATCTCTCATAGGGTTAATTTTATCACGGGCAAATCTTAATCCAATTGTCAAAAAAAGGTCTGCAGTAATATCCGAATGGGTCAGTGTGTAGCGCCTATGGATTATAGGTTCTGTAGAGGTAATTCCATCTCTAAACTCAACATAAAGTTTATCGGGGTTTAAAATGCTCAAGCAACCACTTCCCAATACTTTTTTCTTGATATTTATTATGTTTATTAATCATTTATACTTGGATATTTGCTTGTGTCATCTAATGAGGGGGTTTCGTAACAAAAACCTCATATTAAATCATAAGTAAATAAGGTTTCTGAACTTTAATTAAAAGAAGTAAAAAATAGTAAAGATATGTGAGATGACCGCCTTTAGAGGTCATCTTTCTTTTTAAGGAATATTTATCCCTGAGATTCTTATCCCAATGAAGAAAGGTATTATTACCATTAACAAAACCAAATTAGTCCGGATTGGAGTCCGGACCCATTTCGGTTTTATTTGAATTATTTTTGATCCCATAAATAGTTTACAACAGCATCATATTCTTTTTCCGACAATGACCCTGGAGAAGACTTTGGCATATTCTTTGATACAAACGCATTGAGCTCATCCTTAGACTTGAAATCACTATGGATTTTGGTTGCATCAAGCTTCGCCTGTCCACCGGTTATGTCCCCTGAGCTATGGCATGTAATACAGCTTTCTTGGAATACCTCTTCACCTGCAAGTGTAGTAGCTGGTGATTCTGACTCCTTAGATGTATCTTTCTCCCCTTGGTCATCACTGCATGCACCTAGTAGTCCAATCAATAAAACACAAAACGCAAACCATAAAATTTTCTTCAAGCTACCACCTCAACTCAATTAATATTTATAAATTTTTTTAATAGGGAGAAGTATGTATAATTCCATTGGCTAGATGTATATCCTTTGTAGGATGATCCCTAAGTCTATCGTATTTTGAAAATTAGGAAAATATACTATTTGCAAAATATATAATTGGGGTAAAGTGGGTAATATCATTTTCTTGTAAAGACGCAGAGGCTGTTTTATGATTAGGACTAATTTTATATATGATTTCTTTAGTTCTATAAATCTTTTGTACCACAAAGTAATTCACGAGGTACTAAAAATATGTTCGGAAGATGTATGCAACTATGCTTACTACAGACAAGTATTATCTTAACGGATAAGGGCCAATTACTTAAAGAAATTATCCATGATATGAAAGTATGGGATCACGATGGGGATAAACCTTTATTAGAACCTTATTTAGATGCGTGCTACGATGAACCGTATCATAGGTAAATAAGGTTTTTATCAATCACCCTATCCTTCCAAAAGGAGAGAAACTGATTTGCAATTCCAATCGTAATTTAATTAAATTAATATGTATCGAAAAAATATATAAGAGGAGGTCTTCATTTGAAGGCACTTGTGTTTAATAAATTCGGAGGACCTGAAGTACTAGAATATCTTGAAATTGCGGATCCGGTTATCGGGCCTGATGAAATATTAGTAAGGATGAAAGCAATTGGATTGAATTTTGCAGATATTTATAGAAGAAAAGGGAACTATCATCTTGCTGGCAATCCCCCGTTTATTTTAGGGTATGAAGGGGCGGGAGTCGTTGAAAAGACGGGAGCTAATGTTCAAGGAATCAGCGTTGGCGACCCTGTTGCATTTGCCGATGTCCCATATGCTAACGCGGAGCTAGTGGCTGTTCCGGTGGAAAAGGCAATTCCTCTTCCAGAGACCATTTCATTTGAAGAGGCGGCTTCAGTTTTGCTGCAAGGCTTGACTGCCCAATATTTAACAAAAGATAGTTATGCGGTTAAAGAGAATGATATCATTCTGGTTCATGCGGCAGCAGGGGGCGTTGGACAGCTGCTAGTCCAAATGGCAAAGCTTCTCGGTGGAAGGGTCATTGGTTTAACCTCCTCTATGGAGAAGGCGTCCGCAGCTAAGAAAGCTGGAGTGGATCAGGTTTTCTTGTACTCGGATGATTGGAAGAGGAAGGTTTTAGAGGAAACAAACGGAAAAGGTGTGGATGTAGTCTATGACTCAGTAGGTTCCACGCTCGAAGACAGTTTTGCAGCAACTCGCATTGGGGGAACGGTTGTATTTTTTGGAATGGCAGGGGGAGACCCTGCTCCAGTTGACCCAAGAATGTTGATGGATACTTCAAAGACTTTGACTGGAGGGGATCTTTGGAATTTCCTTACTTCCCGTGAGGAAAGGGCAGTCCGTTCAGATGAGTTGTTCCGCTGGATAGAAGAGGGGAAAGTAACGGTATCTGAACCTGTGGTATTTCCACTGCGAGATGGCTGCAAAGCGCATCGTTTTTTAGAAAGCCGCAAAAGCACGGGGAAAATCTTATTAATACCATAAAATGATATGTCCTGACTGTTCAGGTAGAGGATTTTTTTATCTGGTTTTGAATCTTTTAATGTCCTTGAATGTGATACTTGTAAGGGAACAGGAAAGCGCTAAGGAAATTATAAGAACATAGAGCAATAATGGGCTGTTAAGATAAGGGGTGCAATTTCTGAATAGAAATACGCTCACTCTTTATGTAATAGGCTATTTAATGACTAAAGTACTTAAAGAAAAGTGGAATATTTAGCGGCATTCAAAGAAAAACTTAAATGACATTGCTTTCTCGCCAGTAATTTTCACAGGAGGTAATAAAAATGGCATTCACATCCAAAAATATCTTTATCAATCTATCTGTAAAAGACGTGAACAAGTCCACCAATTTTTTCAAGGAGCTTGGATTTGAGTTCAACCCACAATTCTCCGATGAGACCACATCATGTATGATCATCAGTGAGAATATCTTTGCTATGATAATGAATGAGGAACGTTTCAAAGGATTTAGTAAGAAGGAAATTGTGGATACTACTAGTTCTGCCGAAGCAATTCTCAGCTTTTCAGCTGAAAGTAGGGATCAAGTGGATGATTTAATAAATAAGGCATTGTCATCTGGTGGTAAAACTTTTAGTGATCCCCAAGATCATGGGTTTATGTATATAAGGGGATTTCAGGATTTAGACGGTCATTTATGGGAAGTTGCTTATATCGATGAAAGTGCAATTAATCAAGAATAAACTTTAAGGTTTTAAGTCATCCAGTCTAATATTCTAAGGGAGGATGCCATAAAATGTATCATCTTTTTATTTATCTTTTATCAGAATAAAAAAATGTGAAGTAACGGGTTAAAGTTAAATGGGCTGGACTTGAATAAGATTTAGGCAAGGATCTTCAACAAACGGCGCTTTCTTTAATTATGAAGGCGTCTTTTTATAATCACACTGATTCTGAAGCAACACATTTAAATTGAAGTTAGGTGTTGTAGAAGAGATTGTGAATTAATTTACTTCACTATAGGGTAGCGTTGATCTAAGAAGAAGGGATTAACGCTATTTTTATAGAATTTTTTGAACTAACGATGCAGAAGAGTTAAAGAAGAACGAATATGAAAAAGCCTGTATCAACTTGATAATGTAGATGCAGGCTTTTTCATAGATATGATTCACTCTTTTTTATATTTTTCAAGTAAATTTGCTTTTTGTTTTTGCTTTAACCAAAAATCTGGTGGTTGATAGCTAATTAGAGAATAATCAAGTTCAGCTCCATTCGTTGCTAATTGAGTATCGATTGCGGTAATCCAAGAAGGATAATCGTTTATCTTTGTTGAAATTATTCTACTAACGATGCAGTTTTGTTTAAGTAGTAGCAAATTATTAATTCTAGAGGAGATAAATATTAATTATGTGGGAAAATTTATTTGGCATCTTCATCGTGATGTTAATACTGTTTTTTTGCTTTTTATTAATGTATTGGGGTTTCCACAAATATATAAAACAACAATAAGGCCAAAAGTAATTAAAGATAAAGAGTTAAGAAGGGAAATAGAATCATTAAAACAATGTGTAGAGTTACTTGAAAGGAAATTGGCTAATAAATAAATATATCTGGAAGTGTGAGAACAATTGTAAGAATATTTTTCTTCCACTAACAGGTAGCGATAGCTGAGAAAAGCTGTCGCTTCTTCAACGATTGAAGCAGGTTTAGTGGAAAAGCGGGTAATATAATACGTTTAAAAAAATAAATAATCAATATAAATAGAACAATGGGGGATATGAATGAGAGGGTATATTAAACTTTTATTACTTTTTATCTTTTTGGTTGGTATCACTCTCGGTTGTAGCAATAAATCCGTCAAATCTAATAGTCCCGAAAACACTACTTGGTTAATGAAATTAGCAATAGATAATGATGATTATGTTAGTTTTAACTCATTGTTTTCTGATGGAAGAAAAGGGAGTATTTCTGAAAGTGATTTCAAAGAACTAAAAAATATTTCAACAGCACGTGCTGGTTACATAAGGTATGAGTTAGTAAACTTTGAGAACGGAGAAATGCTGTTGGTAAGGCTTGCGCCACCTGATGGAAACAATGAAATTGAAATAGAAGATGTGATTATAGTTCCAGACGGTATGAAAGAATTATTCAATGATTAGAATTTGTTATTAACTATAGGGTGCAAGAGTTGAAGAACGGAGCGGTCATATTTGGCGGCTTTTCTTATTGTGCTAACGGGGAAGTTTAAAGAAAGTAGCTATCTGAATTTTCTAATGTAATGTATAAATGAATAGGATATTACGATTTTATAGGGGGATATTTATGGCTTTAAAATATAAATGTTTAATCTTAGACCACGATGATACAGCAGTAAAAAGCACACCAAATATACATTATCCATCATTTGTAGAGGCTCTTAAATACTTGCGACCAAATGATAAACCTATTACTTTTGAAGATTTTGTTAGATACTGTTTCAATCCAGGTTTTTCTCCTTTATGTAAAGACATCATTAAATTCACAGAGGAAGAGCAAAAACATCAGCAAGTAGTATGGAAAAAATATACCGAATCAACTGTACCAGACTTCTATGAACTGTTTGCAGAGACAATTCAAGAATTTAAAAAACAAGGTGGAATTGTGACGGTTGTTTCTCATTCTGAGAGAAACCGAATTGAAAGAGATTATTCTATTCATTGTGGATTTGTGCCAGACGCAATCTTTGGATGGGAACTTCCTGAACAGCAGAGAAAACCACATCCATATCCAATTAAGGAAATTTTAAAACGCTTTAATCTTCAAGAAACTGAAGCACTAATGTTGGATGACCTAAAGCCTGGATTGGAGATGGCGAGAAGTTGTAATGTAGATTTTGCCGCTGCTGGCTGGTCACACAGTATTCCTGAAATTAAGCAGCAGATGAAATCAGAATCGAAATATTACTTTGAAACAGTAGAAGAATTCAATCGTTTAGCATTGAGTAAATAACAATGAGCATTTATTCAAGTAACGGGTTCAAGAGTTGAAGATCAGAGCTGTCACGAGGGAAGCTTTTTCTTGTTGTACTAACGGGGCAGGTTAGTGCAATAAGCAATATGACAATAGATAAGAAGGGGAATATAATTGCACTAATACTTTAAGAAGGACTTTTCCTCTTTTTATAGAATGAGATAGAATAAGACCGACAAGCTAGTGAGGAGCTTAAATATAAATCAATTTTAAAGGAGAAACAAATGAAATGGTGGAAGTTATTTCTAATGTGCTTGCTTACTATTTTTTTA
>NZ_JBALOQ010000073.1:0-13992 GCF_036962705.1 Bacillus sp. JJ1562
CTGCCCCGTTAGTTTAATAACTTCAACAAAATAAGCGATAATCCTTCTAGGACTATCGCACCCGTTAGCTTAATATTGGTATAACGTTAATTACAGGTTCTTCATAAGGATGAATACTTATAATTAGTTCTTTCACTTCTTCAATGTTCTTCATTAAACACCTGAATTCCATTTTACATTCAGTCCCAAAAGAAATTTCACCTTTACTGCCATTAAAAGGGTTTGCTTCTTCTAAAGGTCTCCAGTATCCTTTTACGACAGAATATGAAACAACATTATCGTAATTACCCACTGTTAAAACGCCAATATCATTTAGCTTATTTCTTAACTCCTCTATATATTCTTCTGGTAACAGCACTTCTACTTTTACAAATTTAGGTTCCATTCAATTCCCTCAATTTCGTTTTTATATTTTGCTAACCTGCTTCTTTAGCTCAATAAGGAGTTCAACAAAAAGGGGCATTAATCCATCTTGGATCAAAGCACCCGTTAGCTTAATAAGGCTTGTTAGTATTTTTTGAATATTTTAAAACTAAGCCTTGAAAAACAATCGTAACTACACCAAGAATTTGAACAAATAAAGGTCTTTCGCCCACATCGTGTTCGTTCAATGAAATCACTCTTTCGCTGGTCATGAAGAAGGACATATGAGCAATAATCCCGCAGCCAAGATTAAAGAGCCAAAGTAAGGGAAACGAATTCCAAAATTTCTAACAGAAATAGAGATTGAACATCTTCGTGAAGCTTGATTTACTCCTGTGATGTATCTAAATGAAATGTTAATTAATTTTCTAAGAGTAATATCACTACTTTATCGATTTCAAAAAGTTCAATTTGTCCATAGTTTTTTAAGTTATGAAAAAGTATCCCACCCCGAGATCTTCTAAGCTTTATCAAAGATTGTAAAAAGACGAAACCAATGTTATACTTTTTTTCATTGGTATCTGGTATACCAGATACCAAATGTTTCTTTTCCTCTTTTCGCAGATTTTTAACAATACTGATAATCCCTTAAGATCCAACTACTATTATGATAAAGGATGAAAATTGATGAGTTTCTTAAAGGTAGAACAACCCCTATCATTTAAAGATCATGCCTATAAAGAAATTAAGAAAGGAATTATTCAACACAAAGTCGAACCTGGATCCATGTTATATGAACGTTCACTTAGTGAAAGCCTTGGAATTAGTCGTACCCCATTAAAATTAGCTTTGCAACAACTAGAACTAGAAGGTTGGATTCAGTCTGTACCAAGAAAGGGAATTGTGGTCCAAACCATTAATAGACACGACGTGGATGAAGTTTTTCAACTGCGAAAGGCTAATGAAGTATTGGCCATCGAACTACTAATACCTCTTCTTGATGACGAAACAATCGCTAAAATTGAGAAGGTGGATAAACAACTATTTGACATCAAGGAAGACCCAATAAAATTTATGTATTCTGATTCATCCTTTCACTTGTTCCTTGCGGAGTTAAGTCAAAACCTTCGGCTGTATCAATTAATCCAAAACCTCACTGATCATGTTAATTGGTATGGACTCATTGCATTAAAGGCCGGAATAAGCTTAGATGAGGTTTCTGACGAACATAAATCAATTATTGAGGGGCTAAAAGCAAGGAATTTACGCCAAACAACGGAGGCTGTTTTGAACCATCTTGATCACTCACATCGCACAATAATAGCAAATCTTGAGGAGTGAAGAGAATCATCCACAAACTACATCCTCAATCCGAGGCACGATAATATTCATTTTATTAGAAAGAAGGGAAATTGTTTCCAATAGAGGGACAACACAACATGAAAATTATCACCATTGTTTTACAAATTTGTATTCTATATATTTTTTCCTTCATTGGGAGTGTTATTCACGACTTTTTTCACCTGGCCATTCCGGGTAGTATCATAGCACTCTTATTACTTTTTATTTGTCTATGTTTAAAAATAGTTCCAGTAAAGTGGATTGAAAATGGAGCAATTTTTTTGCTAAGTATATTAATGTTTTTATTTATTCCAACAACAGTTGGTATCATGAACTATCCTTCGTTACTTTCTATACATGGTGCATTGCTCGTTGTAGCCATACTATTAAGCACTATCATTTCAATTGCGATTGCAGGAACAGCAAGTCAATTTTTTGAGAAAAAAGCACAAAAAAGAAGGGATGATAAAGAATGCAACAAGTCCTTCTCGCATTCTTCATGATTTTATTAACCGTTGTTGTTTATTATGCAATGACAAAATTGTATAAGAGGTATTCCTATTCTTATTTACTACCCATTTTAACAACGACGGTCCTAATCATCATCATCCTTGTAATACTTAATATTCCATATAAAAATTATTTGATAGGCGGGCAATGGATTAATTCCCTTTTAGGACCAGCGGTTGTAGCACTTGCTTATCCCTTGTATAAACAACGTCATTTTTTAATGAATTATTTATTTACAATAGTAGGAGGAGTTTTGATCGCTACTATTTCTGGAATGGTTAGTGTTGGCCTCCTGGCTAAGATACTCGGGATAAATTATACATTAATTCTTTCCATTATTCCTAAATCTCTTACTACTCCAGTTGCTATTGAAGTTGCTAAAGGATTAGGAGGCAATGCCTCTATAGCAATTTTTAGTGTTGTGATTGCAGGGATATTTGGTGCAATAGCAGCTCCTACTATCTTTAAATTTATGCGAGTCCATAGCCCTATTGGTAGAGGTATCGCTCTTGGTAGTGCCTCACATTCCATGGGAACTTCAAAAGCAGCCGAATACAGTGAACTCACTTTTTCAATGAGTTCAGTTGCAATGGCATTATGTGCAATCATCGGTACCTTTTTAGGACCAATTGTTGTGTGGCTTTTTCACTTTTTAGAAACTCTTATATAAAATATTGTTTACTTAAACATTTAAAAAGTCTAATTTCCAAAGAAGATAAAGGAAATTGGACTTTTTATCTGGCAAAATTTTGTACTCACTTAATTGCTTTTGGCAATCACTCTTTAATTTCTTTTGTAACAAACCCTTTGAAAAACTCATTTAGATTCGTTGCGGTTCACCGTTATTGATATTAACTTGCTTTCGTTAGTACACAAAAAACTGGCCTCATGACAGCTCTGATTTTTTACTCTCGCACCCTATAGTTTAAGTACATTTGTTCACAAACTTTTTACAGAAATGCTACCCCGTTTGATTTATACCAAAATCAAAAATGTGTTAATCTTTCTTAGGAAACAGCCCACAATTATTAATGATTTGGTCTGTATCCAACAGAGTGGCTTCTTTAATACCTACATTGTTCAGTTTCATAAACGATTGTACTACTTGGTAACCGACCGCATAGCCAGCAAAGGGAGAAAGCACAACAGGGTGGAATCCTTGTTCTTTAGCAATAGCGTCACCGAACATATAACTACTTACTTCAGCAAATCCTTTAACATTTAATGCTTCTTGGATTATGTTCGTAGAGTATTCCAGGTCATCCTCATCAAATGAAGTAACCCACGGACCTAAAAGTTCCTCTCCACAAAGTTCTTTTGCGAATGATTCTGCTAATCCCTCAATTACTATATAATCGCCAACTGTTACATTACCGTGTTCCCAATTAAAATAAGAAAATCGAATATTGTGATGAAATTCGTGTGCAATTACAGCGGGAATTTTCGGAATGTTATAGGAATTAGGGAATATAGAGACTTGTATGTATCCTGGAATCCCCCCAAAGCCACAATAACCTTTTTGTAGTTTTAGTTTGTCAGGGTCGGCTATATAAAGCCCAAACCTTAATTCATCAGTGTTGATTTTTAAATTGTTACTTTGGAGAAAGTCAATACAATTGTCCAATGTTTCTTTAGCTGTTTGAGTAGCATTAATTTCTTTTAGTTTACTTATAACTTTGTTCCCTTTTTCAGTCTCTGAAACATCAAGATAACCAAGCATTTTTGTCGCCATTAAAACATCATATCCATTAGGTTGTTTTGCTTCGATAGGAACATTAATTGTATTCCACATTTTTTCAAAGGGCTTCATCATCGTATATCTAAAGAAATTTTCCCGATTATGTTCCAACAAGAACATCTCTTCATATTGTTCAATTGTGTTTTCTATTACCACTTTCATTTTTTCACCACTTTCATATTGAATTTAAGTTAATGGTAATGGTTTACGTAACGTCAATGTCAATAAAATTGTGTAGGAAAATATCAATCTTCTTTAACTGCCCCGTTTGTTAAATAACTTCAACAAAAAAGTGCATTAATCCTTCTTGGATCAACACACCCTGTAGTTAAAGAACATCGACTTTGAAATAATAAAAATGTTAGCCTATGTATTTAGAAAATAAAATACGGTCTTGCCCTTTTCCTGCATAATCCATTTCTAAAGTAAGAGAAAAACCCATTGACTTGTGATATGCAATCGAACCTTCGTTAACGGGAGAAGTTATACACTTTACTGTCTCGCAACCTAAATTACGAACTTTTGAGAAGAATAAATTATATAGTTCTCTTGCTAATCCATTATTTCTAAGTTCAGGATTAACGCCAACAAAATGTATATAGGCTTCATTCGGATGTGTTTGAGAGACAAATCCAATTAGAAAAGCCGATAAACTATTTTTTTCATCTTCAACTATAAAACTCGTCGATTGAAAATGCTCGAAAAATAATCGAGGCAACAAATGTGTCATTTGCCGCCCTCCCCACCAATCATTAATAACATCCATTACAATAAAATAATCATTTTCAATAACATTACGAGTAACCATTTCAAGACATCCTCTCAAAAGTTGCTATTATCGTCTTCAAGTAACCTGCTCCGTTGAGTAACTTCTACAAAAAGGTGCATTAATCCTTCTTGGATCTACGCACCCGATAGTTTAAGTGCAACTGTTTACAATCATTTTATTGTATAGAACCAATAACAATTATATTTTCTAATACATAATAGCCATGCATTAACGGCACAATGTATAATATTTAGAATTTATCATATAGTTGGTGCAAAAATGAATGAGAAATTTGCTAAAGAGAAAGAACTTTGGAATAAAATCCACCTACTTCGTGAAGAAATGATTCGAACAGCTTACAATAAGAAGTTAGATTTTCTTGATGAAGAAGTTTTATCATTGAGTCAAGCTTTAAACAAACTTTTAAACGAATATGAAAAATTATTACACAGAAAATAAGGAAATTATCCCCTCTAGAATGTGAATACATCCTACGCCGTAGCAACTCCGCCGCTCTCCTAAGTAAAAAGCGACTGTTCCTATTGAACAATCGCTACCCGTTAGTTGAAGAAGCATCACTTTTCTTTTGTTAATTGTCTGCTAAAAAGTCTATATTACTTTTGATAGTATAAAGAAAAACATTATTAGTTAATGATTCTCAACCTCTTTTATTCATTACAAGCATTAGTTGGTTCGTCACCTACTACTTTGGCAATTGTGTTCGAAATTCCCTGTGCCTTTAAACACTTTTTATAATCTGCTTCATCAGATAATTCAATTTTATAGAATATACCTGCTATACCTACTATAATTACGACCGCTACTACTGCTGATAATATTTTTTTCACATCGATATCTCCTTTATATGTAGAAATTACTTCCATTAAAAGCTTAACAAAGAACTATTAATCCGTAAATACAGTGCTAGTCTAATTAAAATATAAGACCTTAGCCCTAGCTCCCACGCTATTATTAGATATGTTCCATCTTCTAATTCCACACTATACTATTTTTTAGTAACCTGCCCCGTTTGTTTAAGTGTATTTTTTCACAAACTTGTTCATTTTCCATTATTGTAAAAATGCTGCTGCCCTGTTTGTAGTAAAGCAAAAAAAGCTACCAAAGGCAGCCAAGATAAATATATTATTGTAAACACTTTTTAATATCATTGATAGCTTGTAAATGCATTCCTTCATGGAAGATGGTTCGAATTAACACTTGTTCGATTGTTCGCATCCCCATTTCAGTAGAAGGATACTCTTCTTCCAAACGATGTCCATAGTTTTCCATCAACTTGAACGGTTGCTCTTTCAGCAATTTTTTTAGTTCTATATAAGAGGGCGTTTCCGCTGAGAAATGAACTGGTGTTGTACCATAACTAAACCAATTACGAAAAATATCTGGGACCTCTGTCTTCTCCTTCGTTAAAGCCTCAATCCATAGGTATTGGTCCAGATAAATATGTCCCATATTCCATCTAATATTATTATTAAACTTATTCGGGACTATTTCGGCTGCATCTGCACTTATTCCGTTTAAACTATCTAAAATTTCTTTTCGGTAAGTTTCTAACTGTTTGAAGAGAATTATATGGCGTTCTTTCATTCTTTTACTCCTTTCAAATAATTGGTTTTTATCCCTTATATTATATTATTCTCTCGTTCCGTCATATTTTCCTTCTTGAGCTATCCTGCCCCTTTAGTACAATAACTTTAACAAAAATATGCGATAATCCTTCTTGGATTATCGCACCCGTTAGTTCATTAGTCTTAGAAAATTTTAATTTTTATATCTTTATTGTTTTTTTAGTTGTATCCCAATTCTTTTTGCCAAGTCAGATGATACCTTATTTAAATACTCCAAAACTTTCTTTCTAATATCATCGGAAATGACTATCAAGTCGCTAACTAAATTTTCTACAAGATGTTCTTTTTCTATAGGAGTTAACTTCATATAGAATTCACCAGCCTGCACAAAATCATCATGCTTTGTTATAGAAGTTCTTTCTAGTTTCCCTTCAACATATCTTCCATCACCACTTGTAATTTGATTAGCTGGTGTCCAACTTTGCTGTTGGTTAACCGGTAATTTACGAAATTCAGCTCCAATTCTTCTTCTTTGAGAATCACTATAAATATTGGCACGGCCCTGCAGTATTTTATCATCAGATAATTCTGCGCCGTCTAGTAAATTAGAAACGGAGAAGGCTACTTTTTCTACTTGTTCCATATAATTTTCAGGATTTTTATTTAATACCATTTTGCCTACTGGTATTAGGGGATACTCTTTTTCATCCCATACTTTTGTATCGTCTAAAGGATCATAAGAAAGATTTTCTTCATTCTTTGGGTCCATGAGCTGGACATATAAGCCATATTCCACTGGTTTACCACCCGCAATCGCATCGTATAAATCTTTACCAGCGTAATCAGGATTTTCAGTGGCTAGTCTATTTGCTTCTTCACGACCAATGTATTGTACACCTTCAAATGGGTACCAATGGTATTTAACGTACTTTCTTATACCTTGGGCATTTCTCCAAACATATGTATTTACACTATGTCCTGGAATGTGGCGAAAACTTTTTACCGTACCAACATCGGAGTATAAACGCACAACAAAATGAATTGATTCAGGCGCTCTTACTACAAAGCTCCAAAACCTATCAGGATCCATTAAATTATTTTTTGGAGAAGGTGAGATTGCTTTAATAAATTCCGGAAATCGTATCGCATCACGAACAGAAAAGACAGGAATGTGATTACATAAAAGGTCAAAAATGCCTTCTTCTGTATAAAATTTTGTAGCTAAACCACGTACATTTCTAGATGTATCAGGTGTTCCTTTCACACCGACAGCTAACGAAAAGCGAACCATAACAGGAACTTTCAGATTAGAATTTTGTAAAAAGCTCAGTTTTGTATGTTCAGACATCGAATATATCGTTTGAAAATAACCAAATGCACCAGATCCCTTTACGTGAACAGGTCTTTCTATAATCTTTTCATGAATAAATTCTTGTAAGGTTTCGTGTAGTACACTATCTTGTTCCAGTACAGGTCCTCTAGAGCCGACTGTCTGTGAATGAAGTTTAGCTGACTCATCAACAGTCCATTTGGAGAGGTCTCTATATAACTTTTTTCTTTCATTATAGTCTTCTTCTGATAAAGCTTGCCTCTGTTTAGAATCTTTTTCATTCATTATCATGGCCTCCAAAATTCATTATCCATCAATCATTACTAAATATGATTTTTAAGCCTCGAATATGTATCTTCTACTTTTATTTTCAACATTTAATGCATTGATAAAAACAAAAAAACTACCTCTCTATGTGTCGGATAGTTTTTGAAATTTCATTATACGGTTTTCTGATGTCCGATAATAAAGGATAGATGACATTTAACACCAGGAATTAAAGATTCTAATGTCCTCTAAGGCTTAACCAAAAAAAATTTTATTATTTCCGCTAAAGTTTAAATGTAAAAGTTACAAGTATCTTGGGGTTACCCGTTATTCCAGAATATGGACTTAATTGTTGAACAAAGGTCAAACATCACTCTTCAACTATCCTGCCCCGTTAGTCCAATAAGGAATCATTGATTCTTGTTTATTTTACTCCGCCAAAAACAGCAAGTTCCATCCACTTGAAATAACAATCCGAATGCTTAAAACCAATTTCTCTAAGCCAATTAACCTGAATATCTACTCTTTCCAGTATATTATCTTCTTTATCAGGGCGGTTGTAATACTCCTTAGCTACTTCTTGCCTGTCTCTTTTATTATGAATAGAAAGATGGTCAATAAATAACTCGTCATACAATCGTTCAATTTTAGGAGTGGCAGAAGCTGTATGCTCAATATTTATAAATATCCCTCCATCAACTAAAAGGTTATATATCTCTCTATAAAGTTCCTTTTTCTTTTCGTGTGTAAGATGATGAATAGCAAAACCCGAAACAATACAATTAATAGAATTAAGTTCTGCAAATTCTTTAATAGAATTACTAAAATCAGCGTGGATAATTTCACAACGATTACTGTATTCATTCATATTCTTACGAGCAGCTTGAACCATTGGTTTTGAATGGTCTAATAATATTGCAGAAGCATCTGGATAAGTTTTAAGCAAAATTTCAGCTAAAAACCCGTTTCCACACCCCAAATCCATTATTCTTTTCGGATTAGGGGTAAAAAAATTGATAACCTGAAGCATAATTTTAGCTTGTTCAGCTCCGAAAGGAATTCCTCCCCGAATTTGTTCCAGATAATGTTGTGTAACATCTTGTCTTTGCCAGTTTGTTGTTGTCATTTTTCTCCCCCTTTATAAATATTAAAAATAAAAAGCCTATCATCTCATAAGAGACGACAGGCTTTACCTACGTGGTACCACTCTTTTTGATTTGTTTATTATGACAAACAAATCCACTTTAAAACCGATTACGGAAGTCAACCGTTAAGACCTAATTATCAGCCTTACCACTTATGGGCGAGTTGGGGATTTTATTGACTGTCTTTCACCAACCGACAGCTCTCTAAACAATAAAACATTCCTTAATACTCCCAATCAACGTGTTTGCATATTTTTAAAATTTTCTTTATTTTATTATTTGCTCTTATATCCGTCAACCCATATTTTGCTTTTTCTTATTTAACTATTCTGCTTCGTTTGTTCAATAAGGGATTCAACAAAAAAGGTGGTTAATCGTTCTTAGATCAACGCACCCGTTAGGTGAATAAAAAAAAGAGGCGCTTATTCAAAAAATTTAAATCAATTCGAAACACGTCAATAGTATTGTATTGTTTTGGCATACTTTTACTTTACTTTATGTTTCCGTCCAAATGCTTTAGTATCAATATTTTTCTTATCAAGAAATTCTTCTATTTTTTTCTGTTCTCTTCCATTCACCACATCACTTTTGTTAATGATTGATTCAATGTTTATTTTTGGAAATACTCCTTTATTTACGTCATTTGTAAAATTACTGAGGATTTCATCTAGTTCATAAAAAATCTCATTGTAAGCTGTAATGTACTGGCTAATTCTTTCAGCCTCTTTTTGATAACCTTCAGGTAATGTATTATTTAAGATATACTTAGAAAAATTCTCATCATTTTCTTTTGTAAGATTGGTGATTTTAGCCAACTTCTCTAATTCATTTTTATTTAATTCCTTTTCTTCATCCATCATCTCTTGAAATGGGTAACTAGCCTTATCTAATTCTTCATGGCTGTCTAGGTATGTTTTGATGCTTACTTTTATTTCTTCTTCGTCAATTACACTATTTTCTTTTTCAGAAGTAAAAATTTTACTAGGAATCTCTACGTTCTGCGTAAGAAGAACTTCATCTTCAGTCGTGTCAATATTTTCTTCCTGCGAACATGCGCTTAAGATAAAAAGAATGAAGAAGCTAAAAAGGATCCTTCTCATCATAATCTATTCTCCCTTGCAATTGACGTATTCCATCTCAAGTATTTAATAAATAGTCTAACAAAAGATTTCCCTATATAATATCCTAGGACTGCTAAAATAGAACCGATAATAAGCCCTTTTATGGACTCAAAAATTTCTCCCGTTCCAATGGTGCTAAATCCATTAACAAATCCCATTATAATTAAAATCAGTGGAGATAGGATCATAATCGGTACTCCAATGATGTAAGCTAATATAAATGGTGTAAGAATTAGCAGTACAAATAAACTCACTAGGATAATAATACAATTCATTACACTTAATCCCATAATCGACATCAATGCCGTAAACATACTTTTAATGCTTTTATTCTCTTCGGCCTTATTAATGGCATTAACAGCGTTTAATTCTTTAGCTAACTGTTTTGGTGAGCCAAGGGCTTCTACAATCTGACTTTCTGTTTTTCCTTTCTCTACACCAATCGTAAAATATTCCTCATAATCTTGTAAGATTTCCTCTATTTCATTTTTGGGGAGCTTTCGTAAGTACTTTTCCAAGATTGATAAAAATTGTTTTTTACTCATGGGAGATTCCCTCCTTTATTAATTGATTAACTCCCTCAGAAAATTCCTTCCACTCGCCCACTAAATGATGTAAATATTTACGACCTTTATCTGTAAGCCTATAATATTTTCTTGAAGGACCTTCACTGGATTCCTGTAAATAGGTTGTAAAAAATTCTTCTTTTGTTAACCTTCTTAATAACGGATAAACAGAACCCTCCGATATTTCGATTTGGTCAGAAATTTTCTGGACGAGTTCATATCCATATCGATCCTTCTTATCCAGCAGTACAAGCACGCATAGTTCTAGAACGCCCTTTTTAAATTGCACGTTCAACGTATACTCACCTCGTCTCTTCATTGTCTATATACTTTAATATAAAGTACCATTTAATAAACAGTACCTATATAAAAAATAAAGCAGATGATTACAATATATCATCAGGTACTGTATATTGCAAGGTACAATATATAACTAACCTACTTTATAAGTGTTATACCACAAAATGGCCCTTTAATGAAAACAAGCGCTAATCCTTGTTACAGAATCGCGCCTTTTTGTAGAATAATAAAAAATCCTATAACATCCTCAATGCCATAATAACCTTATCAACATCATAGGTGTTTGTTGGAATAACCGTTGTATAATTACCGTTATATCCTACTTGATAAGTATTTAATATTTCAGCTGCAAGCTCAATTAAATTTTCGATTTCTTTATATGTGATTGGGAATTCTCTTCCTAATGCTTCTCTATCTTTAAAAAACTTTTTATCATTGTGAGCAAAGGCTTTATCTCTCCAAGCTATTAAATTATTAATTATAGGTTCAACCTCATTTAATCTTTCCCTATCGTTAATAACAGTTGATTCATCAATATCTGATATTCGCCCAAGTTTCTTCTTAATAATTGGATCGTTTGAAAAAATCTTTTTATGATTACCCTCAATAAAGTTTAAAAACTTATTTATGTTTTTACTACCTCTAGAGGCTGGTTCAAACAATCTCGCTAAACCCATAATTGCAGAATACTGAAAAGAATGTATTGTTTAGCCGAAAAAAGCAGGTGCTTTGTTCATCAAATCTAAGTTCTCTTTTTGATTCTTTTTTTGCTTAAGATATTTATTTAGTAGATAATAACTATTTAATTGATAAAGTTCTTCTAAATGACCCTCTACATCATCTACAAACTGGTTAATAATGTCCTGTGACATATGAAAACTCCTTATAAAATTACTACTAAATCCAAGTCACTCTTACCCTGAATTGGATGTTATATCAATCTAAATTTTACCATAAAAAGCTATGTAGAATACAACGAAGTCTTCCATAAAATGGCCCGATTGTTGAACACAAGTTAAACATCGATCTTCAACTAAACTGCCCCTTTAGTACAATAACTTCGACAAAAAGGGCATTAATCCTTGTTGGATTAACGCCCCTCGATAGTTTAAGTACATTCATTCACAATCTTAGTTAATTTTACCGATATAAGATTCACTATTATAGAAATGCTACCCGTTATTGTTTAAGAAAAAGTTCTCTATGTGACAAATATTACCTTCAATTAAATTGTTCTTAAAAGTTGTAATATATCTTTGGCCATTAGACTAGGGTTGCTAGAAAATAATGACATTCGATAATTGGATAAGATCACTGCCCCTATATGTCGCTTTTTTTCAAATTCTAGATGACTAGAAAACCCTAGAGTATTGCCATTATGCCAAATCGTTTCACCCTCAAGAATCCAACCTAAACCCATACTCGCGTTTTTAGCTACTTTCACTGAAGGTTGTTGTGTTAATTGATAAGCCTTCGTTTCAGCATTCATATGTGCTTTTAGAAAAAGCAACATATCGTTTATAGTCGAACGAATGGCGCCGGCTCCTGCAAATTCATTCATTTCTACTGGTGGTTGTTCTTTTCCTTTGCCATCATGCCCTTTTAACAAACGATTTTGTTTTTCAATCGGAACCTTTATAAAGGTATCTTTCATTCCTAAGGGTTCTGCTATTCTTTTTTTAATGGCCTGTTCATAATCTGTGTTTAGTCGCTTTGCCAATATACGCCCCAGTGTCCCCATACCTTCATTTGAGTAACTTGATTTTAACTTTGGTTCTTTCGGATGTTTATAATAATATTGAAGCACTTCATTTACTGACATTAAACAATAAGGGTCGCGAGCCTTTTTTGATTTAAATAGATTGGCGATGAATTTCCTTAGACTTACATCTGGAAGCCCAGAGGTATGATTCGCCAAATGCTTTAGTGTTATGGGATGTTGATCGGACAATTTAGGAATATATTGACCGATTGAATCGTTCAGGGAAAGTATTCCATCCTGAATCATTTCCCCCAGTAATGTAGTCGTAAATACTTTTGAAGTGGAACCTATTTCATAAATAGGTGGATTGTCTTCATCAACCGGACTTACATCAGAGCCGGTATAAAGAAAAGTGGCTGTTTCTCCCTTATTCAAAACCCCAATCGATAGTATTAAATGATTTCGTTTTTCCACGTATGAATGGACGATTTTCGAAATCTCTTTTTGCAATTTATCTTTATCCATAGCTACCCCTCCTTTGATAAATCTAAATTTTTTGACCGTTCTGTTCATTCGAAACAATTCTTTTTAGTTTTAAGAAAATCTCTTTTAATTGAATCAGTTCATCCATTTCTAGCTTCGAATAATATTTCTGAATGATTTTAAGTTCAATCTCTTCTTGCTTTCGAAAATAGGCGTGGCTACGTTCATCCAATTCAACAAGGATCTCTCTTCGGTCATTTTGATTAATGGTTCTTTTAATGTAACCATCCTGCTCTAATCTGTTGACTAATTGGCTCACAGCGCTTGCGGAAGTACCCATTAGTTTAGATAACTCATATGTTTGAAGAGCACCTCTTTCATGTATTAAATCTAAAAACCCGGCTTGTTTAGCTGTTAGATGATCATCTAAAAGCGAGTCAAATTCTTCAGATAACAAGAGATTGGTTTCATATTCAAGCTGATTAATTTCTTTTACAATCTGCATGAGTTTTTGATCCATTTATTTTACCCACCTTAATAGTTAATATATATTAATAATAAATTTGCATTAACTATTTTGCAATGTATTTTTTCATTTTTGTAAAAATAATTGGTTTACCATTATTATCATTCTTTATATTACTAAATAAATTGTAATTTAATAAAATTGAAGAAATTTTTCATTTGTAAAAGAGTAGGTAGTCATCGTGTCAAGGGGTTTCTTAATAACATAGAAACTAAAATCCTTCTTGAACTAGTCGAGTAGAAGAG
>NZ_JBALOQ010000074.1:0-2060 GCF_036962705.1 Bacillus sp. JJ1562
TCTCTTCTACTTGACTAGTGAAATAGACACTTTAAAAAAATATAATAATTTATAGAAACATAAAGCTGTTTGATTCGTATTATAATTAGGAGGTGAACAGATGAAAATGGAATTAACATATTATGATATTGCAGAAGAAAAATATATTTTCCAAACTCCGATAAAGTCTAATGAACAGCTATTTATCCCGATTGAAGGCGATACCTTATTACTAGATGGATGGGTTACATAGTAGATAGAAGAGAATTTAAGAAAAAGAGCCGATTTCTATCGGTTCTTTTTACATGAATGTTCCAAAGTTTTGAGCATGCTTCGATACATTTCAACGTAATTGCTGAAGCCCCTTAATAAAGAATTATTTTTCATTTTTAAGAGGGTTTGAGTACATTACGAATCCAAACCACAATGCAAATACAGTATAAATTAGTGCACCTACAACTAATTCAAAACTTAACCCATTCAACAATTCTTTTAATAACATTAGTGCAACAATGGTAAAGTGAACAAGGTTTGCAATTACGATTGGCCGACTATATATTCCCCCAATCATCTTTGACCTCGAATAATAGTTAAGGAAAGCGAATCCCAAATAGAGTGCCCCTGCGATTTGAACAATGATTACGACAAACGTATCAGGTTTTGAACCGAAATAGACTACTAATTCTTGAGGAAGAAATACGGCAATTACACCGAAAAGTGCCATCAATATAGCACTTTTCATCATTAACCAATTTGTCTTCATGACTAATCTCCTTTTTTGCTTTGTCATAAGTAGCCACCTTAAAATAAAATTGAATTGTTCGAATATATCAACAATTTATATGTTAGTTATACAATTACAATTTCATTCCTTTTATATCTTTATGCTATCACAATTTATATTATCATCTTCGAAAGCAACAAAGTTTACGAAAACAGCCATTTTTAAACATATAGATGACACATCATTTGATTTAGGAGGAGAATTATGAAAGTACATATTCTGCATACTGGTAAAGTGTATATTGACAAAGCATTAGCCTATAAAGAAAAGAACATACATCCTATGCCATATACAGGTTGGTTAAGGGGAGAGGGAAATAAGATGTGGGTTCCTGTTTCCTCTTACCTTATAGAGCATCCCAAAGGTCTTATCTTAGTGGATACGGGCTGGCACGAAGAGATGAGAGCCAATCAGAAAAAGCATTTGGGTCGTTTAGCCTACTCTATGTTTAGAGGTGAACTTCCAGAGGGTGATTCAATAATTGATAAGTTAAATACTTTAGGAGTTAAAAGTAATGATATTGACTTTGTTTTATTAACTCATCTTCACTCAGATCACGTTAGTGGTTTGAAACACCTCCCTGATGCAAACAAAATACTTACAAGTGAACTAGAATGGAAAGTAGCAAACAAAAAAATTGGATATATAAAGCGAATGTGGGAGGGTGTCCCCATTGAAACGTTTGATTTAGAAGATATACCTTATGGTCCCTTTAATAAAGGTCTTGATTTATTTGGGGATGGTACACTATTTCTAATTCATACTCCTGGTCATACTGACGGAATGTTTTCGATAATGGTTAAAATGGACAAAGGCTGGTTGGTGTTAGTAAGCGATGTTGGATATTCAAAAGAGTCCTGGACACAGATGATATTGCCAGGTGTTACTACTAATAAATTTTACGCAAGACGATCATTAGAATGGGTGAGGGATTTTTCCAGTAGGGAAGATTGTATACAAGTTATTGCAAATCACGATCCCGCTATAAAACCACAGATTATTGAATAATAATATTAATTGGAAAACAAATTGAAAATAATTTTAAAGAAGCAGAAAAATTTATATGTTTAATTTTTAGCATCTCAAAGACAAGGGAATAGAATTTATAAGGATTTGTTTTCTTAACGCACCATAGTGGAACGACTTTCCTCTCCAAGCCGTGGTAAAAGTATTGACGTGGGTTAACCATTTTCATTCTCTGTGGTGAATCGCTGATCTTTGCGATTCATGGATGGCTAACGGAGCAGAATAGTTCAATAAGAATTTGCATAAGGTTTTCAAAAGAAATTGTTTGTTT
>NZ_JBALOQ010000075.1:0-4210 GCF_036962705.1 Bacillus sp. JJ1562
AACTGCACCGTTAGTTGAACAAGCTATCTTATTATAACGGTAGTCGGGGTAGAACGTCGCACCCGTGGGGCTAGATCCCGTCAATTAAACTGTTCACCCCCTACTTGTATAAACATGTTTCAGGCTGGTTGGGACAATTAGATCCCGTTTAACAAGCGAACCTATGACATTACAAGAAGCCTTAGGGGATACCGACTAATTCAATATTCTAGGAGGAGATAGTATATGAATCCAGTCATTGGTCTGGATGTTTCAAAAGGGGAAAGTCAGATTCAAGCATTTTTAGATAAAGGTAAACCTTATCGAATGAGCTTTAGTATTAAGCATGACCTCAAAGGTTTGGGGAGTTTACTTGAATTCCTTCATGAAGTTGAAAAATCTTCTAATGGTAACCGACCTACGGTCGTATTGGAATCAACTGGTCACTATCATTATCCAGTTATTCAATTTTTGGAGGAGCAAAAGTACGTTTATATTGTTGTTAATCCTCTTATCTCACATCGTGCCAAAAGTTCTAGTCTACGTAAAGTTAAAACAGATGCAGTAGATGCCTATCACCTTTGTGAGCTGTTTTATAAAGAGGAGTTAGAACCCTATAAAAAGCGAGGTGTTCAACTTTTAAACCTTCGTAACCTTACTAGACAACAAGATAGTATTGCAGAAATATCAGCCAAAACTAAGATACAGTTGCACTCCTTGTTAGATCAGATATTCCCTGAGTATAGGGGTGTATTTGGGGATTTATATTCAAAGGTATCTTTGCTCACTTTACTAGCATTCCCAACATCTGAGGCGGTAATAGGTGCGAGTGAAAGAGACTTATCAGAGAAGATAGGTTCATTATGTAAGAGTCGTTCCGACCTATGGGCACAAGAAAGGGCAAAAAAGTTAAAAAAGGCAGCCCTTCGCAATCCGTTCCAGAACAACCTTTACCAGAGTAATATTTTTAATCTTGAAATGTTAGTTAATCTTGTTCTTCAATACAAAGAGCATCTATCTAAGATTGCCACCGAAATAGATGCCCTCGCTAACGAAATTGAAGAATATCATATTCTCCAATCCATTCCTGGAATCGGAGAAAAAATCGCTGCAACGATTATTTCCGAGATTGGAGAGATAGACCGATTTAATGATGCCAAAAAGCTAGTTGCATTCGCTGGAGTTGATCCTAGCGTTTACTCTTCTGGAAAGTTTACCGCATCAGTTAATCGAATTACCAAACGAGGATCTAATAGACTACGACATGCCTTATATATGGCCGTTCAAAGTGGTATTCGAGATTCTCGTAAGAAGAAAACGACTGATGAGATAATCGCACGCAATAAAAGATTAAGAGAGTTTTACGATAGGAAACGTGAAGAAGGAAAACCCTTCAGAGTGGCGGTTATTGCATGTGTTAATAAGCTATTACATTGGATTTACGCCTTACTAAAAAGCAGAACTACTTTCCAAGATATAGCATAGAAACTATATCTAACTAAATACAACAAAACCTTCCAATTACAGAATAGAGGAAGGTTATTTGGCATGTGCAATTTTAGTATATCATGATGTTATTAATCTTTTTATTGAAAAATGTTGACAAACTATTAGCTGGTTTAATGAAACAATGGTTGTACTATTCTGTAATCCTTTTCTTTAAAAACCCGATAAAATGTCAGCCTTTTCAAGACAAGTTATTTGCTCTGAAGACATGGTGGGGTTCACCGCACCGTTTTTAATGGCGATTTTTTATTATAATGAACAAAGACTGTTTTGTGCTACCATACATGGTTATTAAAGTTAACCCAAAATCTCAATATCTTTCAAATTCAACTTACTAAAATCAACCTTAATAGCCCCCATTTCATATATGACATTTGATCTATTGTTAAATCCACCGTGGTCATCATTGCCTATGGTTATTAACATATTATTTTTTTGACAAAAGTCTATAAGAACATTTGTTGTTTCTTCTGTATGAGTTGTGTAATAACATTCAAAGCCATCTGCTCCCATATTTTCAAGTTTTTTTAAACGAGGTTCTATTTCAAAAAGATTATTCTTCATTGTTTCTCCGATATGGGCAATAACAGCTTTACCATTTGCATTATGTATTACATTTATTACATATTCTATTGATGGAAATGAATTTTTTGGTTTAATATTATAATCACTGATGAGCTTAAAAAAACTAGGAACATCAATAACTAAGTTTTTGCTCTTTAGGTAGTCAAAACCTTTCCAACCACCGTTTTTTAGATTTCGATTGTAAGAATTAAAATCTTCTATACTTATTTCCTTGTAGTCAACACTCATCTTTTTTATTAATTCTAAATCAATATCAGCATAAACCGTCTCGCATTGTTTGCAAATATCAATTATCTCTTTATTTTCAAAATTGAAGTCATAAGCGAGGACATGAAATTCTTTATCTTCAAAAGAGGTAGAGATTTCTGCTCCTCGAATTAATTTAATTTGGTTCGCTTTACACAATGGTATAAGCTCGTTATAAGCTGCTGTTGTGTTGTGGTCGCTTACACATAATAAGTCAATGCCGAGCTCTCTTGCCTTCTTCACAATTTCCTCAGGAGAACGGGTACTATCGGAATAGTGTGAATGAATATGTAAATCTGCATACATTATAATTTCACCTCTAACTTGTAATTGAATGTCTAATTCCTTTTTTCTTATATATTGATTAGTTGTATTATACCATGACGGTCATGGACTCTTCTTCGTTCTAGTTAGCTATGTTTCTGCATTTGTAATTTCATTGAATTCCAACTCATTTAATAATATTTTTCTGGATTGATAAAAAACAAAACTAACACAATATCACAAAAATGGTTTCTTATTCCTTCGGAAAAATAGACCACCCTCTTTGGTAATCCTCTTATTGAACTATTCTGCTTCTTTAGTTTAATAACTTCAACAAAAAAGTGCCTTAATCCTTCTTGGATCAACGCACCCGTTACTTTAAGTGTGATTTTTCACAATAACTTCCTATCCTACTTAGGTCCTGATAACACTTCTCACCGAATCTTTATATTGGCTACTATCCTCTTGTTCCATTGATTACTATGGAAATCCTTTTAAAAATAAAATAAATCCTCGAACTTTTTATCTAAAGCTAAACAAAGCAATAATGCTAGTCTTGCTGTGGGAACAAACTCGCCAGTTTCAATATTACTAATTGTTTGACGTGATACTCCAACCTTTTCGGCTAATTTGGCTTGGCTTAATTTTTGTTGTGCACGCACAGTTTTTAAATTGTTATGAAGGACTAATTTCTCGTTCTTCATTTTATAACCCAGGCAATTGTTTAAAGACTGTGCCTGCTCCTAGAAAGAAAATAACCGCTCCAAATAACCAATACTTTTTTGAAGTGGAAACAAATTTCCCATAACAAAAAGCTCCAACCATACCAATCAATAAACTAAGTAACTCACCGTAACTTTCATTGATTACAATTTTATAGAAAATCACAAGGGCGATTCCTATAAAAGCAAATACCCCTACAGTTCCTAACGCAAAGTCGTTAATATACTTACGACCTTCATCCAACTTTTCAGTTTGCGCAACTTTTAATATTTCATCCTTATTCATTTCGCCACCTCCTCACTTTTTGATAAGTATACTTGACANNTGTCAAGTATACTTATCAATCATCGTTACCATAAGGTCTATCATTTCAACTTGCCCATACACCACATCATGCATGGCAATCGTAACAATCCCCTAGAAGCGTTTAACGAGCTTGAGGGCGCTGATAATGAAGTCGAGGAATCCAAGACGCAGGTTATCTAATCGGTGTTACAGAGCTGTTTGTGGACATGTGGGAGCATAACAAAAGGACTTGCATAAATGAAAATCAATCATTCACGCAAGTCCTATTCTTATTGAAGTAAAGCACCCGTTAGCCATCCATGAATCGCAAAAATCATCACTTCACCACAGAGAATGAAAATATCATAAGATGTCTATAATGGTTCTTAACACAGTCAATCAATCCATAGATCAATGAATAGCAGCTCTCTTTTTTTTTTACGAATTAGGAGGGTCTTCTTTGATGTTGTCTTTTTTGTAATTAGGGAAGTTTATTTTCATGGTAGTTGAACAAGAATCATTATTATTATGACACATCATTATCCTACTAAGACAAAAGCCAGCAATAATGCTGGCTTTTTCACTTTTCACATTTCATTTATGTAAATATTATTTCCTTTCA
>NZ_JBALOQ010000076.1:0-20010 GCF_036962705.1 Bacillus sp. JJ1562
GTGAAAATTAAACTAATTAGACCAAAACCTTCCAAAAGGAACGTAACGGAAGGTTATTTGTCATGCGCTTTTTTAGTATATCATGTATGATTTTATTTTTTTATTGAAAAATGTTGACAAACTATTAGCTGGTTTTGTTTAAGTACATTTGAAACCAACAGTTATCCAAAGTGATTATGAAACCACCAAACAATAAGAATCATACTAACTATTCCCCAAGCTGTGGTACTCACTATCCACCAAATTATGGATTTAGCTTTTTTTGAACTTTCCTCGTCTTCCATATTTGCTGTTATAAAAGCGAGCTTACTTTCCATACCTTTTTTCATAGAAGTGAGAACAACAAATCCGATTATTATGAAACCAATAGTTATCCAGAGTAATAAGTCCACCTTTTATAACTCCCTTTTTTGTGAATTATTTTTCTTTCAATCTTCTTTATTCAATTATCCTCCCTAATAAAGAGCGACCTTCGTTATTGAAGCATCGCACCCTTTACTTTAGGTACAATGTTTCACAATCTTCCTTTCGATAAAATTCCCACCATTGAAGACTCACCAGCAACTCATCGCTTTATGTACAACAATTGACTTTTTTTCTTTCAACATACATCAGCCGGGCGACGTACAATAAAAACGTACTCTCGTCCTGGACGGTCAGGAGCTTCTCTTACATCTTCCACGGATAGTCCTACATCTTTAAGAGATTGGATAATTTCCTTAAGACTCCTAAACCGCAACGTGGAGTCGGACGTGATAATTTCACCATCGTTCTTGAAAATATAGGTCCATCTAAAAGAAACCAAGGAGTCTTGAACATCAATAACATCTACCCATCCCTCGACAATACCGCATTTGGGTACATCGACCCTTTGGTATGTGTTCTCCCTGTTCCATTCTAGCCACGCCTGTGACTCAGGCTTCCGTGTCTCAAACACCAATACTCCACCTGGACGTAATACACTACGAATTGCAAGAAGTGTCTCTTTCCACTCTTCATCTCTCAGAAAAACCTGGGCAACATTAGCAGTCATCGTTACAAGGTCAACCTGCAATGGTGGAAGGTCAAGTGCAGTACCGTGAATCCATTTAACACAATCAGACGAATGTTTTGTTTTAGCCACATTTAATGACGCTTCTGCTGGCTCTAGTCCAATAACCTCTATACCTTTGGATGCTAGACGACAAGCAAAAGTTCCTGTTCCACAACCAATGTCGAGTACAGAACTTACCCCAAACTCATTAACCATAGACTCGTAAGCATCTAAATCAAAACGGTCAGGATCAAATGGGTCGTATATATAAGCCAATCTTGGGTTCTCAAATATTTCATCAGCCATCAAACTTAACCCCTATTCAATTTATTAAATAATTTCCCTCTTCTTCAAGTAACCTGCTCCGTTACTTCAATAAGAAAGAGCGACCATCGTTATTGAAGCATCGCACCCGTTAACGGAACTAAAACAGGCTTTGAAAAAGCGAAATGATTATAACTAATGCCGATAAAGTTCCCGCAGACAGTAAGATTATCATTTTTCGCCAATTTATCTCTTTTGAAGGTTTTACAGCTTCTCGGGAAACCGCAATCCATATTACAAAGGAAACTATGGCTACTATGGCAATGACACCTTTAGACATATTTAACACCCCTTGATTTATACTTTGTTTAAATCTTAACACGTATTATTAGTTAAATGCCCTTTAGTACAATCATTTTAACCAATTAATAACACAATAACTAAAACTATAATTTTAAATTTCTGAGTTTAATAACAAAAGAAACAGAACATCAATTGATAATCTTATTCAACTCTTCTGCCCGTTAGTACAATAATTTAAACAAAAAGATGCATTGATCGTTCTTGGATCAACGCACCCGATAGTTTAAGAATAATTTTTCACAAACTATTAGCCAGCTTAGTTCTATCCAATTTTAGTTAAAATATAGCTTTAATAGTTCTTGTAATGGTAAATGATTTGATTTATTCACCTCAACAAAATATTTTAATTGCCACTTTTGTGTTTCGATAGCCTGTTTGCTAGTTGGTTTTTCCCATCTAGGGTAAACTCTAATTGCCATTTTTCCTTTTGTAGTCGCTGTTTTAAGGATATTTTGTTTTACAAGAACTTCTTTTGGAAAAACGAATTGTCCAAAATTATTTTCACTAGTAAAGGTATTGATAACCAATAAATCAGTAGCCTTTTCATATGAAAAGGCTTGGTTTTTATGATTCCTATCTTTTTCCCAAAAAGCAACAAACTGTCCTATCTTAGTAGGTGTTTTCTTTGCGACTCTAAATCTAACCGATTTCGAATTTAGCTGAAATATACCCGCCCCATAATCTGAATTTTGAACTTCTTCTCGGATAGCTTTTATAATGAAGTGATTTGGCTCATAAAAAATTTTATTTACATATGTTAACGCCTTATAAAATTCATTCACTACTTTTACCCCTTATTTTTTATACTACTAGATCCAATATCTCTCAAATCAAGATTATCCTAACTTTAACACAATGCCCAAATAAAGTAATTGAACTATCCTGCCCTTTACCTCAATAAAAATAGCCATACTACCTTCTTGAAGTATGGCTACCTTTTAGTTGAAGAAGAAGGAACAATATTATTTTAAAAAATATCATAAAAATTTAATGTATATATTTTTAAAGCGTGTTACATTTCGTAATGTAACAAACAAATATAAATGAAGAAAGGGAGGGAGAAACTATGAAATTTTATGTCGAAAGAATTCCAAACTATCGCATTGCTTATGTGCGTCGAGTTGGTCCGTATGGTTCTGCAAATATGGAAGTAATGGAGAGGTTAAAAAAGTGGGCTAAGGAAAGAAATCTTTTTAAATCTGCAATCATATTTGCAATACCGCAAGATAACCCCGAGACAACACTTCCTGAAAATTGTAGATTTGATGCTTGTATAGTGATCTCACAGGATTATCAAACGGATGATTCGATTTGTGAAAGGGAACTTTCTGGTGGAAAATACCTTATTTTCAAGGTCAAACACACAGCAGAAGATATTCAAAAAGCATATGCTGAAATTTTTCCTACTTTACAAAATAACGGGTATCAAATTGATAACAAACCTATTATGGAAAGGTACACTTATGAAATGGTTAACAACCATTATTGCGAAATATGTGTACCTGTAATTACTTTATAGATTGCTTGTTTAATACTGTATCTTTTGCTAAAAACCAAATAAAAGGAGGGGAACAAGTAGCTTATCAGTAGAATAACTTCTTGTTCTTCTTTCATTAACCTGCCCCGGTAGTTCAATAAATTCAACAAAAAGGTGCGTAATCCTTCTTGGATTAACGCACCCGTTAATGCAATAAGCACAAAGAAAAAAGAGTTACTTTTTCTTATCAAGGCGTGAATGTCTTTTATCAGCCGCACTTGCTATAAATAAGGAAGCTATAAACCATATAATACCACCAACAATCCACGTAGCCCAATTACCAATATGGAACAAAAGTGATATCAAGAATAACAATGTTCCACTAACTAATAATAAAGTTAAGCCAATTGCAAATGCCACCTTTTCAGGTAATTCTTTAATTTTATCCAACATTTATTCTCCCATCTAAATAATCTAAAAGGCAAAGTAATTTTTATATACTCATTATTTTTATACTAGAACTATTATGGGATTCTTATTTAATAATCCTGCCCCTTTAGTTTAATAACTTCAACAAAAAAGTGCATTAATCCTTCTTGGATCAACGCACCCGTTAGTGTAAGTACATCTTTTCACAAACTCTACTCCCAATAACAAACCTGCAACTTGTTACCATCAAAATCATATAAGTCAAAAAATTTATTCATACCGTCATTTTGTAGTTCGCTAACAATTACACTTTTTTCTTTTAAAATCTCATAAGTATTCTCAATATTTTTAGAGAAAAAGATGGGATAAACTTGACTATGCGAAGATTTCACATTACCTTCTTCTAAAGTCAAGGGTACTTCACTATTTCCAATAGAAAAGAAATACAAACGACTACTACTATTCCTTAATTCCATTGCCAATTCTTTATGAAACTGGAACTGGTGATCAAAATTTCCTCTTAGGCAAGAAATCACTACGTCAGGTTTAATTGAACGTATAAGTTGCCTCATCTTGTCGATATGTTGAACTTCCAATTGGAACTGCTTACCATCGGAAAGACTCGTCAATGAAGAAGAATATGTTCCATATATGTCAAATTCATCTTTAAATTCATCAATTAAAGCTCTTCCTACAAGACCGCTTGCCCCAAGTATAAGGACCTTTTCCATTGTAATTCCCCCTTTAGCTAATCACTTTTTATCATAAACAGACAATAACTAGGAAAAATATAATATCTAAAGTTATTTTACAAGCACTCATCCACAAAAATGTTTATCTTACTCTTGTTTAAACATTTTTTATGTTCCTTTTAGTTTTCCTATTTTAAAGTTTATTAGATTAAGCATAAAGATTTCCTTTTTAACTAAACTGAAATTTCGTTTAATAACTTCAACAAAAATAAGCGATAATCCTTCTTGCTCTATCGCTACCGTTACTTGAGTGTGATAAATGTGAGTAAAAGTGATGTTTTATACAGAATCCGTTATTAGCTCTCAGTATAATGGGAATGTAAGTGATTACAAAATTAGGAGAGTGGTTTTAATGTTCCGTTTAGAGTTCGTTAATTGTTTTACCCAGGAGGTACTGCGAAACGCTGAATATGAGGACAAAGACAAGGAATATGTAAATGAGATGTTAGGTACACTTAGAAGTGCTAAGGAAGATATAATCATATTTGATAATGCTATGAATCCTTCTACTGCACGTTATTTAACACATTTAGTAGTTCGTGAAAATGAAGTAAAGACTTATAGGGTGTTATTCAAGGTTAAGCAGTCTAATAAGGTAGTGCGATGATGATGATAGCAAGGGTTGTCCAACCTTACATATAATTTAGACAGCAGACGGCAACCAGGCTTATACCAGTCCACCCTTTTATCACCTTCTAGGGCTAAAAATGAGTTCTTTTCCTATAGTGGTTAATGGGATGTCCCTCTATTATTAATCCTTCTTTGTGTCCTTCCTAGTGGGCTATAGTGTTACCTTAATAATGTTCCTAGGCTATTCCTTACGTGTCCTTCTATTCCTTTGTTATCGTCAGATTTACAACGTTGGGAATTAATTAGGATTTTTGTTACTGTGTACTATATTATTCATTAGCATTGCATTAGATGGTAGAAAAGCGAGAAAATAATATAAATAAGCCTGAACCAGATTGTCGGTTCAGGCTATATTGGTACTCTTGTTTAGTATTTAATCAAATGGATAAACTAATATATCATTATATAATCGCTAATTACCACCAATAAAACTTAAGCGAGCATATGAATGCTAAACAGCAATTTTGTAATATTTATAACACTTATGCTCTCAAATAAATTGCAATTCAAGTTTAAATCATCAATAAAGTGGCATTGAGTATTCATAAGCATAAAATGAAAATATTATTTCCCCATCCACTTATTAATATATTCCCAAAAGACATCATTGTAGAGGAAAGTTATTATCCAACTAAAGGTAAATGATCCTGCACCTACAAGGGTTACTTGATTTGTAAAGCTAGCAAAGATATGTAGATATGTAATAGCTACCAAAAAAGTTAGCCCTAACAAATTCATATAGTATTTAAACTTATTCAGATCCATAATTGTAAACACCTTTTTTATTTTAGATACTATAATTATTTCCCTTTTCAAACCATATATACTGTTTATTTTTCAGCCCTTATTATAGTTAGAATTTTTCTGTTAATCATCATATTCCTTTAATTAACGCTACAGGACTTCCTTTACCTAAATCTTTTTATCACGGCGTAATATGTTCTAATTCCTTTTAAGTATGAGGCAATATGTACGTCTTTGGATAAGCTTTTTGGAACCACTGGCCTAGCCAGTGATATTCGTTTCACAATAAAAAACACGCAACTATTAAAGTTGCATGTTCGTGTCAAGGATTATCCTATTAAAGAATAAAAGAAACTACTTCCCCAATTAATTGTTTTGTATTTCCAAAAATCTACTCCAAATAGTTTTTTATTAAAATCACCCAATTATTATGATTTATCTAACTCAGCTCTTTCGTATAGTGCCACAAGTATGGGTCTTTATCAATTTTAACCTCTATTTCAAAAGGAAAGCCCACATGAAGTTGAGCAATAAGTACAATTCTATCTTCATACAATATTGCTTCGGGAAACAATTCTCCAATCATTTGAACACGTTCATTTGGTGTTAGTTCATATTCCATTGATTCCGCTACCTCTAAATATTGATATAGCAGTTCATAATTCCATTCCTGTTTTTCAAGTGCTTCAAGCTTTGATCTTTGTTGATAATATAATTTTTTCTGATTCTCTAATTGGCTTTTTATTTCTTTCTCCTTAACTGCTAATTTTTCTTTTGAAAATTGATTATTTAAATAAAGGTCTAAAAGTCTGTCTAGTTTTTCTTCCATTTGAGATATCACTTTTTGGCTTTTCTTAAGTTGAGACTTTAAATTTGAGATTTCTTCTTCATCAATGTCAATACTAATGTATTTCTTAGCCATCTCCTCACTCATTAGAATTTCTTTTACCGCATGGATTATATTATTATCGATTCTAATAGTATTTATTGTTATATCACATACCGATCTATCTTTTAACCTTAACTTTCTCCCATGCTTTAAGTAATATTTTGGAGTTGTTTTAGTTCCGTGGTTCGCAACATTGATTTTCCGGTTACACATCCCGCATTTAATATACGTTTTTCTTAACATATGTATATTTTCATTCTGCCTTTGATCAGCTTTAAATACCTTTCTTCGCTTAGCTCTTTCTTTCTGAATTTTCTCCCATGTTTCCTCTGACCTTAGCTTTGGATAGATATCGGGTATAGAAATCGTTTCACCATTAGAAAAATTCTTTTCCATGACACCATGAAATGCTTTTGATATAAGTCTTCTCTGTACCAATGTTTCATTCCAGTAATTCCCTGATGGGGTCTTAGATATTTCATTCAATTTGTCAGCAATAGCCTTCATCCCTAAGTTTTCCTCAAGGTACATCTTATCAATAGCTGGTATCACCCAAGCCCATTCTTCATCAATTTCATATTCTTTATTACCATGATTAAATGAATAACCAAGTGGAGGAATTCCCCAACCTTTACCATCTCTCATTCGTTGACGTTTTCCCCTCATCATTCTTCTAACAATTGCTCTCTTTTCTCTCCTTGCAATTAAGTTTTTGATATCAGAAATAAATTCATCATCTTCATTTTCTAAATCAACCATATTCCCAGGTTCTGCAATTTTCACTTTATTATCTCGTAAGATTGATTTTAGATATTCCCATTCTGCAACATCTAATCTTGAGAGTCTGTCCTGATCCACCACCAAAACTATATCAGTTTTTCCATCCTCAACATCATTCAGTAGTTGGTCCATTCCCTTCTTCTCTAATTTCCCCCCACTTTCAATGTCTCTATATGTTGCTACAATATTCCAACCTTGGTCTTCAGCATATTTAGTCAACTCTTCTTTCTGTGCAGATAGAGAGTATTTTGTTTCTTGTAGCTTTGTTGAGACGCGGATATATATAATTACTCTCAAAATTACTTTCATTATTTCACTCAACTTCAAACCTCCTCTTTACATTATTTTTATCCATTATTACAGTTTTCAATATTTGCTAAACCCTCTACTTTATTCAGGTTAATGTTGATAGGGATTACATTCTACTTATTTTTTTATTGTTATACGTAGTTTAGTTTATCTCCAATAGCATTCCTACGAGGTACATTTTATCAATAGCTGGTAAAACCCAGGCTAAGCCTTCATCAATTTCATACATTTTTAGCATCATGAATAAATGTATAAACACATAGGGGGCTTTCCCCACCCCCATGCATTGATGTAACCCTTCCAAAATTCTTCTCGAAATCAATTCTTTCTGAATTTCTACAATAAGATTCTTGATGTATTCTTCAATTCCTGATCTTCTTCAGAAAAATCTGTAATGCCAGAATTAGGTGATGCAATTTTCGACTGACTATCACGTAAAATTGCATTCAAGTACTCTCATCCAACTGGATTCAATATTGATAGGTAGACCTTATTGTTAAAACCACAACAACTGTTCCTTTCTCAACTTGATTTAATAGGTTATTAAACCCTTTTTAAACTAATTTAGAAACATTGACAACATCCTTAAACTCTCAGATTTTTAACCAGCTTTGATTTGATACATATTTTCGAAGCTCTTCTATTTCACCTTGTAGTGAATGTCTTTCCTCTTTATCATTAGAAATTCAGTAAAGTATAACGCTGTTTCTCTTTTTTTAATCTTTCTTGATAACAATAGCAATCTATAAACATGTTATTCCTGCATTTATGAATGCTAGTCCATAAGTTATTCTTTCTCAAAATGTTCTAAAATTTCCTCGTAAAGAGGGGAAATAGGTTTCTTTTTCTCCCCCCATAATCTCAAAAAGGAAAGAGCAATTTCTGGTTTCGTATAAGATAACTGAGCTAATTTTATTGGAATTGCTTGCCGTTTTCGTAAAGTATCTTGGCAAATTGGCAGTTGGTGCTTGTCCATAACATCACTCCTGTTAGATTGTTAATTAGAATCAATCATTAGCGGTAAACGAAAAAGCACCTGGAACAAATAAGATTCAATAAATTAGAATTAATCTAATCTATAATCTTTTTTGCCCCAGGTGCTTCCTGCGTAGCATTTATTATTAAATTGTTTACTTCAAATTTAAATCGCTAAATTGATTGAAAGTTACTTTGAATAAATTTAAATTATCACAATAAAAAAATAAATACAAGTACAAAGTTAGACAAAATAAACTTTTTTTCGCAAAAGTTTTAGCCATCCTACTATTTTATATAATTTCACTAATAAACTGTGCGTTTTGTTATTTAAATGAACTAAGTCAGGATATCTTGATTTTTTTCCGAATTTCGTACTGAAGATCTTTGTTTGTTCATAATTCAAAAGTCAGTGCGCCTTCCGCTATAAAATAGGGAGGATTAACAAGATGAATTTTTAGAACAGGTTTTTTGTTGAATATTAATAGCATAGGTTCTTCATCATATTTATTTCCACAAGGGTAAATCCCTTTTGATTCTTCAGATTCATTTAAATCTTCCTTTCTATATTCCGTTTAATAGCTGAAACATTGGAACCATGATTGCTCCGTACATTAGCATGATGATGATTCCAATGATTGCAAAAAGAATAGGTTGTACGATTGCTAATAATCTTGTCACTTTTTCCTCGACTTTTTCCATAACATATTGGCTATAGTGCTGGAGCTCGCTCGCTAAATTTCCGTTTGATTGACCATGTAAAATGATCATCGCTAAATCTGCCTCGTAATATTCTCGTACTCTCAGGATTTCGTCGAAACGGTTACCCGCTCGCAATAACATTTTCATTTCCTTTGCTTCTTCTCGAAAAAACGGCGAGTGAAGCTGCTGTTCAAACATTGTTAAGGCTTGAAAAATTGATAACCCGCCTTTTAACAAGTTACTGAGCTGAACAGAAAAGAAATGGGAATTAAACATAATCATTACCTTTTTCAATATGGGAATTTTTAAAAGTAGCTTCATTTTTTCAACGGGGGTTCGCTGTTGAAAATGAAGAAAATAGTACGCGAGGCCAATTAATAATAGTAAACCGATTATGAGGAGCATATATCGATTTAATTCTGGGAGCCTTAATAAAAACTTAGAAATCAACGTTTGTTCATAACTCATGGAGGTAAATAAACTTTCAAATTGAGGTAATAGGATTTTTTCAATCATCGTAAACATAAAACCAACAAATAACAAAAGAGCTAAGGGATAGCGAATGAGTTTCTTTCCTTTTTCGAGTTGGTTGAGCTTTTTTTGTAGCATTGCACTTCCTTCGAGAAGAGCAAATGAGATATCACCATGTTGCTCGGCAAAATAGATATATCCTAAGATATCTTTATGAAAACCAACTTTGCTAAAGGCTGTGTATAAAGAATCACCTTGTTTACAACTTTCAATAATCGCTTCAATGTCTTGACTATGCTTTTTTGGAAGCTGAAAGAGCAAGAATTGTGAAGCCTGTTCAAAAGAATAACCCTGGTCAAGCAAGTCCCCGATTCTACTTAGGTATAAGGATTGCTCCTTTATAGTCCAATTCTTATTTCTTTTCCATGTCATCATTGACGACCCATCTTTCCAACGCATCCGGATATAAGTATCCAAGGGCAATCCCTTTTTTGATGACATCCTTTAATTTTTCATAGCGATATTCAGCTTTGTCACCCCTTGCTTCCTTCATCACTTCTGTTAAGGCATGACCATTTAATAGCTCGTACACCCCTACTCTTCTTACCTTTCGATACTTCTTACAAAGCGGTGTACATTTTCCTTCACAATACGAACATTTGAGGTCAACAAGCCGTTGAGCTGCAATTGCGATTAATGTTTGTTCAATTTCCTGCAAGGATACATCAAATTCTAAAAGCCGATAAATCGCACCCTTTGTGTCTCGAGTATGCATTGTTGAAAGCACCAAATGACCGGTGAGTGCTGCACGTACCGCAATTTTCGCGGTTTCTGTATCCCTTATTTCGCCCACCATAATAATATCAGGGTCATGGCGCAAAATTGCCTTCAAACCATGTGCATAAGTGATACCTGCTTTTTCATTCACCTGAACCTGTAGTACATCTTCGCTTCTTTTTTCAATTGGGTCTTCTAATGTAATAATATTACGGTTGAAAAGCTTCTTCGTTGCGTGAAGTAAGGAATAGAGGGTAGTAGACTTACCTGAGCCTGTTGGACCAGTGAATATGATAAGTCCGTGTGAATGCTTTAAAAGTGATAGCAATTTAGTTGTCATATTTGGAAAAAGCGATAGATTAGCAAGAGAATAAGTTGGTGTTTCAGGTAGGATACGTATGACTAGACTTTCGTTGTAAGGTGTGGGCAGTGTAGACAATCGAAGGTTAATGGTTATCCCTTTGAGATTCAGGGTAATCGCACCGTTTTGCGGTCTTCTCCTTTCTCCAATATCCATTCCAGCTAGGAATTTATAATGGGAAATCAAGCGTTCGCAAACATCCTTTGGGATCGTTTGCTTATTAAACAAATCACTATCGAGCCGGTATTGAATCATGGCATCATTGATTTTAGGAACAAAATGAATATCAGATGCACTCATTGACCAAGCGTCCTCGATCAATTGATCACCGAGCTGTTCGATTTCGCTCAAATAATTCACTCCTTTTTAATTTATTTTTTCTCTTGCAGGTATCATATTTCAACAAAAATCTACAAACTCCTTCTTTTTTTAAAAAATTATTTGTGAACAATAATTGAACAATAAAAAATACAACCCCTGCCATTAGGGTTGCATTTTTCAAAAGCGATTAAGATTTTTATCTATCATTAGGAGGAATCAATACATTATATGTAGGTGGCATGAAAAGTATGCTAATCATGTTGCAAAAATCATTATTGTTTTGTGAACTTTTACCTACAAGTGATATAAATCACTTATTGATGGTATTTACCTGTACTATAATGAGAGTAACATTATGGGTCACAAGGAGTGATGACGGTGGAACAAACACTGAAAATAACGAACGTTTTAGCAGATCCAACACGTTATTATATTTATCAATATATTATTCAACAAAATGAAGATGTCACTGTGCTAGAAATTGCCGAAGAATTTGAAATTCATCCCAATGTAGCGAGACTTCATTTAACGAAGCTTGAAGATGTAAATATGCTTGTTTCTGAAGCTAAAAAAACTGGAAAGGGTGGCAGACCAAGTCGTCTATATCGACTTTCAAACGATCATATTCAAATTAATTTTCCGTTTCGCGATTATCAGTTGCTTTCAAAAATTGCAATTGAAACGATGGCGACACTTGGTGATGTAGGTAAAAAAGCACTTGAACTAACAGGTAGACGATTTGGTGAAGAATTAGTTAATCATCAAATTCCTGTTTCTATTCATGAACTTACCTTTGATCAAAAGCTAGATATATTAAAAAAGGCATCTACGGTTGCGGGTTTTTATCCAGATTTAGACCATAATAAGGATAAGACAAAAATCTTTTTAAAGATCAACAATTGTCCTTTTAAAGAAATTGCACAAGAAAATTTTGAAGCAGTTTGTGGGATGCATCATGCCTTTTTAAGAGGTATGTTTGATTTACTATTTGACGATGTGGTGCTAGAAGAGTCAGAAAACATCATTCTTGGATGTGATTCTTGCAGTTATCACGCATTTGTCGCAAAGTAATGTTTACTTTTATGTAACCGTTACATTATAATAATAAAAGTGAGTGTCTATCATTTACAAGGGAGGGAAATATACATATGGAACGTATGTACCGAGTTTTAGGTTTTTGGACAGGTATCTTTTCTGTAATGTTCTACATTGGTGGTATGGATATTCTAGCACTAATTTTCTTTGCACAAACCGGATTTTTCGTCCTTTTAAGCTATTTAAAGTTGTCTGAAAGAATGTATATTTACGTGTTTGGTGCATATTTAACTGTTTTCTTCTGTGCCTTCTCTTACTACACCACATTTATGATGCCAATGGGTGGAGGTCACTAAAAAAAGCGATGGAAACATCGCTTTTTTATTTACTTTGGAATATAGAATCCCAATTTAGTTTTACATTTTTTTGCTGGATTAGGACATGAAAAGCAGCACTCATTCCACCATCCATAATAAGAGAACGGATCGCACGATTTTGTTTACTTTTTTCTGAAAAAGGATTGGAATCAAAATTCTCCTGTAAAAATGTCAGAATCCCTGCTTCTATTAGAAACCCATCTTGTCTCCATTTCTTCACAAACTCAAGTCCAAGCTTTGTACCATTTGAAATAAGTGTATCAAAATGAATATGTGTAGTAAGGTCCATATCACCTGGATTTTCAAGCGGATTGTTGATTAAATGATGGTTGTAATAGCCACGAAGGCTTCCCTTCCTTCTTGCAGGTTCCATCCATTCCTCTTTTGTATATCCGTAATCTACGGTAAAAACAACAGCATTTCCAAGAAAGCTATTTAACTCCTCAAGATAAGAAAGCATTTGAAGTGGAACCTCAAATCTTTGTCCATTAGCGAGCTCTATCTTATTAATGTTTAAATAGTGTATAACACGCTCATCAGTAAGCGGCTCAAGAATTTCGCAAAGCTGTTCGTTCCTAGTCAGCGTGATTTTCACTTCAAGTATATTTTCTTTTTGTTTCTCGATCACCCTTACTGGAAATGCATCAAACAATTCATTCGAAAAAAGAATTCCATGAAATACTGGAAAAATCTTTTTAGCCTCTTCAATACTTCGACACTGAATTACCTTTTCACCGATCGGGAGTAGCTCTTGCTGCAAGCGCTGATGATATGGACTGGTTTCAATCATGATATATGTGATTTTCTCATATGTGTCTTTGTAGGAGTTCTTTAATTCGTCCAGAACTGATTTTGCAAATCTCCCATTTCCTCCACCAATTTCACAGATTAACGGAGAAATTTTTTCAAGCGTAATAAGTTTATGAAAAATGGATGCAAAAAGCTTGCCGAAGACATTGGAGATATTGCTGGTTGTGATGAAATCTCCTTTTTTCCCTACCTTTTCTATGTCTCTCATGTAATAGCCTTTTTCTTCGTGATAAAGGACGGTATTCATGTACTGTTCATATGTAATTCCGTTGTTTGGAGATGATTGAATAATCTCTTTTAGTATACGTTGCATATGGCTCACCTTTTGCTAGTATTCACCATTGACACAGTGTTTATAATATTATATTGTAAGTTTAGTAGCTTACAATATCCCTCCCATTATACGGATATATAAGTTTTGGCGTATGCCAAATTTTTTAAACAGCATTAGGAAGATATTCTTAGTGCTAAAACATCCCCAAGAAAAGGTCTGACTCTTCCTGAGTTAGGCCTTTTCTGATGTAATCAAGCATTAAAATCCATTAAGGAAAGGATTTGAATCCATTTCGGCTTCGATGGTTGTTTCTGGGCCGTGTCCAGATAGGACGATTGTTTCTTCTGGTAATGTGAGTAGTTTTTTATGAATGCTATCTAGTAATTGCTCATGGTTCCCACCAGATAGATCTGTTCTACCGATGCTTCCTTGGAACAGGGCATCTCCTGAAAAAACAACTCCAAGCTCCTTACAATAGTATGATACACTTCCTGGAGAGTGTCCCGGTGTGTAAAAAAGGTTAAGTGAAAAATCACCAACAGAAAATTCACCTTCTTTCTGAAGTATGGTTGGATCTACTTTTGACAGGATTTCTTGCCCAGGAATAAAATATGCGGAACCATTTAATGCAGGATCCTTCAGCCAATTTTTCTCTTTCTCATGGATAAACACGGGAACATTCCATTGGGCGAGAACTTCATCTATGGCACCAATATGATCAAAATGAGCATGTGTTAAAAGAATAGCAATTGGTGTTAACCCCTGCTGTCTTAATATAATATTTAACTTTTGACCATCTCCACCTGGATCAAGAACGACACATTCCTTATTCGAATTTGCAAGTATGTATGCATTTGTTTGTAAGGGTCCTAGCGGAATCCTTTGCCATTTCATCAGTATCACTCCGTTACTTTAATCTACTATTTATTTTACACTAACAGACGAAATCGAAAAAGCGCTTTACCAATTGGTATTGAGCTATTTCTAAAAAAGATAATTGTCTTGAAAGTGTCACTTTTTCGTCCTCGACAAAACCGAATAAAACGATTAGAATATAAATTGAATCTATCTATTTCAATACATAAAGGGTTTTACGCCTTTTGATGCAACATTTTGCCTTATGGTGATGTTGTAAATTTTCATGCTATGGGGAAAATAGTAATGAATATTTAAAAGTAAAGGCGCGCTTTTAAATGAAACATTGATTATAGCAAGGGGGTAAGTCACATGGGTCTAATGATTATCTTTTCATTAATCGTAATTTTATCTGTATTCGGTATTATTCGTTCTTTACGCGATAAAAACCTTTTAGCCTTAGCATTTTCAACAGGAATCTTTTTAGTATTAGGCTGGTTCACAATCATGACAATCTGGAAAAATGGATTCCCAGTAGCTCACTAATATGAAAAGCTTTAAAGCCATCGATCCGATGGCTTTTTTAATTCGGTTTAAAATAGTACGAGATCCTCTACAGTTTTTGTCTTTAGATCAATCATTTTTTCGAATTGGAATCCATATAAACATAAGAAGCCATTAGGAGAAAAATTTAGTGGTTGATCGTCTATTTTTTCAAGGATAACCTCTTCCTTCCCTGTGCTCATATCATAGGAAACAAACTCGAATTTTTCTCCATACGTATCAAATGCACCCGTAGAATACGGCTTAAACGAATAAAATTTCTTTTGCCCAGCAACATAATCTGCCGATGGGATGTACCACTTTGAATAGTCACTTAAAAGTGGCATTTTATATTCATGCAGCTGTTTATTTTTTTCAGGATCGTAAAAGCCAACCTTCGCAATTGAATCCTCGCCTAGAATTAATTCATACGTTACTAGTAAATCCTTATAGGAAACAAAAGAAATGATGTTCTCAAATAAAAGTCCTTCTGTTTTAGTATCTAAATGATACGAATAAAGTGGTGCAAAGAAATCAAGCTCATTTTGATCCCATTTTAAATATGAAATTGTGTTTGAATTAATCCATTGAATAAACGGTTGGAATACTTCATATTTTGTTGACTTCTGAGTATGGACATCAAGCAGATGAGTTTGAAATGACCAGTCTTCTAAAAACGAAGTCACAAATACCTGATTTGTATTATACGGATTCCAGCTATAAAACAAATCAAAGGAATTCACTTCCCACTCGTATTGTACAGTGCCTGTTTTGTCGACAGCGGTTAACTTCACTTGATTTTGAGAGTCTGATGTATGTAATAGAAACATAGAGTGGTCTTCATTTGCCTTCATGGTCAACACAGGAGCTGAGGTTTTCAGGAACAACTCCTTTTCACCTGTAAACAGATGGTACCTGTAAATTTTAGAAGTTCCGTTTTCATCAGTCACATAAAGAATGCTTTCATCATCGTACCAATCGCCCACAATATTAAAATCTTCCCCTTGAAGGTCAAGTGGGTGTAATTGCTGGACCTCACCCAAAAATTCAGTTGGCACAGGGCCCTTTGATACATTCTTATTACTACTTTTTGGCGCATCACTTATATCTAACGGTTGATGAGAACTACAGCCAGCCAGTAGAAAAAGAAACATGAAAAAGTATATCCATTTTCTCACCAACTCGATATTCACCTCTTTATAAAAATAAAATTCACTGCCCAATCATACAACAGTGAGTCTTTTACTTACTATTGTTTCCCTTAATAGATAATACGATTATGCATGGTAAAAAGTTTCAAAGCAAGAAAAAAAGCCGAAGAAATCACGGCTTTTTCATACAAAGCTTTTACATATACAACGAAGCCAAAAAGGCTCCAAGAGTTTCCTGATAAATTTCTTCAAATTGAGAAAGCGGCAATGGATTTACCCCTTCTCCTAATTCAAACGTAAACCCTGGGCGTCGCCATTCTTGAATAAACCAATCTTTGAAGCCTGCATGGCTATCAACAAACCTGACTGGCTCATATCCCGTAACCCCGGAAAATTCCTTAACCAATGTTTCTGATTCAAGTGGCTCAAGGTCTTCATATCCCCAATAAATAACCTCTCCTTGTGTATGGAAGGCTAATACACGTGAAAAATTGGAGGACCTTGTTAATTTTTCAATCGCAATGACCTCAGGCTCAGTTAACGGAGCATCTCCGGGAAAGTCTCGTGGTGCAGGTGCCTTAGGTTCTTTCCGTTTCTTTTCAATTTCCCAGTTGGCCGGAAATTGGTTATTCAAGTCGACACCTCGAATATTCGCTTTCCAGTCTTTAAAATCAAGACTTCCATTGTTAATTTTGACAACTTCCTGTTTATATGGTTCCTGTTCAGGAGGCCCATGAAGGACTAAATCGACTCCATCTGGATTTACCATTGGGACAATCGATAGAAATGCTTCTAAATAGAGCGGCTCAACATAAAACCCACGAATTGGCGCCATATTGGTTAGTGCAAGCAAATACTCATTTAAAAAGGTCATAATCACATTCGTAGTTATCCATTCATTCGCATGAAAAGATCCGTTCCAATGAACTCTTTTTGTGCCTCTACCCAATCGTAACTCAAGTAGTTCTTTTCCTAATACACTTTTTCCAATCGAACGTGTTTGAAGAAACGGATAAATCGATTGTAATTCATGAATATCCTTCATCATGTCTTCAAAATCATAGCTTCGTTCTCCATTAACGACCGGCTTCACGACTCTCTCCGGAATTTGAATCGTTTTACCGACTTGTAGATTTTCTGCTTCAATCCCTGGATTGATTAAAAATAAGGCATCAGCCATAAGTGAACGCGATTTTGCTAACTTCCATAATGTATCACCAGAAACAACTGTATGTTGTTTTATAATAAAACCTGGTATATTCACGATTGCTCCAACCTGCATTTGGTTACTATTTATATGTAAATTGGAGTCAATGAGTAAATGTGTAGGGATTGCAAACAATTGACTATAATACCAAAGCGTGTCACCTGGTCGGACTTTTACCTTCACCAAAAAACCTCCTTGTTCCTTTCTCCTATAAGTTTATGAGGATAGGGATGTACTTCATGTCATAGGAAAAGCCTTGACCCTTATTAGGCCAAGGCTTCGATTTTTTATTCTGCAAAATCATTTGGTACTGGCTCACGATAGGACGTTCCATTATAAAAGCGGAGAAGGTCCCCATACACAATTTCATCAGAGTAATCCAATTCAAATCCTGCTTTTTCCATGAATGGCTCACAGAGGCTGATATCAGTCTCCTCACCCGTTGCTTTGTCAAAACAGGCATTTTTCGTAAATACAACGTTTTCCGTAATGAAGCTACCGTCTCGAAAAACAACAAACGGGAATTTTTCTTTTGAAAATAAATCACTCCCGAAATGGACATCGTTTTGTATATCCATACCTAGAAGACTCAAGATTGTAGGTTTTAAATCAATCTGTCCAGCTACAGTAGAAATCATTTCTGGATTTTTATCTGTCACACCAGGGATGTGAATGATTAAAGGTACCTTTTGTAATTGGATTGAATCAAATGGTGTAATTTCTTCTTTACCTAAAAACTGTGCCATTGCTTTATTATGGTTTTCCGAAATTCCATAATGATCCCCGTATAGGACAAAGATTGTATTTTCATACATGCCCTCTTCTTTTAGTCTCTCGAAAAAGTTTTTTATGGCCTCATCCATATAGCGAACAGTTGGGAAGTAACGGTTCAAAGTTCTTGAATTTGAATCAAATTCATTTACCATTCGATCCTCTTCTTCAAGTTCAAATGGGAAATGGTTTGTTAATGTAATAAATTTCGAATAATAAGGCTGTGGCTGAGATTTTATAAGGTCTATGGACTGATCAAAGAATTCTTTATCCTTTAAGCCCCAGCCGATTGAGTTTTCTTCTGTTACATCATAGCTTTCAACATCAAAGAATTTGTCATATCCTAAAGAATCATACATGATCTCCCGGTTCCAAAAGGTTTTATTATTCGCATGGAACACCGATGAAAAATAACCATAGTCCTTAATAAATTCAGGTGTTGCTGTATATTCATTGGTAGCATGTGTAAAGAATACAGCACCACGTCCAAGTGGATACAATGAATTTTCTAATAAAAACTCAGAATCTGATGTTTTTCCTTGACCTGTTTGATGATAAAAATTGTCAAAGTAATAACTTTCATTTATTAGATCATTCAAGAATGGAGTAATTTCTTCCCCATCAATGGTTTCATTAATGACAAAGTTTTGAAGGGATTCCATTGAAATAACAACAACATTTTTACCTTGAGCAATACCAAATTTTTCGCTTGGGTCCTTTTGGTTTGCTTTTAGGTAGTTTTCAATATCGATAAATGAACTGCTATCAGCTAAAGCCCGTTGTGCGGAAGACTTCGATTGAAGGACGATATCATAAATTTGATAGTTGTATGTTCCAATGTTCTTTACTAACATTTCACGGTCAAATGTTCTTGTTAATAACTGCGGTCGCTGCGCTTCAGCTAATCCAAGATTAAAAAAGAACACGGCAACAACTAAGATAAAATAGGATCTTCTTTCCTTCTTCGTAATTTCTTCAACTAAAGTAAAGCTTGGTTTATATTTGTTAATGAGAATCAGGATAACCACATCGATGAACAATAGTGGGTCTGTAAACTTCAAATTCCCTGTAATACTTGTTCCTAAATCCCCCATATTACTTGTTTGGAAGAGAACTGGAAGTGTTAAAAAGTCGTTGAAGAACCTGTAAAATACAACATTGGCAAATAATACAAACGAAGATATAAAACTAGCAAATATAATAAATTTATTTCGATGTTTTTTCTTAATAAAAAAGGAAATACCAAAGAACAGCAATAAGAAACTTAATGGATTAATGAGTAAAATAAACTCTTGCATCAAGTTTTCTATTTTAATATCAAAGCTAGTTTTATAGATGATATATGTTTTTATCCAAAGCATGAAAGCAGCTAAAAAGATGAATTTTGATTTGGATAATGTTGATGATCTAATCATCAAAATACCTCCCTGTTTTCTAGACGCAGAGAAATTAATAACAATGTCTTTAAATTCCATTTTTAGGTATTTTCAAAAAATCTAATCATAATCTTAATATGTTTTTCACTAAAAATCAATCATCAAAACAACCTAATTTTATAGAATATTATTAATGTACATTATGTATATACTTATAAGACGATTAGTTGACTAGAAAGTTTCATAGTAATTAAAAGTAATAATCTTTTAAATTTTCTAACACAAATGTAAAAAAAGAGATTTCATTGTGAAATCTCTTTTTTCTAGTACTTTT
>NZ_JBALOQ010000077.1:0-1512 GCF_036962705.1 Bacillus sp. JJ1562
TTTTTCTTTTTTATCATAAATGGTCATTATTTTTGGTATATACCGTCCCAGCTTGCATATCATTTATGCAAGCTCTGGACCTGTCCAAGTCCAAATTGCTAGTTTCTTTAAATTCATTGCAGCAAAAGTTAGCATCGCCTGCATGGACATTTTTTTAATTCCCCTAAGGGTTGTCCATCGCATACCATGCTTTTCTTTTGCATCAGCAAAGACGCGTTCAATAGATTCTTTACGACGAGCATATATTTCTTTTACCTCTTCAGTGTGTCGAAGGTGGTCAGCTTCTTCCACATAACCTTCCCAGATGTGACGCTGTATTAACTTCTGGTGATTTTGACTTTGAGTACACTGTTCTAGTAAAGGACAATTTACGCACTTTAATGGATCGGACTTGTACTGTCGGTATCCTTCCTTCGTCGTAGTTGTGTAAGTTAATGTCTCTCCTTGCGGACAGATATAGCAATCAAAGTGCTCATCATAAACATACTCATGTTTACGCATGAATCCTTCCTTCGTTTTGGGACGTGTATAAGGAAGAGCAGGAGTAATGCCATTTTCTATTAGGAAATTACAAATTGCAGGTGTTTTATAAGCAGCGTCGGCAGCAACAGCAAAAGGTTTCATTACCTTATCCATAATCGACTCGACCAATGGTTGAAGCATATGACTATCATGAATATTCCCTGGCGTTACAATTGACCCTAACACAAAACCATTTCGGTCCGCAGCAGCATGAAATGAATAGGCAAATTGTTTTGTTCGTTCATCTTTTACGTAATATCCACTTTCGGGGTCGGTTGTACTTTCCTTAATCTCCTTAGTTTCTTCTTTTTCAAATTTTTCAGGAGGAAATGGTTTCTTACCATGGTCTATACGATCCTGATTTAACTCTTCTTGAAGCTTCGCTTCATAAGCACGAGCTTCCTTTCGTACGACTTTCTTTTCAAATTTACGTTTATTAGCACTCGCTTTTACATGTGTTGAATCAATAAATACATGGTCAGCGCTTAATAAGTCCTTATCTGTAATCTCTTTTAAAATACGGTAGAAGATCTGTTCAAATAAATCAGTATCCTTAAAACGACGTTCATAATTTTTACCGAAGGTAGAAAAGTGGGGAACATTTGTGTAAAAACCAAAACCCAAAAACCAACGGTAAGCTACATTCGTTTCAATTTCCTTGATTGTTTGCCTCATTGAACGTATGCCAAATACATACTGAATAAATGTCATTTTAATCAGTACAACTGGATCAATACTTGGACGGCCTAAAGTTGAATAAAGGTTTTCAACCAATGGGTATATGAAGGAGAAATCAACAGCTGCTTCAAGCTTTCTCACAAGGTGATCTTGCGGTACGACTTGATCCAGTGTAATCATTTCCAATTGTTCTCTATCTAAGTTATTAATTCTCGACATCATTTTCCCATCACCCCTAATATTCTCTATAATTATTGTAAATTAAAAAAGACTGTAGGCAAACTCGAAATTTATCGAGTTTGTCTACAGTCT
>NZ_JBALOQ010000078.1:0-6388 GCF_036962705.1 Bacillus sp. JJ1562
ATAATCCTATTGTCCATAAAAATAAGGTACAAAATCTATAAACGATTTCGTACCTTCTCTGCTCTAAAATATGTTTTAATATTGTGCCTTTTTTAAAAAATAAAAGCACCATTAAACATTTTTATTTATTTCGATGATCTCTTCATTTTCATTTAGTGTGATTTTAATCTTCTCTTTTTTCATTTTCTCACTCACTTCTTCAAACTCACCTCTTTCAATAAGGCTAGTAAAACTATCATCATTGTCTATTGTAACTACAAAGTTTTTTTGTTTATTTAGCCTATTTAATTTTGATATTACTTTTTTCATCTCATTATTAAATTGTTTATCTGAAATTTTTAATGTAGCAAACTTAAACTCCAACTCCTTTTTCTGTTCCAATAAGTCCTGTCTATTAATTACAGAATTAGTTCCTTGATGTTCATTAATTTCTACATTCTTTAATTCTCGAGACTTAAGGAATGTTAATACTTTGGGTTCAATATAGTCCTTATGCAGGTCAGGGCATTGTGATTTGTGCTCCCTGCGCTCTTTACATACATATTTCTGTTTTCTAAAGTCCCCATACATTATTGAATTACAACTCGGACAATACAGCACTTTAGCCAATAAGTTAAATCTTACTATTCTAGTTTTGGATTTTTTATCAAGAATTTCTTGAACTTTCGTAAATGTTTTCATTTCTATTATTGCTTGGTGCCCAACTTCGGTTAATAATTCATCGTCTAAGTATATCCTTTTTTTTGAAAAAGACTCTTGTAACTTAGATTTCCTATACTGATTGCCTGTGTAATTTTTATTTCGAAGAATTTTGTAAACAAATGATGAATCCCATGGTGATCCATTCGGTTTTGAGTATCCACTTTCATTCAAATGTGCAGCAACTTTAACAGAAGATTGAAGATGTATATAACTATCGAATATCTCTTTAACAACAGCTGCTTGCTCTTTTACAACAATAAGAAAACCATTATTATCCTTTGTATAACCGTATGAAGGTTGATTCATGCATCTCCCTTTTTTTATTTCGGTCTGTATCGCTTCAGAGAGCCTTTGTTTCCGAAGAATATTTTCAAATTCAATTCTTACAGCAGTAAAACCAAGTTGGATTGGGCTTAGCTCAGAACCATTTATCTTTTCCGAAACACTGATAAATTCAATCTCTTTTTTCTTTATCTCACTTAACGAACGAATAAATTCAAATCCTTCTCGACCTAATCTATCAGAATAAGCAACCAATACCAAATCAATGTCATTATCACCAATGAATCTTTTAAATGTTTGATATCCTTCTCTATTAGTAACTGTAGTACCAGTTTTTGCCTCGTCAATAAATATTTTAACAAGTACTATATTATGCTTATCACAGTATTCTTTAATAACAGCGATTTGATTTTCAATGCTATGTTTTGGATTACTGGTACTAGAAGTTCTGGCATATGCAACCGCAAAACGAATGAGTATATTTTCAACAGCACTCATAATATCTCCTCTCTCATAATATTATTTGAATGGAATGTAATTTTTATCTTTTTTGCGGCTAAATCAATTAGGATTAGATATGGATAAGTTATTAAATATTGCCCAAAATCATCAATAGCAGAAGGAGCAGGGTCGTATTTCGATAGGTACAGTAACTTTTTCATTGCTACATCTAGATCATAACGGTATTTTTGAATTAAATTTGTGTTAGCTTCAATCATATTTTTCTTACTTCTTAATGCTAAGTTCATTGTTTTAATTAAGGATTGACGTTGCTCAAGGTCAGTAATTTTCAATGATAAATTTTTTACCTTTACCTCATTGATTTTTGTTAATTCTTCTTTTACTTTATTTATTTCTAATGTTTCCATTTCTCCATTTAACACAACTAAGGAGTAGCGTACAATAATGTCTTTAATTTCTTCCTCATTACCTTCTAACCCACAATTATTACAAATTAGTTTACTCCCCTTAGAAACTAGAGGAGTAAAGCAGTGACTACATTGAGTTAATAAAGCATTTCTCCCCATAGTCTTTTGTTTTCTCCCTCTGTTCTCACTCTTTAATTTCTGCTGTACTATTTCAAATGTAATAGGATCTATTAAGGGTTCAATATTTGCATCCTTAATATAATAACTTGAATAGCCTTCAAGAACTCCCTCTAAAACCCCTATATATGCTTTATTGCTTAAAACATAAGCTACTGATTTATAGTCCCATAGTTTTCCTCTTCTCGTAAAACCAAATAGTTCATTAAGTCTTTTTGCAATTTCACGAAGTGACATATCAGTTAAATAAGCATTATATATATACTGAACAATCAAAATTCCAATTTGTTCTTCAGTATCATTTGTATTTTTAAAATGCGCTGGCACTAAGTAACCATTGTTATTTTTGGTATAACCGATTGCAGGATAATTACCATTAAACAATTTCCTTTGAATAATCTTTGATTTTCTACCAAATGACAGTGTTTCTAATAACTTTTTGTGGTTTTCATCTGCCATTCCTGCAAAGATAGGAAAGAATATCTTGAAGAACTGTGAATCGCTTGAGAAATTCTCAACTAGGAAAGTAACAGTTTTAACGTATTTAGTAATTTCTAAAAACAACTCAATATTTCCATCTAAATCCCGTGATAGTCTATCTACTGAATATATCAACAAAGTGTCAGCAATGACTTTTCCAGTTTGTAAATCGTCCAACATCTCATCTAAATCTGGTCTTCTTAATTCTTTTCCGCTTACACCAATATCCGAGTAGGTATGTACAAGTTCCATTCCTTTGTTTTCAATATAATCATTGATGGCATTTAGCTGGTATCCTACAGAACGCTCATCACTATATCCTTTTATAACAATTGACTTCCTAGTATATCCTATTGCTTTTTCCAAAGATTCTCCTCCTTTCTAGGAAAATAAAAGTTTACTATGGCAGCCTTCAATTCTTCTAATTCATCTACATTTGGAGTATCTATATCTGCCGAAATTAGTTTACAATTAATATTGTTTAAAGCCTTTTCTACTGCAATTTGTTCTAGTGGGTAACGGGAAAGATTGTTTAGATTTTTACAAATTACTGCATCTAACTTTTTAGTTCTAACGAGATTTAATAGTCTTTTGATTTCCCTTCTCTTAAATACTAGAGTATTATAGCTCCCGCCAACTTCTATAATTGGTTGATCTACTATATTAAATTCATTACATATCTGGAGGCTATTCAATTTTGATAACTCTCTCTCTACTTTACTGTTGTCCATAAGTCTTAGGTAAAACACTGCTGTCTGTTTCATAAAATATTTACCCCCTCCATGAGGGTAAATAATAGAAATATGTTCTTAAGTTTATTTTCCCACCTTTTGCCTATGAGTATACCTAATTTACTGGGGTTGGCTTGCAAATTATACATAAGGAAATCTAACTTAATAAATCCAGAAGATAATTTCATCTTAATCCTCCTTACAAAACAAAAAGCACCACTAAAATTCTTAATAAAGAGGATATGAAAAGATACCTCTTAAGAATTTTAGTGGTGCTCCCACAAATTTGTAATTAATATTGTCATAAGTTTACTATATTTTATATTATTTCATATATTTTTTCTATTTGTCAATTATAAATTAATAAGGTACATAATTATAATTATGTGATTGTTAAATGTTTTCGCACTCCACATGTCCAGAGTGTATGTGGCAACACATGGGGTGCTGGTGAGTATACCAATTACAAGTCATATTCAAATATTTCATTAATATTTTCATCGGTAAGTTTTACATAGGTTTCTGAGGTACTGGCTAGATTTTTATTTCCCAATAATGCCTGAATCTTATTTAATTGATATCCTTTTGCTAGCATTAATTTAGCAAAGGTATGACGAAATGTTTTAGGAGTGATTTTTTTATCTATAGATGTTCTTGATGCAATTTCATTAATCTCTCTTTCTATGCTTCTAGCTCCTAATGAATTATTTGGCTTTCTAACTGTTACAAAGAGATTCTCTTTATTATCCTCTCTTGTATCCAAGTATTTTTTTAAATGTTCAGCAGCGCTTTCTGTTAGTTTTACAACTCTATTTCTATGCCGACTACCAATTATTTTAATAGTATTGTTCTCCCAATTTATACTATTTAAATTTAACTTCTTCATTTCTCCTAATTGACATCCAGTTGACAAAAGTATTTCAATTATTGCTCTTTCTCTTGCGGTGTTACAAGCATTTCTGAGTTCGTCAATTTCCACCTCATTCAATGTATCAACAATAGCATCAGGAACCATATAAGGCCGTATTTTTTTTACTGGGTTAACCGGTGTTAAGTTCTCTTCAACTATCCAATCAAAAAATAGCTTTAATTTACCTCTTATGAACTCCATTGTACCTTTGGAAGTAATATTAAAATTATCCTCCCTATATCTCAGGTAGTTTTTAATTTGCCCTACATCTATTTCCTTTACAAATTTATCTTTATAATATTCTGAGAAAATATCAAGTTCATATTTATATGCGTTTAAACTTGACTTCTTTAGTCCCATTCTTTCCTTTTCGTCCAAGAAAGCATTTACTGCATCTTCTATAATATGGTTCTTTGAAAGTATTTGGCTATTTCTTATCCATCCAGGACGAGGATTATTGTTAAACTCTTTCATTAATGCAACAGTAACTTTTGAAGATAACTGTTCTTCATTCTCCCAGAAATCACACATTCTACTTTCCATTGTTTTATCAATAAAACTATTTAATTTCTCTTGCAATTTTATGTTAGTTTCTCTTTCAAAAGGCTTTGTAGACGCTTCTCTATCTTTTATAAAAGTTAAGATAGGTATCCCTTTCTGACGTGCATAATTGTATTCTTTTTCAGTATATGAAATCCCCTCGGCAGTAACTGATCCATATCGATGGCCGATTATTAACACATAGTAATCACTAATATCTATAGTCCTTTTAATAACAGTCCATTGATCATCATCTCCAGCACTAAACATCTCCATACCCACCGGAAAATGGTACATTGTTAAAATAGATGTAGTCACAACTTCACGTGCTTTAATTAAATCTGTATAAGTGGAACTAATAAAAATTTGGTACTTTTTCTCATTCATACGAACACCCACTTTAATAAAAGATATTTAATAGATTCATTAACAGAAACGTTTCTAGTGAATTTTCATTAGTTTTCTAAGGACACTTAGGTTTCAAAATAAAGTTATTCATACTCTTAAAAGATTTATAATATTATGTAATCAAATTGTACCATAAAAAATGAAATTTTTTACAATTAAAACGAACGTATTATCGTGTTTTTTTATAAAATATCATTAGTTAAGTTTAGTAGATCGTTACTTTGATATTAGATTAAATGGCCTTATAAACAAAAAGCAATCTCAACCTTTATCTCATAGGATAAAAGCGAGATTGCATTTTTTAGCCTGCTCTGATTTTACTTCTAAAAGCCACTACTCTTTACAATATAATTTTTACAACTTTTTTCTTTTTTTACTCAGATTAGTAATTTCCTTCAATAAAATATTGCATTTAATTTTCTAAAAGGTTGTATTAACCTCACAAAGTAAATCCCAGAAGGGTCAGAGCCGCAACCTCTGTCAAAACGCTGTCGTTTTTGTAGTATCGACATGGAAAACTACTGAAAGGAATAACCGTGGGAATGCCCTTAAGTCACGCTAAAAAAGAGGTCAGGTGAGTTGAGCCGATGCTGAAAATCAACGTAGCAATCATTAGGCAAGGTCTTTACTGCTGTTTTCAGACCGGATTGTTAGACTTAAAGGAGTGGGAACGACTTCTTGCAGAAAACGGTTTGGATGGAGTTTCGATTGGTTATGGCCAATGGTGCTTGTCACGATATATGCGGGCGAAACTGCGTATGCTTAATAAAGCAAATGACAAGTTGAAGATATTCAGGTATGAAACAGCAGCATCATCGGGTGCCCAGCTTTACACTAAAAATTGCATTCTCAATGATAAATACTACTTCCTCTGTCCTTGAATCTCTATAGATTCTTGAGACAGGGGTGGGTATTTTTCATAGTCATAACCCGCATAACCTAAAAAGTGTGCATCTCCAAAAATTCCATCCTACAATCATACTGACAATGAAAAAGACACCCGATATGAGTGTCTAAGTCAAAAACATATATTGATATCTACATATTTGAAGCCTGTAACTTTTCTTACTCGTTAATCAAATTGATTCTTTTATTTTCCTAGTTATACACCAATAAAAATGAACTCAGTTCTAACTCCATTAAAGCTCCTTTTAATGGAATACTTAAATTAAATCTGAGTCTCAAAATCATTGAGTCTTGTTTCACTAAAGCACCCGTTACTTTAAGTGCATTTTTTCACAATCTCTGAATTAAAAAAAGAATAATGTGAAAATAGAAACCTACAACAT
>NZ_JBALOQ010000079.1:0-1738 GCF_036962705.1 Bacillus sp. JJ1562
AATTAAAATCAGTGGAGATAAAATCATGATAGGTACACCAATGATATAAGCTAATATAAATGGTGATAGTATTAGCAGCGCAAATAAACTCACTATTATAATAATACAATTCATTACACTTAATCCCATAATTGACAGCAGTGCTGTAAACATACTTTTAATACTTTTATTCTCTTCAACCCTATCAATTGCATAAGCAGCGTTTAATTCTTTAGCAATCTCTTCAGGATTCCCTAATTCTTTAGATATTTCCTCTTCACTTTTATTTTCATGTTTTCCCTCAGCAAAATGCATCACATATTCATCTATGATATCTTTTTTTTCCTGATCAGACATATACTTCAAATTATCTTTTAGAAATTTCAGAAAATTATTTTTGTTCAAGTTTATTATACTCCTCGATAAATCAATTAATTATTAAGGAAAACTTTGTCAATTACTTCCTTTGTAATTCTGTTGTATCTTCTAAATGGTCGATAAAAACGATTCACAAAAGCAATGAAATCAACCTCACATAATTTTACCTCACTTGTTACTTTAATACGATTGGATCATGAATAAGTTCTATTTTAAATTAAATTGTCCATTTAAAATTAACAAAAAATCTAACTGCAAATTGCAGATAACAAGCGAACGCTTTTTGAATTTTCCTTATGAAAACCATTTTTCCTTCTTGTACTAACCAGAGTCGTTAGTTAAATAACTTCAACAAAAAGTGCATTAATACTTCTTGGATCAACGCACCCGTTACTTTAATAAGAACAATTAGAGTGTTATTACCACTAAGGCAGAAAATATGACTCCGGAAAAAGGAATAATATACAAACTTTGTTTTTTTCTCTTTGGAACAAAAAGTAAAATGATAATTATCATTAAAGCGTACGATATTCCAATGCCAAGCATATCAAAATATACTCCATCACTTACAAGAACATTTTCGACATTCGCATATTTTTCATAATACTCTACCGTGAAAAGATAGAATTTATATCCTTCAAATGCAATCGCAGAAACTGGTAAAGCTGTAATAATACTAGAAATTATGTGGTCAGTACGTGAAAACCACATTATGTATGCTGGGATTGTTGATAGTAATGCAGCCAAGGACCAAAAAACAATATACTTTAATGGAAAAAGGTTAAGAAATAAGATCGTATACATGTAATATGAAAATAACATTGCAATAAGGAATACAAAAACACGTGTTGCGGCTAATTTGGGAGTGTAAGAATAGGCAGCTACAAAAGCAAGAATAAATATCCATAACCCCAATTTACTTCCGATTAACCCTAAGAATGAAAGTTCGTTAGGAATTAAAGCCAAATCAAGTATTTTAGCAATAAGACCTGATGCAAATCCAAAAATGAATGAAAATAAAACCGAATATGCTATTTGATTTTTGCCAACTTTAATATTAGTACGTATTCTATTAGATTTTAAAAACATACTCATAATCAACCTCGATTATTTTATTTTTGTTTATACAAATGATTGTTTAACAAAAGTTAAACATCACTCTTCAACTAACATCTGCCCCGATAGTTTAATAACTTCAACAAAAAGGTGCGTAATCCTTCTTGGACCAACGCACCCGTTCGTATTATAAGGTTAACCAGATAAGAAAATATTTCTGGTTGACCTTTTTTAAAATGGTTTTATTATAACGGTAGCCGGGGTAGAACGTCCGCACCCGTGGGACTTGATCCCGTCAACTAAACAGTTCGCCCCCTACTTGTAG
>NZ_JBALOQ010000080.1:0-10596 GCF_036962705.1 Bacillus sp. JJ1562
CTTGACAGGGGCATGTTCATCAAATTAAAACGCAATTACGTCACGTTAAAGCACAATTCCTCGAAATAAAACGCAAATAACATCAAGGAAGCCGCAATTCCACCTTATCTTATTTCCGAGCTGGGACCAGCGGAACCGTCCCCGTGGTTCCATTAACTCATCGCCTAAAATCGACAAATTTCTATTACTAAAGTACTGTTTGATATGAAAATAGGTCTAAAGACCCTTTTGATAGATTCGCACACTGTCCTATAGTAATATGAAGCATACATAAATCGTCCGAAACGGCAAAATCATTGAAAGATGATGACGCAAAACTAGAGGGGCTACGGTCTTTTGGACTATGCCAGCCAGTTCCCGAACACGAGGCTCCGTCGATTTATGTTTAAAAAATCGAAAGGGGAAAATGCATGAAGAAAGTTATATACAAAGCAAAGTACTATTGGCATAGCCTGCAATATAATAAAAACAAAAATTTGTTAGTGGATTGTTTAGACGAAGATAACAAGTCGGATTTTAAATCAAAGATGCATTATCACGAGCGAGCTGCTGTAAACTATATTGCAAAGCTATAAAAAAACCTAACTTTACCACCTAACCTAAACCAATTAAAAAGAAGTGGCCCCAAGGTCACTTCTTTTTGCGTTTCAAAACTTATTTTAAATATTCCTTAACCATATAATCATCTAGCTGGAACCCGTCATCAGAGAAAATGCCGAAATACATATCTTGTTTCGGATCGTAATAAATATAGATAGTGGCATCAAAGGGCTTCGTCGATATCGTTTGTGAAGTATCCCAATATGGTCTGTCGTGGATACCATTCACTTCCTTGATAAATGTAGCCCCTTCATAATTGGACATTAACTGGTCCGCTTCTTCTCTTGTAATCTGGTAATCAATTAATTCCATAAGCTTGCTTTCAGTGCTGGCAATTTTCCAAACTCCACTTTCTTTTTGCAGCGAGAGGGTCGTCTCCAAGCCGTCATGGAGCATGTTCGGTACTTCAAGGAAAGTAAGGGTAACTTTGTCCTCTGTATTTACACTAAGGTTATGACGCACTGTTCCATAAAAGTTCGGGAAAAATCGAGCATCACAGCCAATAAAACAATAATCTTTTACTACTTCAAACAAATGGCCTTGTACAAACTCCTCTGTAGCAAATTCGCGTAATTCTTCGGCGAGTGGCCCATATTCAGTCTCAACAAAATCTCGTTCATAGCCCCAGTTGTATTTTTCACCAGCCTGAATAAACAGATCCTCTACATTTGTGAACAGACTTTCCATAATGGCAAACGCCTTGTCGCTGGTTAAAGGCACGAAAGCGGGCTTCTCGTTGGTCTTGTCAACAGGCGTGTTATCCTGTGGCTCCTCTTCTTCTTCAACTTTCTCATCAATTTTTTCATCATTCTCTTTCTCCTCAAAAACAGGCATTTCTTTTTCATTCAAATGATTGTCCTTATCAGGATGGTCTTCGCTGATTTTGTCGTTACCTGCATTCGGATTGCTATTTTCAAAGTTCTTCAACATTGGGGTCGCAAGCAGTAATAATAAAACGACGACTCCAGCTAATGACGCAAAGTAACCAACTTTTCGCGGCTTCTTATTATTGATTCTTGACATTCTCTCATTAAGCCTCCGTTTCTCGTTTTGATCTATGTTTATTTCTTTCTTTAAATAGGTATGCAACTCATTTTTTATCTCTTTATCGAATTGATCCATACTCAACACCTTCCTTTTGCAGCCTTTCTTTCAGCTGCTGCTTTCCTCGTGCTAATCTCGATTTCACCGTGTTTACTTTCACATTCAAAATCTGACTAATTTCCTCAATTGTAAAATCCTGATAGTAATAAAGAATAAGACTGTCCTTGTAAATAGCCGGTAGTTTGGAAATGGCCTTCAAAATTTGATTGGATTCCAATGACTTCACATACACGTCCTCGGCTCCCAGTTCATTGGAGTGAATGAACGGCTCCATAAGCGGCTTATAAATGAGGTTTCGGAAACTCCATTTTCTCTGGTAATCCTTGCATTTATTTATGGTGATGCGGATGAGCCAAGTTTTGTATTGCGCTTCCTTTCGAAAAGTAGACAGATTCTTATAGCACGAAATAAACACGTCCTGGATGATATCCTCACACAGGGGAAGATCATTTACATACATAAATGCAATTCGTTTCAAATCATTTCCATACAAGTCAAAAAGCTGATTCACAAGCTCCTCATTCGATCTCTCTCTCATTACCTCGACACTTTCTCCATTCACAACTTTCCCCCCTACATTTATTAGACGAATTCCAAACCAAAACTGATGCATTGTGTTAAATTGATTTTTTTCTGGAAAGAGGGTGCATGTATCTATTATCGTCCCTCTTCTTGGTTGAGTTTTTGACGCAGTTAAAATTATTCTGAATCTGTGATAAAAGTAGATATATAATCAACAATTTAGGGAGAGCCTAATTTCCCTATTATTTATGCCCTGATTATAATTTGATAACAGGTAAATGGATCCACCAAATAAAATCTGCTAAGGTTTTTACTTATTTAGTTTCCTAGAAGTTTGTTTATTAAGAAAATTATAATCGTTTAAATGTAGGAAATCATGGACTATGCCTTTTAAACTTTGAGTACGATGGTTTTATCCCAGCTTGAACTTTGACGTCCTACGGAAATTCACATGAAAATAGCAAAGAAAAATTAAATCTAATTATGTAAAAAATAGATTTGTACGATATAATAAGCACAGGAAAAATTTGCTGGAATATGAAAATAATATAAAAAGTCTATGAATCTATTGGAAGTGACGAAGTGAAAGGATTACGTATTTTAATAAAGGCTATAACGATACTAGGGGTACTCTTAATGTTTGGTTGGCCGAAACAAGCGTTTAGTGAAGGAAGACAGATTGGGGATAATAATTTCTGGCCAGGGGACCAACAATCTCCTATTAGGTATGTGATGATACCAATGGTTATACATCTTGTAACACCACTAAATCAGGATCCTAATCCAGGGAATACACCAGAACCACAGCCAGACCCAAGTCCAAAGACAGAACCAGAGCCAAATCCAACACCGGAGCCAAAACCACAGCCAGAACCTGAACCAATACCAGAACCACAGCCAGATCCTGAGCCGACTCCGAAACCAAATCCAACACCAGTTAAAGAGCCAGCTCCGAAACCAGAAGTGACACCAGAGCCTGCGCCAACACCAGAACCAAAGCCAGAACCTAAGCCTGACCCAAAATCTACACCACAGCCAAAACCAACTACACCAAAACCTTATGCACCTGTGGAACGTCAAAAACCTAAGACTCCTAATTTACCAATTTCTTCTGGGTCAATAGAGGTAACGGATGAAGAGGTAGCTGAGACTGTCGAAGAGGAGGAAGGCAAGGAGGTTAAAAAAGAAGAAGACAAAGAAATGGAATTAGAAGAAACTTCAATCGAAAATGAAGTAGAAAAAAGTGAAAAAACAAACACGAAAATTGCTTCGACAGAAGTGAAAAGTAATATAAAATCACCTTTCTTTGTAGAAAAAATCGTATTTTCTTCTTTATTAGCTATAGTTATAATTGGTGGAGCAATCTTCTGGATAATTAGAAGAAAGAGGTTATAACAGAATTACATAATAAGTATTGATAAAGTAAACATGTAAGACGGTTTACTTCTATTTAAATAATAAATCACTAAGTAATTTTTGTGTTCTTGGATAAACTATCCATTGAATAATGAATAAAGTACATCCAAAAGCAAAGGTATCCTTATAAATATAATATATCAAACCTTTCCAGTTATTCATTTTTATAATAGAATAATTATGGGGCTACAAACGAATTGTGATCCCGAATGATTGTTAGTACCTTTCTATTATTAAGGAGGAGCATTATGAGTTTAAAATATGCATTAATTGGTTGCGGACGAATTTCTCCAAACCATATCGCAGCTGCCCAAGAAAATGAACTTGAAATTGTTGCCTTATGTGATGTACTTCCTGAAAACATGGAAGACAAAATGAACAAGTTTGATCTACCAAAATCTACAGCTTTATATACGGATTATAAAGAAATGCTCGAAAAGGAAAAGCCAGAATTAGTCGCGATTTGTACAGAAAGTGGCAAGCACGCTGAAATGGCTTTAGACTGTATCGAGGCTGGAGCGAACCTTATCATCGAAAAACCAATCGCACTTTCACTTGAAGATGCAGATGAAATCATCAAAAAAGCAAAAGAGAAAAATGTAAAAGTAAGTGCATGTCACCAAAACCGCTTTAATAAATCTATTCAAAAGATAAGAGAAGCGGTTGAAGACGATAGATTTGGACGCCTTCTACACGGTACAGCTCATATCCGCTGGAACCGAGGCGAAGATTACTATACTCAAGCTCCTTGGCGTGGAACATGGGAACAAGACGGTGGTGCATTAATGAACCAATGTATCCATAATATTGACCTGTTGCGCTGGATGATGGGTGGAGAAATTGACGAAGTTGTAGGTATGACTGACAACTTAAAACACGGCTTTATTGAGGCTGAAGACCTTGGTATGGCTTTAATTAAGTTCTCTAACGGAAGCTATGGGATTGTTGAAGGAACAACAAATATTTTCCCTACAAACTTAGAAGAAACACTCTACATATTTGGTGATAGTGGAACAGTTAAGGCTGGAGGTAAATCAGTTAATATCATTGAAGAATGGCTTTTCGCTGATAACAAAGACAATCCTGAAGAAGTAAAAGCAACATACCAGGAAAATCCTCCAAGTGTATATGGATTTGGTCACAATCCACTTTATACGGACGTAATTGACGCTATTAAAAATGATCGCGAACCTTATGTAACAGCAAAAGACGGAAGAGATGCTTTAGAACTTGTGCTTGCGATTTACAAATCCGCAGCAGAAGGTAAGGGAGTTAAACTTCCATTAGAAAAATGCAGTACTCTCGATTTTGAAGGAAGATTCAACAAATAATCAAATAATCGCAATAAGGAGATAGTCCATTGGGCTATCTTTTTTTTTGTCTATGCCACTATTTATATAAGAAAAGACTATAACAATTGTGTGCAAAATAACAGATGCCTGTACACATGTAAAAGTCGAAACATATCTTAAGCAAAAAGGAGTGAAAGGATGAAGATAGTTATAGATGCTGGACATGCAGGGTTTGGTATTACTCCAGGGAAACGTACACCCGATGGATCAATGCATGAGTGGGACGTTAATAGTAAAGTTGCCGAATATGCTCGAGAGTATTTGCTGCAATATAGAAAAACTGAAGTACTGTTTACGCATGATCCTACTGGAAAAGTAGATACTCCATTACATGAAAGAGTGAAAAAAGCTAATGATGGGAAAGTAGATGTATTCGTTTCGATTCATGCAAACGCCTTTGGAGACACCTGGAATGATGCATCAGGGATTGAGACCTATACGAATACAAGCAGAACTAAAGAAGCAACTGAATTGGCACATGAAGTTCAAAAGAAAGTCATTAAAGAAACAAAAAGGATAGATAGAGGAGTAAAAACAGCAAACTTCTATATCCTAAGGGAAACAAAGATGACCGCGATACTAGTTGAATGTGGGTTTATGACAAACAAAGTAGAAGCCGAATTACTAAAAAACGATGAATACCGAAGGAAATGTGCCCAAGGAATTGTAGGGGGATTAGCCAAACAATATAACCTTTATCAAATTCATAAGGAGGTGGGCGATTTGCCATTAAAGCATGGAGATAAGGGGGAAGGTGTGAGGGTTCTTCACTATCATTTAGCATCTTTGGGATATACTCAGTGGAAGAATGCCGAAATTGATGTATTTGGCGATTGGACTAAGGATGCTTTATTTCGATTTCAAAGAGATCAAAAACTAAGACAACAAGAAGGAATTTATGATTTTAAAACAGCGATTGCTTTTGCTCAAGTAGCCGAGGTGTATCGACAACATTGGCTTAAAACCAAATCGAAATAATCCACCTTTCTTACAGCACTCATGCCTGAATGAGTGCTATTTTTATGTTCTTAAAAAAATCCAGTGATTTCATATTTCATCCAATTTCCCTCAAGTATTTGACAAATTTCTCTCTCTAGGAACAAATAGGAATATTTTTTTATCCTAATTTTGTAGATATTTGTAAAATGCTTGTATATAATTACTGATAGACTTTGAATATGCAACAAAAGAAAACAGGGGGATGAAAATGGAAGAAACAATTAGTTTAAAAGAAATATTCCAGACGATTAAAAAACGTCTTTTGTTAATTATAATGATTACCGTTGTTGCGGTTGCAACAGTTGGAGTGATAAGCTTTTTCTTTTTAACACCAGTCTATGAATCTTCTACACAAATTCTGGTAAATCAAAAAACATCAGATCAGCAGTATATAAACCAATCTGATATAAGGACAAATTTAGAAATTATTAATACTTACAATGAAATTATGAAGACTCCAGCTATCTTAGATCTTGTTAAGGAAGAGTTAAACCTTTCAGAACCACTTGGAGATTTAATTAGTGTTGGGAGTTTAAACAACTCACAGGTGATGAAGGTAACGGTTCAACATACTGACCCAAAGATGGCAGTTGATATCGCAAATACAACTGCAAATGTATTTAAAACAGAAATTGTGAAGATTATGAATGTGGACAATGTTAGTATCTTATCACCAGCTGAACTTCTAGAAAACCCAGTGCCTGTGAAACCAAATCCGATGCTGAACATGGCAATAGCGATTGTAGTTGGTCTTATGGCTGGTATAGGACTAGCATTCCTTTTAGAATATCTAGACAATACAATTAAAACAGAACAGGATATAGAAAAACTGTTAGGACTTCCAGTTTTAGGTGGAATTGCACAAATTGACCTAGAAGAAGAGACTAAGCATGCATCTGAAATAGGAAAACGTACTAAAGGAAGAGGTGATTCTCTTGGCGCGTAAGAAATCGATTCGAAAACAATTTCAATCACAAAATAGAAGCTTGATTACGATGTTAAATCCAAAATCACCAATTTCAGAGCAATATCGTACAATTCGTACGAATATAGAGTTTTCAACTGTTGATGAAGAAATGAGAACAATCATGATTACTTCATCGGGACCAGGTGAGGGAAAGTCAACAACAACGAATAATATTGCAATTGTATTCGCACAACAAGGTAAAAAAGTATTATTAGTAGACGCTGATTTACGAAAACCAACCGTGCATTACTCATTTCGACTTGAAAATCATGTAGGATTGACAAATGTATTAACGAAACAAGAAACACTAATTAATGCAGTTCAGGCAACAGAACAAGAGAATTTATTCGCTTTAACCTGTGGACCAATACCACCAAATCCAGCAGAATTACTTGGTTCCAAAGCGATGGATCAATTTCTAACTGAAGTAAAAAATCACTTCGATATTGTCATATTTGATACACCACCAGTGTTAGTTGTAACAGATGCACAGGTTCTAGCAAATAAGACGGATGGTGTTGTAATGGTGGTTAGCAGTAACAAAACAGAAAATGATGCTGCATTAAAAGCGAAAGAATTGTTAATGAATGCAAAGGCAAAGCTTTTAGGTGTTGTGTTGAATAATAAAAAGAGAACGGAAAGCCAGTATTACTACTATTATGGTCAAAAATGATCGTTAAAATTAAATAAAAAATATCGGAAAATTTGTCCAACAAGGAAGTATTTATATATGTAAATATTTCCTTTCTTCTTGTCCGGCACAATTCGACAAATTTCCCCCGTTTCTTTAAAATTTCTTATATGGTACTATTACGCTTGTAAGCATTTTGTTAGAATAATTTGTCGAAAAATGAAATGAAAGAGGGTGCGATTCATTATGATTGATATACACTGTCACATACTCCCATGTCTTGATGATGGGGCAAAAGACCTAGATGAAACGATTTCAATGGCTAAGAAGGCAGCTGAAGAAGGAATTACAAAAATCATCGCTACTCCTCATTATAAAAAAAGAGAATTTGAAAACTCAAAAGAGAAAATCCTACAGGCGGTTGAGAACATAAATAAAGAGATATCTCAACATAAAATTCCCCTAACCATCTTACCAGGACAAGAACCAAGAATCTATGGAGAAATCCTACAGGACTATAACAAAGGAGAAATCCTTTCATTAAATAATGGAGGGAAATACTTATTTGTTGAGTTTCCGAGTGGACATGTACCAAGATATTCAGAACAACTATTATTTGATATTCAGTTGAATGGATTAACGCCAGTTATAGTTCATCCAGAACGGAATAGTGAAATAATGGAGAATCCTGATTTATTGTATAACTTTGTGAAGAATGGAGCGTGTACGCAAATTACATCTTCCAGTGTTACCGGTCACTTCGGTAAAAAAATTAAAAAGTTTACAATGCAATTGGTTGAATCTAATCTAACTCATTTTGTTGCATCTGATTCTCATAATCTATCATCAAGACCTTTTCGAATGAGAGAGGCTTATGGTGAATTAGTAAAAGAGTATGATGTGGGTGTTGAATACTTTTTTAAAGAAAACTCGGAATTGTTAGTAGAAGGAAAAACAATTGTTAAAGACACACCTGAAAAAATTAAGAAAAAGAAACTGTTTGGTATATTTTAAGTTAATGAATTTGACAACTTTGTTTTTTAAAACATTATAAGGGGGAATTTACAAATGAAAAAAGTAAGAAAAGCAATTATTCCAGCAGCAGGATTAGGTACGAGATTTTTACCTGCCACAAAAGCGATGCCGAAGGAAATGTTACCAATTGTGGATAAACCTACCATTCAATATATAGTAGAAGAGGCAATAGAATCTGGTATTGAAGATATTATTATTGTAACTGGTAAAAATAAACGTGCAATTGAAGATCACTTTGATAACTCCTTTGAACTTGAACAAAATTTAATAGAAAAAAAGAAATTTGATTTACTAGAAAAGGTACAGCAATCATCAAGTGTAGATATTCATTACATTCGTCAAAAAGAGCCAAAAGGACTTGGACATGCAGTATGGTGCGCAAGAAAGTTCATTGGAGAAGAACCATTTGCAGTATTACTAGGTGATGATATTGTACAAGCTGGAACTCCTTGTTTACGTCAACTAATGGATGAATATGAAAAAACTTTATCATCGATAATCGGTGTACAGACAGTATCGGAAAATGAAACTCATCGTTATGGAATAATTGATCCGCTAACCCAAGATGGAAGAAGATATCAGGTTAAACATTTTGTTGAAAAGCCAAAACAAGGAACTGCGCCCTCTAATCTAGCAATTATGGGTCGTTATATACTAACGCCAGAAATCTTTTTGTTTTTAGAACAGCAAGAATTAGGTGCAGGTGGAGAAATACAATTAACAGATGCAATACAAAAGTTGAATGAGATTCAACGCGTGTTTGCTTATAATTTTGAAGGAAAAAGGTACGATGTAGGAGAAAAATTTGGTTTCATTCAAACCACAATAGAATTTGCATTACAAGATCCAGCACTAAGAAATAATCTTTTTTTGTTAATGGAAAAATTAGTCGAATCAGAGAAATTTGACTTAATCAAGTGAAATTAATAATTGCTAATTCTGATATGTGGTGGTGATGAAATTTGCTATATAAAAGTTTTATTAAAAGATTGATTGATATTGTTTTAGCAGTATTAGCACTAATAATATTATTTCCTTTATTTCTTATAATTATTATTTGCATCAAACTAGATTCGAAAGGACCTGTCTTATTTAGACAATTACGTGTTGGAAGAGATAAAAAAGAATTTTATATTTTAAAGTTCAGAACAATGAAGGTAGATGCTCCGAAAGATATGCCGACGTTTATGTTAGAAAACCCTCAACAATATATAACGAAATTAGGAAGCTTTTTGCGTAGGACAAGTCTTGATGAACTACCACAAATAATAAATATTATTAAAGGAGAAATGAGTATTATTGGACCTCGTCCAGTAATTAGAAATGAGGAACTACTGTATATTGAACGTGATAGACTTGGGGTATATAGTATAAAACCTGGACTTACTGGCCTAGCGCAAATAAATGGAAGGGATATAATTACAGTTGAGGAGAAAGCAAGACTTGATGGTTATTATGCAAACAACTGTACATTTGTATTGGATTTAAAAATATTTTTGATATCGATAATTATTGTACTTAAATCCAAGGGGATAAGAGAAGGAACACCTAGTGGAGAAAAAACAAAAAATAGTGTAAATAACTCGACTTTATAAAAAACAAATTAACAAATGGGGAAGTTTAAAAAGACTTTGAATTTTTAAAGAATAAGGATATTTTGAAAATATTAAAGTTGCTTTAACTATAAATAAGCACAATAAGAACATGATATCAGATGGAGTGTGGTTATCATAAATGCTAGAGTCACTGTAATTATGTCAACTTACAACGTTGCGGATAAAATTGATGAGTGTTTAGAAAGTTTATTAAATCAAACATATCGAGAATTTAAAATAAAGATTATTGATGATAACTCAACTGATGATTCTGTATCAAAAATTAAAGCTTGGTGTGATTTGGATTCACGTATAGAATTAGTGAAAATAAACCAACATAACATAGGTTTAACATCCTGTTTGAATGAATTATTA
>NZ_JBALOQ010000080.1:10619-14068 GCF_036962705.1 Bacillus sp. JJ1562
ATACTGAATATATCGCACGAATGGATGCGGATGATATTTCTTTACCAAATAGATTTTTAGAGCAAGTCGAGTTTCTAGATAATAATTCTAATGTGAGTGTGGTTGGAAGTTGGGCATATCAAATTAATGATTATGGTGAAGTAAAGAATACAAGATATACACCAATAAAAAATGAAGATATTCGAAAACTAATATTAAAGGCTAGTCCAATGATTCATCCAACCGTTATGTTTCGAAAAGAAGATATTATGAGTTTAGGCGGATATAACATCAAATACAGGTATGCTCAGGATTATGATCTTTGGTTTAGGTGCCTTTCTAATGGATTAGAATTGCATAATATTGGAAAGCCGCTCTTAGAATACAGGGTTAGCGAAAATCATTCCAAAAAAAGAGGGATGAAACATAGATTGCTAGATGCATCTATTAGGTGGAATGGTTCAAAATTATTGGGTGTCCCTTTATTTAATAGACTAATATCAGTTTCGATCCCAATAGTACTTGGAATCATGCCGAACTTCTTAAGGAAAATTATAATGAAATATGGAAATAGGATCGATCCAAGAACAAAATATAAAAATTTTACTAAAAATATATAGTAACGGGTTGTTTAAAATGTTTTTAATAATTAAAAAGTTGATAAAAAAAGTAATCAAATGGACACAGAAAATTAAGTTTATAATATGCTACCAAAAAAATCTTTCAGATATTTCATTCAGTATAAAATTAAAAAATCCAAGAAAAATTACAATTGGTAAACGTAATAAAGTTAGGGATAACACTATTCTCTATGTTCACAAAATTGAAGGGCATATTAAGACGAAATCTAATGTTATTATTGAGGATAATGTAATATTGGAATCACTCAAAGGGAAAATTGAAATAGGTGAGAATAGTACAGTTAATCAGTTCACAATAATGAGAGCATATGGTGATATAGACATCGGTAAGGGAGTCAGAATAGGACCTAGTGTGCAAATTATGGCAATGAATCATGTGTTTTCAAATGAAGAAAAGTTTATATATGAACAAGGGATAACAGGTAAAGGTATTTCAATCGGAAATAATGTATGGATAGGCGGAAATGTAACAATTCTTGATGGGGTTAATATAGGTAATAATTGTGTAATAGGAGCGGGAAGCGTTGTTGTAAAGGATATTCCTGAAAATTCACTTGTAGTTGGCAATCCTGCAAAGATAAAAAGACAACTTAATTTTACCATCTAGACTCTTATTTATTTGCCTTGAAAAAGATATCTGGAAAATAACTGTTGTCTTGGAGGGAAAACAGTGACAAGTAAACCATCTTTAAGTGTTATTATGTCAGTATATAATAACGAGGAATATTTAGAAGAAGCTGTGGAAAGTATTCTTAATCAAACATTTTCTGATTTTGAGTTTATTATTACAGATGACTGTTCAGTGGATAATTCGTTAAAAATAATTGAATCTTATGCAGCTATAGATGATAGAATTATCATAATTAAAAACCAACAAAACATGGGTCTGACTAAATCACTTAACAATATGATTAATCTTGCAAACGCTGAATATATAGCAAGGATGGACGGAGATGATATTGCAGATTTAGACCGTTTTAAAAAACAAATGAGTGTAATAAATGATAAACCTGAAATTGACTTGATTTTTGGTGATACTTCCTTAATTGATGAAAAGGGATCTAGGATCTGTGATTCCTGGAGACCGAAAAAATTAGAAAATATATTAAAAAATTTGGAATATCATAATTTTATTCCACACCCAACAGTAATTTTTAAAAAGAGTGCGGTACAAAGTTTGGGAGGATATAATGAAGAATATAAATTAGGGCAGGACAAAGAACTGTGGGTCAGGTTCAAAAATAATGGCTATAAGTTTTATTATATAAATCAATTTTTGCTCAGTTATAGAATAAATCCAAAAAGTGTAAGACGAAAAGTCAATGTTAATAGGTATTACTTTTTAGCAAATACATGTATTAATAATAAAAAGAAGAAGAAAGTTTTTAACTATATAAGACAAGTTTCTTTTAAAGAAAAATTGATTTTGTTCATTAAGTTTTTAATTCCTCATAAAATTCTTTTTATTAAAGGCATATGGATTAGGAAATTTAGGAGGAATTAAAAAATGAAAAACATTTTATTAGTATCACATGAGTTTCCTCCTAAGCTAGGTGGAGCAGGTAGCTACGCTTATGACCTAGCGAAAGTACTATCTAAAAAAGGATATAGAGTAACAGTTGTAACATGTAAAAGGGGTACAGAAATTTACAAGGTAAACTTCTGTGAAATAATTACTGTTAAATGCTTCCCAAAAATAGGGGCTTGGAACCTATGGAATAAAATAAAAACGTTAAAACTTGAAAGCTTTGATTCAATAATATTAAACGATATAGGAGCTGGTCAAGTAGGCGCATTATTTTTTCCAGAATCTTTAATGAAAAAATCGATATGTTTGTTGCATGGAAGCGAACCTGAACATATTTTTATAGAGCAAAATTTACTTGATAAAGTTTTAAACTACAAAGAGAAGTATAGAAAATTGTTGGATAACTGTTTAAAGATTGTGGCAGTAAGTAAAGATATGAAAAACAAATTTTTAGATTTGTCGAAGCTTTATTACTTAGAGGAAAAAATAGTTGTTATTTATAATGGGGTAGATGTAAATCTTTTTTATTANNTATGTATGGAATACCAAAAAGTAGAAAGTTAATATTATCAGTTTCTCGCGTAACAAAAATGAAGGGTTATGATAGGAAAATTTCGCTTTTTGAAAAACTAAAAGAACATACTAATGAGTTCCAATGGATAATCGTAGGCAGTGGAGATTATCTTAGTGAATTAAAAAACAAAGTATCGGAGTCAATCATTTCAGATAATGTTACTTTTGTCGGTAGAATTGATAGAGGGAAATTAAGACAATTTTATTCATCTGTGGATATATTTATTTTATTGTCTAATTATAGAGAATCCTTTGGCTTAGTTTATCTAGAGGCAAATGCATGTGGATGTCCTGTTATTGGAAGAGAATATGGCGGAGTTTCAGAGGTAATAAATAATAATATTTCGGGTTTGTTAGTGAAAGACAGTAGTAAGTATGATCTTTCACTGCAAATTTATAAATCAATAACCTCACGTTGTTTCAAGAAAGACAAAATAATAGAACATGCAAATAAATTTAAATTAGAAAACACTGCGAAGGAATTTATTAAGATACTGTAGAGGAAGGTTAATTTGAAGAATAACGGGCTTATCTCTATTTCAAATATATTAATATACTTAATAATCCCCTCATATTTACTTTCTGGGGGTTACTTTGTTTATAAATTTACATTAATATTTCCTCTCGGACTGTTTTTAATTTTTCTAATTAAATTATATAATAAGTCATTTTTTTTAGGGTAGAGTTTAGTAACAAAGTAAAACTTGTTTTTTATCTTATTAACATTT
>NZ_JBALOQ010000082.1:0-1685 GCF_036962705.1 Bacillus sp. JJ1562
GAGGGCACTGAAAAACTTACTTTTTATTTTAAAAAATCACTCCATAGAAAAACGGGCACCTTCTTGTTCATTTTCGAACTAAGAAAGTGCCTATTTTCTTTATTTTTATTATTATTTTCCTTTTAAAAGAGTAATGATTCGCTTCAGGTTTACGGCGAATATTGTTGTTGCGCCTTGTATTCCCATACCAAATAGACCCGAAGACGATGCTGTATCATACCCGTGTCCATGTTTTAATTCACTATTTTTTGCCTCAATTTTGTAACGTAAACGTGCGAGTTCTCTAAACTCTTCACTGTTTTGGAATGCCTCCTGTTCCTTATGTTCCGTAGATTTAATAGAAACAGAATACGTTTTGCTTTTTGCTCCTTCTTTATAGCATCCTTCACGGAAAGGACAGATTTTACATTTTTCAATATCAAAATAATAAACTTGTTGTTGGTTATTACTTTGATTTTTCTTTCCTATCCGTGCTTTTCGAATTGCCATGTGACCGGCTTTACACACATACATCCCAGCATCTTTATTGAACTCAAATTCATCCTCTTTTTTTCTTGTACCATGAGTAATATTAGGATTTAGCTTCGAAACTAATTGTATTTCATTTTGATTTGCATATTGAATATTTTCTTTTTCTGAGTACGCTGTATCACCAATGACTGTTTCTACTTCCATACCTGTTGCTTTACTTTTCTCGATTAACTCTTGTAAGTACTTCCCATCACTTTTTTCACCTGTTGAGATTACTGCAGCTGTAATAATGCGTTCATCGCTTATTGCCATATGTGTTTTAAAACCAAAGAAAGAAGAATCAGCTGTTTTATGCCCTATACGAGCATCGGGGTCACTTGAAAAGCTTAGTTGTTCTGTATAATCTTCAACGATTTCTTTTAGTACATTGATCTTTTCCTTTACAGCCGGAATTCTAGCGATTTGTGGTTCCTTTTCAATGATAGAAATGATTTCATTGCAATAGTCAACTTCTTCATTTACTTCGTTAGAAGTAGGTTTGGATGGAAATTTATATTTCATAGACTCATCGATTTGATACACAGCTTTTCGAACATTTTTTGATTTCTCTTGTAAAAATTCCTTCGGAGATTTTTGGTTATAACGTGATTTTGTATGTGTAGCATCAACGATGATAGTTTTACTTTGAATGATCTCTTTTTCTAGTGCAATCTCAACCGTCTTCCCAATAAGCATGTCTAATAAACTCACGTCTTTAAGACGGAGTTTACGAAATTTCGTTAAAGAGCTAGGACTAATTACAGGGTCTTCAGGTGCCATATCTAGGAAGTATTTAAACGACATATCATATTTTGACCGCTCGACTACATCAACATCGGATAAATCAAAAATCGATTTTAATAGTAAATACTTAAACATACGAATAGGTGGCACAGCATTTCGGCCATTATCAAGACAATATTTATCTTTGAGTTCTTCTAGAATGAATGAAAAGTCGACAAGTTCATTTATTTGACGAAGCATATTATCTTGAGGAACAACGATATTGTAAATCTCTAAATATGGACTAAGAATAAGAGATGCTTGATTTGAAATCATTGGGCCACCACCTACATACATTAATATTCTTAGTATAAAACAAAAGGCATTAGAAAGTTCGATTATTTCGAACTTTCTAATGCCTTATTTAAAATTTGGACTTTTTCAGTGCCCTC
>NZ_JBALOQ010000083.1:0-5965 GCF_036962705.1 Bacillus sp. JJ1562
CCGTTAGAATTCCTGTAGATGGTTAAATTTCGGTTTTGAAAAAAACAGAGCTCCTCAGTAAGATTTAAGTATAGACACCACTCTAAAACTCAAAATCTAAGGAGGAAGCTCTTATATGAAGTTTAAAATGCAAGACAAACAAAATCAACTAATAGAAAGAATTTCTACTCAACATCTTGTTGTTGGTGTAGATATAGCACAAGAAATTCACGTTGCTCGTGCCGTGAACTTCAGTGGAATCATTGTCGGTGATCCTCTCTCTTTTGAAAACAACGAAGAAGGCTTCGATAAATTATTACGATGGATTAACGAGTTGAAAAACTTAAAAGGCTTTGATACTACAATAGTTGGTATGGAACCAACGGGACATTACTGGATCAATCTATCAAAATGGCTTTATGATAAAAATATTGAAGCCGTCACTGTTAATCCCCACCTTGTCAAAAAGAATAAAGAAAATCGAGATAATACCCAATCTAAAAGTGATAAAAAAGACGCTCTAGTTATAGCTGATATGGTGAAGAATGGATATTATTCCTTTATACGACCTACATCAGAGTCGTTTGAAAAACTACGGGTATTAATGTCTAATCGTGACATAACAGTTAAAAGACTAGTGAGTACTGTTAATCAACTTAATCGCTGGGTAGATGTTGTTTTCCCTGAACTTCGCCAAGTATTCAAAGATGTAAAAGGTAAAGGAGCCATCGCTACCCTTCGTCTTTTCCCAACACCACTAGAACTACGTTCTATGAATGACCATGATATCGTTAATAGTTGGAAAACAGTGATGAAGCGACATCCTGGATTTAAAAAAGCACAATTACTAGTTGAACTAGCCCATAATTCTGTAGGTACAAAACAAGCATTGGATGCTTATAAGTTACACCTAGAACAATTAATTGAAGAATATGATCTCGCCACAGCCCAATTAGAGCGAGTTGAAAAGGAAGTTACAGAAGTTCTTAAACAAATTCCTTACGCTAAAAAGTTGCTTGCCATTAAAGGAATTAGTGAAATTGCACTTTCGGGCATTTTAGGGGAAGCAGGAGATCTAAGAGGTTTTTCTCATGGGAATTCTTTATTACGCCATGCTGGTCTACATTTAGTTGAGGCTAGTTCAGGTAAATGGAAAGGCCAAATAGTTCTCTCCAAACGTGGAAGGTCTAGATTACGGCGTTTCTTATATTTAGCGACAATGAGTCTTGTGATGAATAACCCTGAATTTAAAGAACTTCACTCCTCCAATGTTAATGTGAAAAAAGTAAAGAAAATGAAATCAATCATGAAATTAATAAATAAATTTGCAAGAATGTTAGTCGGAATGGCCCGAAATAATGAATCTTATAATCCTAATAAAGTACAGGCTTTAACACCATTAGCTGCATAACAAACGAACTACACTCTTTTATAAACCAATTAAAACATAGTCTATTAAAATAACAGCTTTCGAGTATTGACTTATTCGTAGGATCTCAAAAATAGTACGGAGTACCGGATTTATTAAGCAAAAGGGCTCAGACCCGTCCCGTTAGAAAGACCGGCCTCTACCACTTGGATAGGTGTGACGAAGGAATGAAAGGGCATTTGACCCGTTGAGACATGGGAGCGAAAACCTCCAAGGGTGGGGTGGAGAATACGTACAATATATGGAAATTATTGGAGTCACCACTGCCTCCTTTATTTAAGTACGCCTCCATGTAGCCAAATTTGTCTATGATCCTTCAATCCACCTTTTTTACTCTAACAAATGTTTTGAAATCCTGCGAATTAGTGAGCATTCGAGAGATAATTGAATCTAACTGAGGGAGCTTAATATTACTGCTATCTTATTACTTGGTCTTTATTGGATTGGATATACCACATTGGCACTTCCATTAGTTCTCCTTCATCTTCCTCGTAACCTGTGGACAAAATCTCAAATACAATAGCATCTTCTTTAATTTCAACTACTTTAACCCAAATTTCTTCAAATTTTAGTGTTTCACCTATTTTAAAGTCCATTTGATATAAAACTCCTTTTTGATTTTACCTAACTTAAAAATTCCCCTTAGTACAATAATTTCAACAAAAATAAGCCCACTGGTTTTTTAATAAAACCAATCAGCTATTAATTTAATTTCTTTATTAAACATTTGCTGCTTTACGTACCTGACCTGCATGTAATTTTTTCATTACAAATCTTGCTATCGGCTGAGCAATCAGTAACTCGATCCAGAATGCAATCCCAAAGTTTCTAGGCCAAATATGAAAGTAATTTTGTAACGGTTCGAGGCTAATTTGTTTCATGCCGACCCACGTTCCTATAATGGATAGCCAAAGAGATAGCACTGTTACATTTAATACAATAGTTAATAATACCCTCGCATTAAAGCCATCGGTCGGTCCAACGAACTTTGGCATTAGCTTTCCAACAATCGGCTCTGCAATCAGTCTTACTGATAAAACGACTATAATCCACATGATTCGGATAATCTTCAATGTATCAAAATAAACTTCCTTGCTGAAGCCACGTTCCAATCCAATAATAATTGGGGCAATCGTGTTCACTGATATGATTGATACTATCAATAAAAATATAATGCCTTCTTTTCCGTTTCGAGGTAATCTTGTTTCCTCATACATGTTCGTCATCTCCATATAAAAATATTTCAGATGGTAGACGTATCATGCGACATATATTTTTGGTCAATAAGTAAGACCAATATCTCCACTCACACTGATAAAACAAACTTATCACATGCTTTAAATGTGTTCAAGAGGTTTTTGTACCGTCATATCAATACCGTAAGTATTCAATTTTTCTTGAGATCCTTCCTCATTAAATGAGCCGATTGTTGAATAAGAGCTAAAGAAGATTCTTCAACTAAATTGCAACGTTAGTACAATAACTTCTACAAAAAAGGATGCTTCTCCTTCTTTAAGGAAAGCACCCCTTTAGTTTAAGTGAAACACTACACAAAGTTATCAATTTTACACCCTTATTAATATTAACGACTAATAAAATAAGGTCCACATTCTCCTTCGTGAGTCATAATAAATGTCCATTTTTGTTCCCAATCCATTACATAAATATCGCTATAAAACATATGTAAAGGGTCGTACGGTAAATCCTGAACCCATAAACTTTTAGCGTTTCCCACTAAATACACTTCATCTATATACTGATTAAAAATAGTACAATTATCCTTTTTCTGTTGATTGAAAAGTTCAATGGCTTCTCCTTTAATAGTGCAGTTTATAGCTTCCCAACTACATAGATGCCATAAAAAATGGTCTAAATAAATTTTCTCTTTTTCTTCTTTTGATAAATGATGTGCGAATATATTTTCCCACGACTTACGCAAATAGCCTCCCCATTTAGGAATTTCTAAAACCTTCAATTCTTTTCTAAAGTTCATTTCAATTTTTCTCCTTGATACTGCCTTATTCTTAATCTTCTAAGGAAAGCTGTTTTCTTTCACTAAGGACATAAACTAGTCCAGTTCTCTTTTAAGGAATAAAAACCTTTTTACACTAATCTGCCCGTTCAATTATATAAAATGAGTTGCCTAAGCAACCCATGCTTCAACTAAATAGACATTATTCTTGAGATAAATTTAACCAGTTTTTTTCATCAATCGATTGGATTTTATACTTTGAACCAACTATATCTAACATTTTTTGATAAGTTTTAACATTCCAAGAATCATCCACATGTTCATATAAATCTTTTTGTATAAATTCTTGAGTAATATAATTTGTAACAGAACTAATGTTAACTAGTTCTCCAAAAAACTGTCTTAACATAATTGAATCCTCTTTTTCTAAAGGTTCATCTGATAGGAGATAAATTCTAAATACATTAACAACTACATTTATATCCTCGTCATCTAAAAAACAAAGTGGCTCTAACTTTTTATCTTCTTCTGTAAAGGGTCCTCTAGTATCTTCAATAATGACATAAGCCAGCATTTTATTATCTTTAAAGAAACGAAAAACTTCTAAATCTCGCAATCTTAGTTTTCTATCGATTGAAATCATTTTTTTCACCTATCCAAATATGAATTTATAACATGCAGTATATCTGTACATATTCTTCAGTCTAAACAAATTACTCGTCTGAAACTATAAAAAATAAACATTTTCTTCTTGAACTTAACTGCCCCGTTAGAGCACAATAGTAGCTACCCCATCGACAACTCCTTGTTCTAAAATTGCTCCCCTTTAATTGAACAAAGTAACGGTCTTTATTTAAAAATTTTGTTTATTTCATTCCTATCGTATTCTAATATCCAATCGTTGTATTTCTTATAAGTGTCTCTTATAGTTTCGGGCGAGGTTGCCAATAAATCACAACCCCTGTCATCATAAACATAAAATATAGTTTTCCTTCTGATGTTTATAAAATAGACGCTATAAAAAACACTTGGTTTTATCCCCATATCCTGATTGCAGATTGCTTTTAACATAGGAATATATTTGAAGTCAGACGTTTTACATTTTAAAGTAAATCTATGTGTTTTATATGTTCCTTCTTCATCATCGTCAGGATAAATATAAGGGATTGCTTTTTGGTTTAACCTATATAAGACCGATTTTTCTTTAATATAACGAGAAAAAATTTTTGGTTTATGTTTAAAACCATCTGCATAATCGTTTACGTCCACTACGATATAGATATCATCATTATGCGAATGCAAGGATTTAAATAAAGCAATAGCTCTATGATATACATCTTGTAGATAAGGACTATTTTCATATGCATAATCACTATCATAGTCCACACCTAATTCAAATCGGATACCAATTTTCCAACTATAAAACAAAGGGGGTCTAAGTTCTAAGTTCGGAAAGTTCTCATTCATAAAGTCATTTAAAATCATTTTGCACCTCGTGAATTTTCTTCATTATACCATTCCTCGTATTGAACAAAACTGCGACGATAGTTCAATACCTTACGTTTCCATTTCTACAATCCAGGCAATAATTCCTCCAATACGAAAAGGAGGAGATTATTTTGTTATTATCAAGAACTTGGGAATTATATGAATCGGATAAAAAGATCGAAGGGTTTTCCCCTCAAACATTAAAAGCATATAAGCTCCAATCTAAGCTACTTATCCAATACTTTGACGATGTCAATATTGAATCATTGACTACTGATCGGCTGAAAGAATACTTGGCAAAATCCAGTGAACACCTCAAGCCATCAAGTTTGGCTCATCGAATTCGATTTATTAAATCGATATTTCGTTGATCACACGAAGAAGGACATATACCGAAAAATCCTGCTGCAAAAATCAAAGAACCTAAACAAGGAAAACGGATTCCAAAATTTTTAACAGAGAGAGAAATAGAACACTTGAGGGAAGCATGTATCACGCCAATGGAAAAGGCATTATTTGAATTTATGTTTTCAACGGGATGTAGAATAGGGGAAATTGTTGCACTTGATAAAAATTGTATTAATTGGTCAAATCGTTCAGCCTTTGTGCTTGGGAAAGGTAATAAGGAAAGGGAAGTCTACTTTAATATACGGTGTGAAATCTGGCTCAAGCGATACTTGGATCTTCGCCAAGATAAAGACCCTGCTATTTTTGTTACTGAACGGCACCCACATAGAATGAGTATTGGACAAATGAGATATATCATAAAACGAATATCAAGTCGAGCAGGAATCAACAAAGAAATTCATCCACACCAACTGCGCCACAGCTATGCCACACACCTATTGAACAACGGGGCTCCTATTGATGTTATTCAAAGTTTACTGGGACACGAAAAAAGCGAGACCACTAGGATTTATGCTCAGCTAAGTGGGAGTGTTAGAAGGGAATTTTACAGAAAATATTTTTGAAAATGAATTGCAAGAGGCAACGGATACTCCGCTGCCTTTTCGCTATCGCACCCGTTACTTTAAGTACATCTTTTCACAATCTCTGAAATAAAAAAAGAATAATGTGTAAATAGAAACCTACAACAT
>NZ_JBALOQ010000084.1:0-1370 GCF_036962705.1 Bacillus sp. JJ1562
GAATAGCTATATTTTGTGAATGGTAACTAGGAGGAGCCGTGTGCGTTAATAGCGCAAGCACGGTTCTGGGAGGGGGGAGAACACAATCTACCGTAAGGTAGAGAGGTTCTCTTCTACTCGACTAGTTGAAGAAGGGATTTGTTTTACTAAACAACATGCCAATTTAGGTCCTAGAGTAGCCTTATTCAACCAGCTTCTTAGCTCAATAAGAACAGCTGCCTTTGATGGCAGCTCGTTCGTACCCGTTGATCCTGGAAATACTGTTTAAATCTTTTCCTTAAAAGAATCTACGTCTTCTTCTTCTTTCGAATTCAAAGCGTCTTCTTCTTTCAAAATCAAAGTCGAAAAAGAAAAATTCTCTTTCAAAAGGGAAAAACCTTCTTCTTCTAAAGTCATCACGAAAAAACCGGTCTCTTCGATCAAATCTAAAAAACGGCATTTAGTTCTTCCTCCTTTCATTTCATAAGTCTATTTGACAAAAGGATAGCTTAACGCAACCTGTCCCACCCCTGTAACTATCGATAATTTGCCAAGACGAAGTTAATAGCCTACCAAAATGAGTTCCTACGATAACTAAAAGGATAAAAATTACTACGATTAAAGCAAAGCCTCCTCCATATCTAATTCCTCCTTAAGAGAGATAGTGCATTTTACGTAAGTAAGAATTTTTTGCTTGGACATTTAGTGCGATATTGCAAATTAATCAAAAAGTCTATGTCCATGGGTAGCTCAGCTATTCCAAACAGCATTACAAGGGGAGATTTAGATATACAAGTACGAGTTGATGCTGTTCACTTCCAAAAAGCAGTTCAAGAACTTTCTAGTTTTTATGGGCTTAATGTAGGCAGTACAAGTTCAATAGTTCTGTTTGATTTGAATTTGAATATTATTAAAGATACGATATTACATTGTTTCCAGCGATCATATCAAGCGATTAAATAACGGGGGGGGAAATTTATATGGATAATGTATTAAAAGTATCATCAAAATCAAATCCGAATTCAGTTGCAGGTGCAATTGCAGGCGTATTAAGTGAAAGAGGAAATACAGAAATTCAAGTGATTGGAGCTGGTGCTTTAAATCAAGCGATTAAAGCCATTGCGATTGCAAGAGGATTTGTAGCTCCAAGCGGTGTTAATCTGGTTTTTGTTCCTGCATTTACTGATGTTTTAATCAATAATGAAAATAGAACAGCAATCAAATTAATTGTAGGTCCTAGAAAAAAAAGATAGATTTTCGTTGAGAAGATCAATAAAAGAATTATTTAACAAAAATTCACTAATGTTATATTAGCTTGTTGTGCTAACGGGTGCGATAGTCCTAGACGGATTATCGCTTATTTTGTTGAACATATTAAACTAACGGGGCAG
>NZ_JBALOQ010000085.1:0-1170 GCF_036962705.1 Bacillus sp. JJ1562
TGTTTCACTAAACTGCCCCGTTAGTTCAACAATGAAAGTATTTTCGCATCACGATTTGTTCGAACTTTAAATTAATAAAATTCATTTTATGGTTCAAATTCCCAGATGTTTATGTTAACACCTTTATGGTATAAGTTTACATATGAAGGAGGGCATAATATGACTTTAAACTTGCGACTTTTTCTACCCATAGTTACTGCTCTTTTATTTGTAACCCTTGTCTTTATGAATTTTTTGGGTTATTGGACAGCTAACCCAGAAATCCAAATTCTTTTTTTCTTTATTATGGTAGTTACGGTCTTAAATGCGGGAACTCAAATCGGGAAAAATCTCAAAGAAAAGAGCTGATTGGAATTTTCCAATTGGCTTTTTTATCCTGAGCATTTTGTTTCTACTCCATCATAAAATCTATATTTTAATTAAACTATCCTGCCCCAATAGTTGAAGTAGCGACAGCTTTGTTCAGCTATCGCCCCCGTTAGTGGAAAAAGAAAAAATATTAAGCACTCATTTTTTTGTTATTAATTACTAAGTAAATAAAGTAGCTCACAACCAAAATAATTAAATAGAAAAGTTCTGGAAAAACAAAGTTAATATCAGACAAACGCTCATCTTGCAAATTAAATAAATCAAAAAGGAAATTTGTTAATAAGAATAGAAAAATGGTAGCCCAGCTTTGAACGATGGATTTTTGTTTTATTAATTTTTTCCGTTCATCATCATTCGGACCCAATATGAATTCCTTACTCCCAGTAAAATACCCAATGATAATTATAAATATAAGGGGAACTATTACGAGCGTAATAATAAAATTCATTCTTTTTCCTCCCTCCCTCCGAAAAACAATTCATCCACTGTAACACCTAAATTTCTTGCTAAATCAAAAGCTAATTGTAAAGTAGGGTCATATTTGTTGTTCTCAATAGCGTTAATTGTTTGCCTACTCACATTACATAATTCCGCTAATTTTCCTTGGGACAGAGTATTTTTTTCTCTGTACTCCTTAATTCTATTTTCCATCCAATATGCCTCCACATTTACAATGTGTAAAAAACTTTTTACACCCTAATGATAAAATAAGACAAAGGAGCTGTCAAATACTTTTTACACCTCTTTGTCTTATTCGTCTTTTTCCACTATTTGCTTCTTTTACTAGTCAAGTAGAAGAGA
>NZ_JBALOQ010000086.1:0-1627 GCF_036962705.1 Bacillus sp. JJ1562
CCTTTAACCCTCCAAGTCTCGCTACGCGTGAATGCCTAGTTCTTGCTCGACGGGAATCCCACCCGTTATATGATACGACCTAGGCTCGGCCGCACAACTGCCCCGTTAGCTGAATAACTTCAACAAAAATAAGCGATAATCATTCTTAGACTATCGCCCCCGTTTTCCTCACTTATATAAAAAATTAGTTCAGTTGCGTTTATATATCTTAATTGTCAGGAGCTTGAAACAGAGTAAAGACCTCCGAAGAGGAGGTCTTGGTTTCCTTTTATAAGAGGTGTTAATTCATGCCATGCATCACGTGTGGCATCATGTGTGGCATACTAATCATTACAGCTTGTGACTGGGTAACATTGTCATGATGTGGATGATGATAATGATGATGTGGATGATGTGGATGATGATGATGATGATGTGGATAATGATAGCTACTCATTACATAAGGATGAGATCCAGATCCCATAATATATGGACTATATGCCATTCCATACCAGTTTCTTATATCTCCAAACATATTTTTCACCTACTTTCGAGATGGGAATTTAACTAATTTCATGTTATGCCTTAATTTAATGAATGAGCTTATCTTCTCTCAAAATAGGTGTTTACCTATTAAATAAAAATCCTGCATCATCCAGTTACACTAAACTGTTCTATAGTTGAATAACTTCAACAAAAATTAGCGGTAGTCATTCTTGAATTATCGCACCCGTTACTTTAAGTACACCATTTCACAATCCTAAATAAATCATATTAATATACAAGGCACATATATTTAGTCATATATTGCCCCTTCAGAACCGCAAATCAATTATGTTCTTTTAACGTAAAAAAGCACTCATTTTTTGAGTGCCTTCTTTATTTTTTCTTCTGTTTTGATTTACCACCGAATAGACCTATCGCGACTGCTACCCCAATGCCTATAGCAAACCATGAAGCGAAACTCATAACTTCCACCGCCTTTTTGGCTTTAAACACATTTTACGTATCTATATGCGTAAGGTTACTGCAATTATGAGTGCCTTTTTTGCTGTCGATATTCCTCAAACGAACTTCTATTGTAGATTTTTTTTCTTCAAGAAAAGCACCCGATAGTTTAAGTACAGGTTTTCACAAACTTCCTAGACCTAAGTCTAATTATTCAATTTGTAATGTCTTTTTCTACTGATAGTTTCCATACCATAAATCTCAAAAAGATAAGTTTATTAATGTCAATCTTATATAGTTTAATGAATTTCTTTCTTATGTCCTAATATTCCCGTCCAAATGCTTTTGTCTTAATATTTTTCTTATCGAGGAATTCTTCTATTTTTTTCTGTTCTCTTCCATTCACTACATCAATTTTTTTCATTATTGATCCAATTTTTATTTTTGGAAATTCCCCTTTATTTACGTCATCTGTAAAATTACTGAGGATTTCATCTAGTTCATAAAGAATCTCATTATAATTTGTAATATACTGGCTAATTCTTTCAGACTCTTCTCGATAACCTTCAGGTAATGTATTATTTAAGATATAGTTAGAAAAATTCTCATCATTTTCTTTTGTAAGTTTGATAATTTTGGCTAATTTCTCTAGTTCATCTTTATTTAATTCCTTTTCTTCATATATAATCTCTTGAAATGG
>NZ_JBALOQ010000086.1:1636-1855 GCF_036962705.1 Bacillus sp. JJ1562
TCGTCAATTACACTATTTTGTTTTTCAGAGATAAAAATAGTACTCGGAATCTTTACGTCCGCCGTAGAGAGAAAATCATTTTCTGTATCATCTGTATCATCAATATTTTCTCCATGCGAACATGCGTTTAAAATAAATAGAATTAAAAAGCTTAAAAAAAACCTTCTCATTATAAATTCTCCCCCTTTGCAATTGATATGTTCCATCTCAAGTATTTAA
>NZ_JBALOQ010000087.1:0-1284 GCF_036962705.1 Bacillus sp. JJ1562
TGAACATGCCCCTGTCAAGTAGACACCATTAAAAACGCACAAAATTAAGCTGCATGAGTCCTAAATTCAACAGGACTCATTTCTAATTTCGTTTGGATACGTTTATTGTTATAATAGTGAATATAAGCTTCTACTGCTTGTCGCACTTCTATCACTGTTTCAGGGTGACTGAAACAAGGCATTTCACATTTCAAATGCCCAAAGAAGTTCTCGATACAAGCATTGTCCCAGCAGTTGCCTCTGCGGGACATAGATTGGGTAATACCCATTTCTTGTAGTCGCTTCATATACCGACGGTTTGTGAATTGAGTGCCTTGATCGCTATGTAGGATCGCTCTATTCTCAAACCCTCTTTTTTTCAATTCATCTAATGCCCTATATACTAGTTTCATCCCCTGATTCGTTCCAAGTGAATAAGCTACTATCTCCCCGTTGAATAGGTCTTTTATTGCACATAAAAATATCCATTTCTGAAGACCTTTTTCCACTTCAATATAGGTAATATCAATCGCTAATTTAATCCCTGGTCTCATCGCATGAAAGTTTCTATCTAATATATTCGGGATGATTCCATTCGGTTGAGGTCTATTTTTGAACTTCTTTCTACGAATCTTACACTGTAATCCATACTTGCGCATAATTCTTGAAATACGTTTCTCATTTACAACCAACCCATAATCTTTCTTTAACCAAAGTTTAATCCGCTTTCTACCAACTGTCCCTCGATGATCAGTAAATATCTTATGAATATAAAGGAATAAGGACTCATCCACCCTATCTTGATTATTGCTTCCATTCCTTAGTAACCATTTATAATAACCAGAACGTGATACATTCGTTATTTCCACCAATTTCGTGACTGGATATTCGGTTGAATATGCATGAATAAAAGCATATTGTTCTTCCTTATCGTTCACCCCCTTTTTAGATCCAACAACTTTTTTAAGTATTCATTCTCCAACTTCAGTAATTCAAACTCTTCTTCTAACGTTTTTTTCTTTTTACTCTTCCCCTTACTTTTCTGTCCCCTAGTATCGTTTAATGCAGAATACCCATCAGCTCTTACCTTCTCTACCCAGTCATATACTCTACGTTGATTTTTAATCTCAAATTTCTTAGCTAATTCAGACGCAGAATGCCCCTCTAAAAACATCTCTACAACTTGTTTCTTTAAATCATATGGATAATTATTTTGAATTCTCATTTTATACACTCCCCCAAAACTAAATGTAGCATTTGAGAGTGCGTTTTTCTAAAGTTGTCTACCATATGGGTACAATAACA
>NZ_JBALOQ010000088.1:0-1519 GCF_036962705.1 Bacillus sp. JJ1562
ACTTTTTGAACATGGTTTTTACTCAAAATGCTCTTCATGCTTACAAAACAAACAACAACATTCGGTCAAACACAAGCTGTTCCAGCATCATTTTATCAAGGCAGTACACCATTAATACAGGAAATCGCAAAAGGTAGTTTGAACGAATGTCGATTTTTTCAGCGTCATTGCCAACGGCAAAGGAAGCCTTTTTCATCATGAAGTTGCTCCATTAATATAGGCTAAAAGTGTATCGGTTTTTTCCCTTGAATTGCTTATTTCTGCCGCTGCCCCAAGAATTTCAGCAAATATTGATCGCAAACGGTTTTGATGCAAATAATTGATATAAGTCAGATACAATTTAGGTCCCCTGCCATTTCAAACTACATCTTTTGTTGAAACTAGCTTTTTGAGCTTCCCTCCTATTTTATTAAAAAATAGGTGTTATGTTTCATATTTTTGAGGAACAAATATATGAAACCATTTCTTTTGCTGCATATGAAACATACTTATTCTTCTTTAAAATAACCCCTAACTTCCAGGTAATGGTGGGATTAACGATAGGAATAGCTTTAATGAGACTAGAATCTACTCTTTTTGCAAGGGATTGAGGGAAAATTGAGACGCCAAGATTCAGCTTCACCATCTCTGTGATAAAATCCCAATAGGTACTTTGGTATGTAACATTGGGACGAAACCCTGCTTTTATACACTCCTGCAGGACTTGCTGATAGAGAGTAGAATCATCTTGAAAATGGACAAATGCTTCTTCTTTTATGTCTACTAAGGAAACCTTCTCTCTACGAGCAAGTGGATGAGAAGAATGAACAAATAACATCATCTCCTCCTCTACAATAGTCATAACATCAAATTCATCTTCCTCTACAGGTAATGCAGTTACACCTAAATCAAGTATTCCCTCTTTTACCGCTTCCTTTATTTTTAGTGCACTATTTTCAATTAATTGTATCGAAATATCGGGATATACATCGCGAAATCCTTTTATGATTTTCGGGAAAAATAAAAATCCAATCAGAGGAGGAACCCCTATTTTTAGCTTTCCTTTTTTCAAATTCATCATGTCGTTTAAGAGCGAAGATAAATCATCAATCTTCTCTAAAATCTTTTTTCCTTCCTCAAATACAATTTCTCCTGCGACTGTTAACTCTATTTTTTTCGCTGACCGATCAATTAGTTCAACTTTCAACTCATCTTCAAGATTTCTTACCATTTTGCTAATTGTTGGTTGTGATAAGCACAGGGCTTGAGCTGCTCCTGTAAAGCTTTTTTGTTTTGCTACTTCAATAAAATAGTACAATTGCTTCGTATCCATTGTTTAGCCCCTTTATAGATTTCTTTCATAATTATTATCTATTTTATTCATTTTAACTATACTTACTCTGGGTGTACACTTAATTTTATAAGCAAATGTTATTTTCGGATAACTTCGATTATCCATCGCTGCTAAATAAGCTTGGGCAGTCTTTGTATTTATCTATTATAGATAAAATGCATAGGTTTTATAATTTATATTCATTTT
>NZ_JBALOQ010000089.1:0-1165 GCF_036962705.1 Bacillus sp. JJ1562
TATTAGAATTTTCTGAACCGATGTATATACAAGTTGCAGAAATTATCAATTGTATATAGTGAAGATAAGATTTACAATTATCTCGAATCTTATTAAAAGGAAGTGTTGTTTTTGATCATTAAACCTCGTACCATTCCACTTGAATTGCTACTTTTAAGATTTATCCGAGCCCGAACCAAAGTTACCGCGAAAACAGAAAATCAAATCATTTCACTTGAAAAGGGTTTTATTGGAGAAAAAATGTTTGACAAACGCATAATCAACCTCTCCCTTGATTGCCTCATTATCAATAACTTACTTTTAGAAACAAACAATACCCATTATCAAATTGATTCACTCCTTATTTCTCAACACAAAATTCACATTTTTGAAGTGAAAAATTTCGAAGGTGATTATCTACTAGATGGCGATTGTTTACGAATGCTATCTGGGAAGGAGATTAAAAATCCGCTCCTTCAATTAAATCGAAGTGTATCTCTCTTTCGGCAATTACTCCAAAACTACGATTGAACTGTACAGTTGAGGGCCACCTCGTATTCATAAATCCTGAATTTTACCTCTACCATGCTTCACCAGACCTACCGATTATTTTTCCAACACAACTTGAGCGCTTTATTAAACAATTAAATACTCAGTCTTCGAGATTAATTGGAAAACATCATGGACTGGCAAATAAGCTTTTGGAGCTACATGTAAAAAACTCGCCTTATTCACTGCTCCCAGAGTATAGTTTTGATGGGATGGCGAAAGGGATTTTGTGTGCAGGGTGTGGGAGCTTAGATATGTTAGATTCAGGGCGAACAACGACTTTAGCTTGTAAAAAGTGCGGTTTTGTAGAGGATAAAGAAGCAGCAATATTGCGTAGTGTAGAGGAGTTGATCCTACTTTTTCCTGAAATAAAGGTTACATCGGGAACTATTTTCGAATGGTGTAAAATCATAAAATCAAAGGCATTGATCCTAAGAACTCTTGTTAAATACTATCAACCTTGTTCATCCAAAAAAGGGACATACTATTTAAAGAAAAATTGTTAATTACGAGAAATATAAGATAGGGGCCTTTCCTTTTAAATAATAGACTCCTATCTTTTTTAGTTTGGTGGATTCTTTCATAACCCTTATCACTTTCGGAAATTATTTTTGACTTTTTCCTGTTTTACCCAAAT
>NZ_JBALOQ010000090.1:0-8759 GCF_036962705.1 Bacillus sp. JJ1562
AATTAACACGCCAGATACTTCAAGTGGAGTTAAAGCATTTGTGTTATTTACAAAAACAAACGCATCATATCGGTCTGCTATCACTGATGGAACATAGTTACCGTAATGCTCATATTGTGGATGATAGACAACGCCAATTGCGCGATGGCCAATAGGCCTAGTAAATAATTTTCTATTTTTATCCGTAAATACTAGGAGTTTATCGTAAGCACCTGCTTTATAGAGAAAATCTTCCCAACTTCCGGAAACCGCGGGAGGGGTATTCATTTTTTCAAAGTCTACACCCCACTTGGTAGCTGCAATAACCGTCCCATGATGTGTACCGAAACCAACAATAAACACGGTTTCCGAACCTACTTGTTCCCTTATGAGTTGTCCTACATTGACAATTCCTTCTTTTTCCATGTCCGTCGCTCTTGCATCCCCAACATGTGTATTGTGTTCCCATATAATCCCTTTGGAATGACTGTTATTAAACGAATCAATTTTATTTATGACTTCTACCATGTGACGATCTCTAATATTCCATGATTCATTATCGTTTGTAATCATGGTTGTATAATAGTTTTCAGCGTTAGCGGTAATAAGCGCGTTTACCTCGACGTTTAAACTGCTTTCCTCTGAATCATGATAGGTATGTTTGTTTAAACTCACTTCCATTAGAAGTTTTGTTACTTCTTCATGACATCCCTCAGAATAAAAAGATGAGGACAAAGCATACTTTTCCGCATCACGATTAAATGGTTCAAAACAGGCGAAAGCCTTTCTCGCGACCTCAAAATCTGGTGAGTTTCTTTTTTCTAAATACTTAAGTATTTCATCCATCGATTCCCATAGATTATAGATATCAATTCCATAAAAACCAACTTTTCTATCAAACGGTTTTCCTTCATTAAATTCTTTTAACCATTCGATTAATTCAATTATTTCTTCATTTGCCCACATCCAGGTTGGCCACTGTTTAAAAGACATTAGGACATCACGAGCATTATTATATTGAGTTGAATACCCTTTTATATAGCGATTCACCTCTTGACATGCTGGCCAATCACCTTCTACAGCTATAAAGGTGAACTCTTTTTCAACGATTAATCTTTTGGTGATGTCAGCACGTATTTTATAGAACTCAGACGTTCCGTGTGAGGCTTCCCCCAACAAAACATATTTCTGATTTTTAATAGAAGTAACAAGTGAATCAAGGTTATCTTTAGAATTGGTAATTGGAATTGCATGTTGTTTTATTGCTTGTATCATTTTATCTTCCATAATAACCCCTTCAGTTTTTGTATTCTGCATTATACGTATTCTCACCTGCATGAACTGAGAGAAGAGTATCCGCATATCCAACCAATCGGTTTACAAGCTCATCAGAAATAGCATAAACAAGGTGATGAAGTGATTCTTTATGTAAGGCAGGGTCGTCAAATAGTATTGTAGTATTGATGAATATCTCCTTTGTATCATATAGGTTATAGTGAATAATAACCTTGCCAGCTGCACCACCAGTATTCGGGTCTTTATAGCTCGGTAAAAAAACGTACCATTCCTCGGCAGAAGGCGATCGAAAGTTTTTTGTAAACGTCAAACCTTCTATTTCTTTTTCTATTTGATTCCTCATTTGATGATCAATAACATCTAGTATCTTCTTTTCCATTCAGAATTTTACTCCGCTGGATTAGCATCAATAGCTATCTCATATGCATCTAGAACCATATCACGTTCGGATGGATCGCTAATTCCTGTCAAAAACTGACCATCATCCGTATTCTCCACTTGCATGACAAATGTGTTATTTTGATCTTGTTCAGAGCGTAACAATGCAAATGTTTTGTCCTTCATATCAAATAAGGCTTCAATCGAAAATTCTTTTTCAACCCCATTCTGATCCAAAACAACAATTTTATCTCGATATACGTCACTGTTCATGTAGTACACCTCCTGTAATTTGCATTCATATCTTTACCTAAACCATCAAAATTACTTAAAAAACAAATTTTCATAAGTGATGACCGCATTTAAAAAGTGTCCTTTTTTCTGGTATTTCGTTTCATATTTAAATACAACAAAAAAACAACTCTTATTACATATTAAGGGTTGTTTTTTGTTGTATTACTTTTACTATAGTTTTAATTTCCTCATTAAAGATCAGTTTTGTAATATCGATCTTAAATGGCTATTTCTTTGTTCAAGTCTGTATTCATCTTCATTTTCTTTTGAAACAGATTCTAATCCGTATCCTGTCGAACTAATTTCTAATGTTTCACTTTCTTTTCTTTTTAAATTGGCATCTTCATTATAATGACCCTTTTCCATATTACCCTCCTGTATTTTATTATATTTCTCCTTTTTTGTTATATTTCCACTTTTTCTTAGAGGCATACAGAAAATTTCTACGTAAATGCTTTTTTCCATATCCATTTTAATACGCCTTTTGAATCGAACAATCGACAATATTCGAGCATTTTCTAAGTGTTAAAATTTTCTCTATGTTAGAATAATAATGTAAAGACAACAAAAGGAAATTACATAAGGGGTGTTAGGTATGACAAATTCAAAAGTAGCAGTTATCACTGGTGGTGGAAGCGGTTTAGGACAAGCTTCTGCTGTTCGACTAGCAAAAGAAGGTATTAACATCGTAGTGGTCGATATTAATGAACAAGGTGGGGCTGAAACGGTTAATCTTGTTAAAGAATTAGGCGTTGATGCCATCTTTGTAAAAGCGGACGTATCAAAAAAAGAAGATGTAAAAGCTTATGTAGATGCAGCTATTGAAAAATTTGGTACGATTGATTACTTTTTCAATAATGCAGGGATTTCTGGTAGTGGCGTACCTTTTGGCGAGGTCTCAACTGATGAAATTGAACAGATTGTTGGAATTAACTTAATGGGTGCATTATATGGAGTTAAATACGTATTAGACGTTATGTTGAAAAACGGTGGCGGTTCAATCGTTAACACTTCTTCAACCGCTGGTGTGATTGGTCAAGCAGGTGTTGTCACTTACTCTGCTACAAAACACGGCATTGTGGGATTAACCAAGAGTATCGTGATGGAGTATGCAAGCAAAGGTATTCGTTGTAACGCGATTGCTCCTGGTGGAACAGAAACACCGATGATCAAAGCTTATTTCGAATCTCAACCACCTGAAATTAAACAGGCTGCAATCCAATCGGTTCCTCAAAAACGCTATGGTCAACCAGAAGAAGTAGCAGAATTAGTTGCCTTCTTATTAACATCGCCTGCCCAATACATTAATGGCGAAGTTATCAGCATTGATGGTGGGTTTACAAATACACGTGGATAATAGAAAATAATTAGCGTATGTTGCACAACAAACGCTCAGAATTGTCTGAGCGTTTGGTTTATTCTAAATTACTAATGCCTTTTTAGGAACACGTTTTCGACTTCTAATAATTTTCTAGTAATATTGGAAAATAGAAAAAAACTTTACCTCCTTGTTATATATTTTTTTATTTTTATTGAGATAATAGGCTAATGACAGTATTCAAGACGACGTTTACTCCTTTTTCGCATTCCTCCAAGGTGGTCAGTTCTTCTTCGCAATGGCTTTTTCCATTTTTGCTCGGTACAAACAGCATGGTGGTAGGGATATAGCTTGCGATGAACTGCGCGTCATGCCCGGCACCGCTAACCATGCGTTTATGGGTGTAACCAAGTGATTTTGCGGATTGCTCTATAAGATTGCAGAGTTCGGGCTTGAACCAAACTGTATCTCGTTCCCATAATTTCGTTGCTTCTATCTCACATCCTTCATTCATTTCCAAATTCGAAAGACCTTCAACGAAATTTTTCACATCGTTGACGATATCCATATCCTTGTGACGAGCCTCAAGGGTAAAAACAACTTTATTCGGAATAACTGTATGAATGCTTGGATAGACATTTATCCTTCCTATTGTATAGACTAGATCCTTATCTAAAGAACCAAAGTATTTCCGTATCTCATTTATAAGGTTATTCGTTGCAAACAGTGCGTCCTTACGCATGTTCATCGGGGTGGTACCTGCATGATTGGATTCCCCAGTCACTTCAATTTCATAACAAGCCATACCTACAACACATTCTACAACACCAATCGAAAGCGCTTCAGATTCTAAAATTGGTCCTTGTTCTATATGTAATTCAAGTAAAGCGGTTGCTTCTTTAAGGCGGTTTTCCACATTCCCTTCGTATCCAATCGCCTTTAGTGCTTCGCCAAAAGTAATTCCTTCAGAATCCTGCTTTTGCATCATGACGGACTTTGTAAATTTACCTGCTAGAACACCAGATGCCATCATCGAAGGCTCGAATCTAGCACCTTCTTCATTGGTAAAATTCACAACAGTAATTGGAATTTTAGGTTTAATATTATGGTCTACGAGGGTTCTTACTACTTCTAAACCGGCTACTACCCCTAGTACACCATCAAACCTGCCTCCTTTTTTGACGGAATCTAAATGGGAGCCAATCAGGATAGGAGGTTTTTTCTCAGTGCCTTCAAGTGTAGCATACATACATCCCATATCATCAATCTTCACATCCATTCCTAATTCCTCACAACATGCTCGGAAATAATCCCTGGCGTGTCGGTCTTCATCTGTTAATGCTAGCCTTGTCACTCCATTTTTTTCTGTCCTGCCAAAGTCTGCAAATCGTTCCAATTCGTTCATTAATCTTTCCCTATTGATTAACAGTTTTTGTTTTTGCAACATTGTAGACTCCCCTTTAATTAGTGATAACCAAAGATCCTTCTTGCATTCTAGTATCTGATGGAGTTGAAACTAAACAATCAAAAGGACCTCGTCAGAAGCATCCCATGCCAAAAAGTCTTAATGTATTAATTACTTAAATATTCAGTTATTTAAAATTATAACTCTATTAACCATAATGTCATTATACAAAATGTAAAAAATATAAACGGATTATTTTATAGTATGTTAAATCATTATTGGCAGCATCATAGCCTAATTAAAAATGAGACCCAGTACACCTTTGCGTTTTTTCACTTAAATAGAATCAGATCAACGGCATTCCAATTAATTTGGAAATTGATGCAGCATCTTTCGTGTCTTTGCTCTCATTTCTGAAACTGTTTGTCCAGCCCCATCGAAAATTTGGATATTGGTTTCATTTAGCTGCCCAATTACTTCCACCCATCGATCCTTTTGACTTTGACTTAACATTTTCCCAGGGTCCCTCATTTTCAATCGATTAAACCCACAAGTTGACGCAATTAATCGAGAGGTGATCAGTTTTTAAGGCATCTCTAACGAAAAGACAATTAGCAGATAACCTGCCCATCCAGCTTCCTTTGCAAAATGCAGCATCACGTCGGTTTTTCTCATAAAAAAACGCGCCTTACTAGGGTAAGAGACGCTAAATTTATCATGTTTGCCTTTTAATTTTGATCAAATGAGAGTTACGAAAGAAGCAGGGCGAAAACAATTGCATAAACTATAAAAATAGATTGGGGAGGATTTCTAATGAATAATTTCAACACACTCTGCCAACAATTTGGCCAAATTCTAAACCAAAAACCAGAAGTAAAAAATGAAGTTTGTTCTGTAAGTATTAAACGGAATCTACATGTTACCATTCAAGGTCGTCCAAGCCCTGGAAAAATAGAGGCCGAAATATCATTTGCATCTTTGGATTATGAGGGCAATGCCCTTAATCTTGGGGAAACCGTTATACTCGAAGAAGAAATTCCAGCATTTACAAAAATTTTAATTAAAAATGGGATAATAGTGAGCGCCATTCATAATCATTGGCTGTTCACCAAACCGAATATTCTTTATATCCACTTTCAATCTGTTGAACCCCCATTACATTTTGCTCACAAAATTTCAGAAGCACTGAAGGTTCTTCGATAATTGTTTTCCGGAGATAGAAGCTTATTTTTGAATCGAGGATCCAGTCAAGTTGAATGAACCGTTTTCCGTGCTTTTTCAATCCCACAAAAAAATCACAGGCTTTACACCTGTGATTTTCATTTTATTATTAATATTTCAACCCATGACCAAGTTTATATACATTACCATCACTGTCTTTATACGCATAAGTCATTCCTGCTGGCATGTATTTGTCTTTGTCATATCCTGGTACGTCATTTGGTGATACGCAATCTCCATTTTGGTAAACGGCAATCACTCCTTCACTTGCTGGTAAAGTTATTGGTAAGACACCTGTTGGCTTATGATTCCCTGCAATCACTTCAAGCTGTGCATTGTGGAATGTATCGTAGCCCGCAATCAAAGCATCAGCCATTGGTTCTACATTTCCTAAAATCCATGGAAGGATAATATTTACACTCATCACGACTTTACCGCCGCGGCTATGGATGCTGTCAGCAACTTCTTTTAGGTGGTCAAGTCCACTTAAAGTAGATTCCTGATACAATGAACCATCAATCGCCGAGTTTACTTTATCCTCACAAATATCAAGCTCTAGTAGACCTGGTGTTGCATTAAAGTAAGAACCAGATTTTGGATGTAGGAACAGAATCGCTGTATCGGCTTCTTCATAGTTGCCTGTTAAGTTAAACAGTCCGAGTTCTTTTGCTTCATTTCTTGCTTTTTCTGTATAAGAAGTTGCTCTTTCCTGCTCCTTATGGAACACTTCAATATACACCTTTTTACCATCCAGCTTGTCCGATGTAAGTGGCAAGGTTTCGTTTGAATTTTTTAGTACGGTCACTGATTTTTTATGCGCTTCGTATGCAGCTTCCCAGTGCGCTTTCGTGCTGACAACCTCAGTTGCCTTTTCTGGATCATTGTATGTGCGGTCATCAAATAGACCTAAAGCGAACATTTCTGTTAAGAGTCGTACATTTGACTCATCGATTCGTTTTTCAGTGATCCATCTATTGCTAATAGCCAATTTCAGATTTTCAATATCATTCGTATCAGCAATCAAATCGGTACCCGCATTTATTGCTTTCGCAAAGCGTTCCGCTTCACTGCTGTTTTCCATACCCCAGCTCATGTTATTAATAATCCCGCTGTCACTATTCACATAGCCTTTGAATCCAAGCTTTCCACGAAGGATATGGTCGATGAAATAACGATTAAACGTAAATCCAACCTCTTCGAATGGGATTTCTTCCCCTTCAAACTCCTGGACCACACTCTTCTTAATACTTGGAATCGAGTAATATGGCATGATGGAAGATGTTCCATGATCTGCCGCTGCTTTAAATGGTGGTAGATGGTATTTTTCTAAGCTACCCGGAGTTGGGTATAGATTCCATTTTCCTTCTTCATAGTGAGGGTCAAAGCCATTTTCTCTCGCTCCCCCACCTGGGAAATGCTTCGTAGTCATCGCAATACTATCTTTTCCTAAGGTTTCGCCTTGGAATTCGTCAAGGATACGACCGATCACATCAGCAATAAACTCTGGATCTTCCCCAAATGTTCCATACGTACGCTGCCATCTCGGATCTGTCACCACATCTGCCATATACATATACCCTTTTCTTAAACCTGTGGCATTCCATTCTTTTTGGGCAATGTTTGCAAATTCACTAATAAGGGAGGCGTCACCACCATTTTGGATATCGCCCTTAGCCGCTGCTGCCAATCCTAATGTTCCTGGCCATGTAGAGAAGATACCGATTGCATCATTCATACCAAATACTGCTTCACCATTTTCATTTCTGGAGTTCGATGCAACGAGAACGGGAATTCCTAAGCGCGTACCCTCAGCTACTTCATTCAGCGCGTTAACCCATTCCGCCATTTCAGCTGGTGTGAAGTTATCTCTTAAAATGAAATGTCTTAGTTTCCTGTTAGCAATCGTATGAGTGGTTCCGTATACTTTGCTAGTAGCGAAAATGGTTTCTCCTCTTTCGATAATACTTTCATCTAAGACGCCATCATGGCTTGTCTTGCTTTTATCTTCCTGGGCAAGTCCCATTTTCCTAGAATTGATCAGCATCATCCCGATTTTTTCATCGATGTTCATCAAGGAAACAAGATTTTCTGCACGTTCTTTCGGGCTTAAACGCCAATCTTCATAAGGATCTAGTTTGCCATCATTATTTAAATCTTTAAATTTCAAACCATCTTGTTCAATCAGTTTCTTCGTTCTAACTTGTAAATCAGGTTGCTTTTGCATGTCAGTTCCTCCTAATAGGTTTCATTATTACGATTTCTAAGTGTTTACACCATTGTTTTTGTTTGCTATGCATCTAGTTTTAGTAATGTATCATCACCTGATTCAACATTACCCGTTTTTATTGGTTTTACTTCTAAATATTCTTCTGTATTGGTAATCACGACAGGAGATTTCAGATCGTATCCAGCTGCTTTAATATTCTCGATGTCAAATTCAATGAGTAGATCACCTTTTTTCACTTGAGACCATTGCTCTACATGGGAAGTAAAATATTTACCCTTCAACTTAACTGTATTAACCCCAACCGAGATTAAAATTTCAGCCCCGTCATTCGATGTGATTCCAATCGCATGTTTACTCTGGAATAATGTCGTTACGACTCCGTCCACTGGAGAAATGATGGCACCTTTTGTTGGTTCGATTGCAGTTCCCTTTCCTACAATTTCTTTTGAAAAAAGCGGATCGGCTATTTTACTTAATGGAACGATATGACCTGTTAATGGACTTGCGATCATTTCTTTCTTTACGTTTCCTAATCCAAATTCTTTGTTTGTCTTCTTAGCTGCTCTTAGGTCGTTCTTGCCTTCATATCCAAATACAATGGTAAGTACCATTGCGATTAGTAAGGAAGCAAACACACCGAT